>CAMORO010000026.1 GCA_946623875.1 uncultured Lachnospiraceae bacterium | reverse complement strand
AAATGATTTCTTGAAATTTTCAAGGATGGTTTATACTATTAGATTTTCAAGGTGCGATATTCTGCTTATCGCTTGGGCAATCAGCATTTACATGCCTTTTCCCGTGCGACAGCTTAATAATAATATCATTGGGATTTTGCCTTGTCAATGCTTTTTTTCACTTTTTTTCCATAAAAAAATCAATTAAAAAATCTCCCACAATATATAGTGGAAGATTGGCTCATGAACTACAATTATTTAGGTTTTCTGTATCAACTTTCTGAATAAATGCTGAATAAATCTTAACCCGATTACCGTGATTATATCCACTACGTCTTTATTATAACCGAAAATGCCACCCATACTATTATCAGGGCTTCCAAACCACCTGCAGCCATACCCAGTATCCGGTTTACACCCTTTAAAACCGGTAATTTCACGACCATATCAGAGGTTTTAAGCACTATTTGAAGCAGCAATGACAATATCACCGATATGATCAAAAATGTACCCGTCTTAACTATAAGTCTTGCCATGTAGGGTGCAATGTAGCGTTCTACGACAGCGGAAACTGTCATCTGATAAATTGCAGATCCCGCATCTGACAGAGCCTCATCCTTAAGGAACTCCGGTATGACCAAATCTTCTGTATCCCCTGCTCTGTTTTTAAGTGATTCTGATACTTTTGACTCTATATCACTGTATATTCCTGAATTGTTTATCAGGCTTTTACTTACTCCGGGTGCAATGATAAGTGTTGCGAACATAACTGCAACGGTGCCTGCAAATCCGATCACTATTCTGAGAAATCCCTTTTTATACCCCTTTATCATAAGCCATGCAAACAGCAATACGACTATGATCACTACCCAATTTACGTTCATTAATGATTATTCCCCGGAACATACTATTTTAGCTGTATTTCCTCTGTTCTTGTACCCGATACCAGCAAATATTTGGTTACCGAATCTGTCGGTACAAGCTTAACTATGTTTTCCTTGAATTTGCCTCTGTATTTTTCGACATCATCCATATTGTATATAACGCAGTCCTCGCTGTTGTATATGATCACAAGATCCCTGTTAAACACTATATCGGAATAATTCAGTGAAAAGTCCTTTGAATATACTATATCACCGGAGGTATTATATACGTCTATATGGAACGGATTATCGCTGTTTCCTTCCGCATACACCAGACCTATATAATTCTCATTGGAAAAGACACTCCGTATCTCATTTGTAATCTCCGTTTCAAAAACATTCTCCGGTTTTTGCGAACCCTTGAAAATTTCAAGCCTGTTGTCCCCTATGGCAAACGATGTATTCTCGTTCATAAAATCAACATATGACACAATCGAATTATTAAAATTGTATCCGGACACCAGATTATCGATCTCATTCTGTCCGACATTTCCGAAATTATAGTAAGCAACAGAAGATGTCAGTGAACCTCCGTCTATAATAAGGTAGGAAACACACAGCATGATACCGTCATCCGATATCGCTATTGCCACAGGGTAACCGCTTTTATCCATAGTCGTCCTGTCATTTGCTATATTCTGTCCTTCCTTATTAAACAGCTTTACCCATGTTACATCACCCTCATCAAGGATAACGGCAACATTTCCGGTTCCGGACACACAAAGGTTCTGTATCGGTAATGTTGTATCGATCTCACCCTGCGGACCACTGCTGTTAAGTACATAAATCTTGCTTTCCTTATAATCACCCACGGCAACGTAGTCCCCACAAACATCAACTATCGGATTCTGCATCTGAAACGGCTGGTTCCACAACATCTCATTGTCCATGTTAAAGGCAGATATACCGTCGGAACTGTACCTTATTATATTATTGTTAAATCTAAGGTAAGAAGCCGTGGAAGACTCCTGATACTCCATAGTACGCAGGACGGCATAATCCGTATATATCATAGTCTTATAGTTATGATACATCGCGATACCTATTAATGCCGTAACTATAACCAAAGCCAGGATCCTGTATAAGATAAACCTCCTGTGCCTGTTTATCTTTTCTTTAAATTCCGACTGGTCTCCGTCATATTTATTTTTAAAATATTCATTAATCTGTGCCATATTGAAATTTGTGTGTTGAAATAAGTACCGCTTGATATGATACTACAAAAAGAGAAATATGGCAAAAAGGATATGCAATTTGTTAAATCAAAGAATTGAAGACAACAGTTTTACCGCCTTTTTCTCCCGCTGTCCACTGTATTGCTCGGTAAAATATCCCTCTTCCAGCAAATGATCGATATAATACCTGAGCCCAAGAACAAACTTGTTTTTTTCGATATTTCCGATAAGCAGCTCCCGATCTGGCATAGTAAGCCGGTTCCCGCACCCTGCTTCGTATCCCTTCAGCATGCCGTCAAGCTGTTCCCTGTCAAGATTACCGTTCTCATCAATACAACAGGACCTTGCGCAGTCAGCAAGATCATCATAGACAGAACCCTGCATTATAGTATCGGTATCAATAAAACAGACAACCTTCCCTCCCCTGAACACCATGTTAGCGCATTTTGCATCCCCGTGTATCACGGATCCTGAAGGTACCGTTATTTCCCGCATTTCTTTCATCCTTTCATGTATAATGCGATCCAGAGCCTCGTTCCTCTTCATATTCGGAGCCTTCAGATCCAAATACTTCTTACAGTAAAAATCAATATCATGAAGGTGTCTAAACGTATAAGGTTCCCTGATATCGTCACACTCATTCAGAATACAGTGGAGCCTTCCGAGACCTCTTCCCACTTCATATATAGAGGATGCATCGTTTTTTTCAATAAACACGTCACCCTCAACATAACAGTACATCCGCCATATGTCTCCATTATTGTCCGTATAAAAGAAGCTGCCCTCCCTGTTTCTTATCCATTCGGGACATAACCACTCATTCCTGTCAGAATTTATTATCTCACAGGCTTTCCTGTACTTCAGATAATTATGCCCTATTTCCTTAATAGAACCTGAATAAAGCCTCTTATCCAGTCTCTGCAGAACATAATATCCATGTGCCTTAACAAGAAAAGTATCATTAATATGGCCACCGGACAGTTCTTTTACTTCTGTAAACGGCTCATCAATATAGCTTTTTATGATCTTTCCTCTGTCAGTCCTCATACCTTCTTTATATTCCCTTTTTAACAGCATTTGCAATACGTATAAAACACCTGTGATTAACACAAAACCATTGATCACAGGTGTTTATCGTTAAAAAGTCATGATAAATGACTTCTTTATTATATCGGAAACAATCTTATTACTTAAGAAATTCCTTAATCTGGTTATAAATTCCCTCTGCGTCCAGTTGATACTTGTGAATAAGAGCTGCTGCTGAACCTGATTCGCCGAACACATCCTGCATACCTATCTTCTTAACAGGTGTCGGAAGCTTCTCTGAAAGGCAGTCACATATAGCTGAACCAAGGCCGCCGATAACTGAATGTTCCTCAGCTGTTACAACCTTACCGGTCTTCTTAGCCGACGCAATTATAAGCTCCTCATCCAGAGGCTTTATCGTGTGGATATTTATAACCTCTGCATCGATACCATCATTTGCCAGCATCTTTGCAGCTTCCAAGGATTCGGGAACCGTAAGGCCTGTAGCCACTATGGTCAGGTCCTTTCCTTCCTTAAGTACGATACCCTTACCCATTTCGAACTTATAGGTTGCCTCATCATTAAACACGGGAACTGCCGCACGTCCGAATCTCAGATATACAGGGCCTACATACTCGTATGCAGCCTTAACTGCCGCACGTGCCTCTACATCATCGGCAGGATTTATGATAACCATACCGGGAATTGTCCTCATAAGAGCAATATCTTCATTACACTGATGTGAAGCACCGTCCTCACCTACTGAAATTCCGGCATGTGTAGCACCGATCTTAACATTAAGATGCGGATATCCGATTGAATTACGAACCTGCTCAAAAGCACGACCTGCTGAAAACATCGCAAAGGATGAACAGAAAGGAACCTTACCTGTTGTAGCAAGCCCCGCAGCAATACCGGTCATATTTGCCTCGGCAATTCCTACATTTATATGTTTATCCGGATGTGCTTTTTTGAAAACACCTGTTTTTGTAGCTGCAGCAAGATCCGCTGTCAGAACTACAAGATCGTCGTGCTCATTTCCGAGTTCCACAAGAGCATTACCATAACTTTCCCTGGTTGCAATCTTCTTTATTTCTGACATAATGCTTCACCTACTTTCTCAAGATCCGCCATAGCGGTAGCATACTGCTCATCATTGGGAGCGGTTCCGTGCCAAGCCACATTGTTCTCCATAAAGGAAACACCCTTGCCCTTAATGCTCTTGGCTATAATTGCCGTAGGCATTCCCTTAGTTTCCCTTGCTTCCTTAAATGCTGCTTCAAGAGAGTCAAAATCATGTGCATCGCAATTGATGACATGGAAATTGAATGCCTTGAACTTCTCATCTATGGGATAAGGATCACAAACCTCCGTAACGGGACCGTCTATCTGAAGATTATTGTTATCAACGATCACAACAAGATTGTCAAGCTTCTTAAATCCGGCAAACATAGCTGCTTCCCATACCTGACCTTCAGCTAACTCACCGTCACCAAGCAATGTATATACCCTGAAATCATCATTGAACATCTTTGCCGACAGAGCCATACCGACTGCAACCGATATTCCCTGTCCGAGTGATCCGCTGCTCATATCAACACCGGGAGTGTGCTGCATACAGGGATGTCCCTGAAGATGTGAACCCAACTTTCTGAGAGTAGTTAATTCCTCAACGGGAAAATATCCTCTGTGAGCCAATGTGGAGTAAAGAGCAGGAGCGCAGTGTCCTTTACTCAGAACAAATCTGTCTCTGTCACCCTTTTTAGGATCCCTGGGATCTATGTTCATTTCTTCATAATAAAGATATGTCATGATATCCGCACATGACAATGATCCGCCCGGATGCCCGGCCTTAGCCGCATGAACAGCAGTAACGATACCCTTACGTATCTCATTAGCTGTTTTTTGTAATTCCAACTTGTTCATGATAATCGTCCTTTCTTAAATATAGTGTTCAAAATTTACTTAAAAGTATAACATAACCGTATATTTGTTTCAACGTTTGTTTATTGAGTAAACTATAGCGGTTACCAAGACCTTTCTCTTGACATTGTTTATCTGCTGATTGTATAATTAGTCGTCCGTGCAGCCGGGGAATTAGCGGCTCCCTGTACCTGAAATCCGCTATAGCAGGGGTGATGCACTGTTAAGGGTATATATTGTGTGTAGCTGCCCTCTGTAAGTGGCGTTGATATCCGGGTCTTGCGCGGCGGGAATCCATGAACCGTGTCAGGTCAGGAATGAAGCAGCACTAAGTGGAAGCTCCCGGGTGCCGCAAGGTAGCCTGGATTGAGTTAACTGCAGAGGTAACGTGCATGTGGTTGTATTCGAGGCAGTGCGCACGGACTTGTGATTCTAAATGAATAACATCTTATATAATAATCACAGTTCTCCTTGCTTGAACTTAAGTATCATCTCGCTTCCAACGCTTAATCGGTTCCTGTATTCAGGTATCTCATCTCTTCTGTACCATTTGGCTTCGCTTATTTCATCAACCTGTCTTACTACCGTATCGTCTCCTTCAACCTCCGCAACATACCCTATCATATGTGCTCCGGATATACCCCATGGCTGGTCCTTGTATATTCTTAAGTTTTTAACCTTTAAGCCAACCTCTTCCATTACTTCCCTGTGGACTGCATGCGCAAAGGATTCACCTACCTCAACAAAACCCGAAACCAGCTCGAGCCGGACATTTCCCGGCCTGTTAAGATTTCGTACCAGAAGTATCCTGTCATTATTGGTCACTGCTACTATAACTGCAGGAGATATTTTAGGATATGCCGTGTATCCGCATTTAGAACATACAAATGCTCTTTCCGTGTCCGAAGGTCTGGTCTTATTACCGCATTTACCACAGAATTTCACGGTGTCCTTCCAATTCCTTATATGTATTCCTGTAGCTCCCGCAAAAACCATATGTACAGGATCAAGCTCCCTGAATCTGTGGATACGCATGAAAGTGTATATTCCGTTATACAGCTTAACATTATCTATATCTGTATCAAGAGATTTGATAAACGGTATTTCCTCATATAGTTTATCTGTAAGCTCCATCAGATAATATCCTGTGTTATCTATTGAAAACAGATAGTATGAGTCAATTATAATAGGAGCCAGCTCCCCATATAAAAGCCTGATCACATCCGAAACGGAAGGCAATAAATATCTTCCAATTTCATATTTCAGCAGAATCCCATCACTTCCATAGTATACCAGCGCCTTATCATCATCTTTGGGTTCGGTTTTTCTGAAAGCCGGATCATATATCATAGGTTCGATTTCCTGGATCATGTACTGTTTCCTTTCATTTCAGTTCATATTATTCAGCTTCATTTTCTAAAACCATGCCTGTCTCTCCGGTTACATTTTCTGCCTTCAGCCTCTTCCTAAGATCAACAAAGAAATTCGAAAGAAAGCTTGAACATTCCTTTTCAAGAACTCCCGTTGTTATTTCCACCCTGTGATTAAATTCATCCATTTGCAACAGATTTAGTATTGATCCGGCACAGCCTGATTTGGGACTCATTGCGGCAATGACCACTCTGTCCATCCTTGCCTGTACTATTGCACCGGCACACATCTGACAAGGTTCGAGCGTAACATACATCGTACATCCCTCGAGTCTCCAGTCACCCATTACCCTGCTGGCCTTCCTGAT
Organism: uncultured Lachnospiraceae bacterium; assembly: GCA_946623875.1. Taxonomy (GTDB): domain Bacteria; phylum Bacillota; class Clostridia; order Lachnospirales; family Lachnospiraceae; genus UBA2868. The sequence continues at coordinate 24,688 of CAMORO010000026.1, read as the reverse complement.
CGCTATAAGTTCCGCATGCGACAGGGTATTCTTATCTTTTTTTCTTCTGTTATAGCCCCTGCCGATTATCTTATCCTCATATACTATTACGCAGCCTATCGGCACTTCACCGATCTTAGCTGCTTTTTTAGCCTGTTGCAGAGCTTTCTTCATGTATTTTTCATCTGTGGATCTGTCATAAGAGATACCGCCTGCAATGTCTGTAACACTGACATTTATATCATTGGACAGGTAATCTGTGGGACTGTTAACTGTTTTCATGATCTGCTTAACACTACCTTCGTTATAATGGATATATCATCATATCCGGTTGATCATCTTTCCGCGATATATATGGTAAACGATTTCTTCATATGCTATAGTATAATCCAATTATTTCGGATATGCACTCAGTTTTATTCCGTTTATAAAATTGCGGACGTTATCACTTGCATATGTATGTTTTTTCTTATAGATTTAATGGGTAAGAAACAAAAACACAAATGACATTCGTGATAACGGATGCATACCGCAAGCGGTCCCCTTATGACATATACCGACAGGAGAATCAAAATGAAAATCTACGGACTGATCAAAACCACTTTATTGGATTACCCCGGTAAAGTTGCATCAACAATTTTTTTAGGCGGCTGTAATTTAAGATGTCCGTTTTGTCATAACATGAATCTTGTAACTGGAATTAATGATATCAATCCAATCCCTTATGAAGAAATAATGAATCATTTACAAACAAGAGCGGGTGTTATAGATGGTGTCTGTATCACGGGAGGAGAACCGACTCTGGAGCCCGATCTTATTCGACTCATCCGGTCAATAAAGGATCTGGGTCTTTTGGTGAAACTTGATTCCAACGGTACACGAGCATCGGTTTTAGAAGATTTATTGTCTAAAAATCTCTTGGATTATATCGCGATTGACATTAAATCATCATTTACTAATTATTCGAACATCTGTTTTTCAAAAATTGATGATATTGATCCAAAATATATTGATGACATAATAAATAACGTTTCCGACACGATTCATATGCTGATCGATCAGAATCAGGTACCATATGAGTTCAGAACAACGGTAATAAGGGAGTATCACGATTTAAACGTGTTTAAACAAATCGGAGAAATGCTTGAAAATGCCGATTCTTACTACCTGCAAAACTTCAGAGACTCTGAATCCGTGCCAAACAGGAACCTTCATGGATATACTAAAGGAGAGCTTCAGACCTTTGCTGATATGCTCTCCACTAAGATAAAACATGTAGGAATACGTGGTATAGACTAGAATTCGGTTGTTTATTTATTCTATATTTAATTATTTAAGTCTCTTCCATGTATTTCATGTAGTTCACAACCATTAAAGCGATCTTCAGTGTCAATGCGTCATCAAACACTCTGACATCCAATCCGGTAGCTTTTTGTAACTTCTCTATTCTGTAAATAAGTGTATTTCTGTGGATAAACAACTGTCTTGAAGTTTCCGATACATTAAGGTTGTTATCGAAAAATTTATTAACTGTAGAAAGAATTTCCTCATCAATCTCATCAGGAACATTCTCACCGAAAATCTCATCAACATACATCTGACACAGGTTAACGGGGAGTTGATATATGAGTCTTCCGATACCCAGTGTTATGTATGAAATGATCTTTTTCTCCACATAAAATATCTTACCTACATCCAATGCCATATTTGCTTCCTTATATGATTTCGACAGACCCTTTATCTCATTTACTATTGTACCGTAGGCAACTCTTACATTAGTCATAGCTTCTGCATTAAGTGTATCCACCAGCATCCTCGCAGTAACTTCAAGTTCCTCATATCCTTCATTTTCTTCAAGTACTTTTACAACTATAATGTTCTTTTCATTAACCGAGGTAACAAAATCTCCTTTACGATTGTAAAATAACTCCTTTACCATCTCTGTAACGCCTACATCAGTCACCATATCTGTTTCTATAACAAACACACAACGTGGCTTTACGACCTCAATATGAAGCTTCTGAGCCCTGTTGTATATATCTACTAGGAGAAGATTATCAAGAAGAAGATTCTGATAGAAGCTGTTTCTGTCAACCTTCTCCTTATATGCCGTAATAAGGCTCTGAAGCTGTGATACAATGAGTTTACCGACAAGGAAGGTATCTGCTTCCCCTTTTGACAAAAGAACATAATTTGCCTGCTTTTCTTCATAAACCTTAAACAGAAAAGCCCCTTCAACTTCCTGTGTATCAGCACCCGACTGTAAGAAACTTAGTATTACCTTTTTTTCTATCAGCTCCGCTTTTCCTGTTTGTGCAATATTATTTCCGATACAATCATACACAATGAATTCTACCTTGCTGATCTCATTTGCTTCCCTGATACAGTTGTATATAATCTGATTTGATATCACTTTGACTACCATCCTTTGTATTATTTCTTTTATTACAAGAGTCTACGATATCCCTGATATCTAATACAGTATATCACGTTAAAAGGCCTTATATCAATTGATATAAGGCCTTAACATATTTATATAACTCAATTCCAAACGTACTCTTAATTAGTGATGGTCTTCTCTGTATCCTTATCAAATACATGGATCTTCTCTACATCAAGAGCAAACTTAATGTTATCACCCGGACGTGCAGTCGTACGGGGATCAACTCTTGCTGTGATAGGGAACTCCTCAAGATCAAAGTACAGATACACTTCTGCACCAAGGAGTTCGTATACCTTAACGGTCGATTCAAACACACTGTTCGGTGATGCTTCAATGAACATCTGTGAATCATAAACATCCTCAGGACGAATACCAAAGGTAACAACCTTTCCGTTATAACCGCCTTCTATGAGCTTCTTTGACTTAGCGGGAGGAAGAGGAATAGACTTTCCGGCAACCTTAAGGCTTGCTACATCACCGTTAACTTCAACCTCTGCATCAAGGAAGTTCATCTGAGGAGATCCCATGAAACCGGCAACAAAGAGATTACCCGGCTTATCATAAAGGTTCTGAGGTGTATCTACCTGCTGTATAACACCGTCCTTCATAACAACGATCCTGGTACCAAGAGTCATAGCCTCTGTCTGGTCATGTGTAACGTAGATAATGGTGGTTCCGAGCCTCTGATGGAGCTTTGCTATCTCTATACGCATCTGTACACGAAGCTTTGCATCAAGGTTTGAAAGAGGCTCATCCATAAGGAATACCTTAGGATTACGAACAATAGCACGACCCATGGCAACACGCTGTCTCTGTCCACCCGAAAGAGCCTTCGGCTTACGTTCAAGAAGTGCTGTAAGATCAAGTATCTTAGCTGCTTCTTTAACCATCTTATCTATTTCTTCCCTGGGTACCTTCCTAAGCTTAAGGCCGAATGCCATGTTATCATATACTGTCATATGAGGATAAAGAGCGTAATTCTGGAATACCATCGCAATATCCCTGTCTTTAGGCTCAACATCATTAACTACCTTATCACCTATCTTAAGCTCACCTGATGAAATCTCTTCAAGACCTGCTATCATACGAAGAGTTGTAGACTTACCGCAACCTGAAGGACCAACGAAGATAATAAACTCCTGATCCTCAATCTCAAGATTGAAATCCTTAACTGCCTGAAAACCGTTAGGATATACTTTACAAATGTTCTTTAAAGACAAACTGGCCATTTCTGATAACCCTCCTAATTAAACTGATTGTTTACTGTTACGATGCTCTCGCATCTTTCACGGAAAGTATATCAAAAACGGCCGGTCTATGTAATGACATGATTGCCTAAACTTTTTGGATTATTATATACATTTTGCCTAAACAGGCTTTTCTCCATTCTTTACTACTTTTTTCTGAACAACTTTTTTCACCACTTTCTTCTGAACAACCTTTGTTCCGTTTACGTTACCTGCATTCTGAGCCATATTTCCCGTATTTGAAACATTGACGGGAGGATTTGGTTTATTGATAACATTCGTTTCTTTTTGTATCTGAGGTTTTGTCTCTTCAGCTTTTACGTTTTCAGGTTTTGTTTCTTCAGCTTTTTTTACAACAGTTCTCTTAACAACCTTCTTTACCGTCTTTTTAACAGGTTCTCCTGTTTCCACTCCCGTAACATTTGCTTTTGCAGCTTCTTCCTTAACATCTGACCCTGTTTCCTTTACAGGAACTTCCGGCTGTTTCGTTATTTCCGCTTTTGATTCCGCTTTTGTTTCCGTTTTTGCTACAGATATCTGTATATCAGATCCTTCTGTCTTTGCCGGACTTGCCTGTGCAGGCTCTTCTACTACCTTAAGAACAGGCTGCACCGGTTCGATCTTGACAACCTTGGTCTCACTGTAAAATGCCATTTGGTTCTTTCCACGCTTTTTAGCAAGATAAAGTGCCTTATCAGCCGCTTTATACAGTGTATCAAAATCAACTCCGTCTGTCGGGATCTCGACCGCTCCTATGCTGGCAGTCGCTGAATATTTGGTATATTCACCAACTTTAAAGTTTTTAAAGAAGGTTGCTACCCTTCCTGCTTCCTTTTTAACTGTTGCATCATCCTTAAGATCCTTGAGCAGGATTATAAATTCATCTCCTCCTGTTCTTCCTATTATATCATTTATCCTGAACTCACTCTTCAACTGATGACCCAGTGTGCTCAGTACTTCGTCACCGAAAGCATGTCCCATGGTATCATTGATCTTTTTAAAGTTATCTATATCCAGAACAAACATCAGAGCCTTTTTATTGCTTACTCCGTCATCAAGATACTCCTTGATCTTTGTTTCTGTTGCAACTTTGTTGTAAAGATCTGTCAGAAGATCCGTCTCAGCCTGTTCCTTAAGCTCTCTGTTTGATTTCCTGAAATTGGCTGTATTTATAATACTTAATACCAACAGTATAGCCACAAATACAAGTATCAGTATAACTATCTTCCAGAACATCCTGGTAGTCGAATCTATACCCTTTTCGGCCGCACTCTGGATCTGTGCTTCATCCACAGCGATAATAACGAAAGATTTATAATCCCCGATCGGCTGATAAATGAAATACTGGGCAACTCCATCCTTATTTGTAATAAGAGCCTTCCCCTTGTTTTGTTGGGCCATGTTTTTATAAAACTCGTCTTTTCTTGTAACCCCGGCAAAGGTCGATTCTTCAATATATTCAAAAAGATCCCCACCTTCTTTGAAAGTCTTGGTATCAATACCCGCACTGTCAAGAATTATTCCCGTGGAACTGATAAGCATATAGGTGGATATCTTGGCATTACTGCTTAGGAACGTATCCAGATCGGAAATCTCCTTGGGAGTATATTTAAGGATAAGATTGCCCTCCGCATATGAAGCCGAAACGTAATGAACACAGTCACCCGTTGCTGCTACGATATACTCATCGACACTACCCTCTTCAACATCCAGGTCGCCATCGGTCGCAGCCTTGAGACTCGGAGCCTCAACACCCTTGTTATTCATGACTTTACCGTCATTTCTCAGGATATATCCGGCATCAATATTTAACTGAGTAACTGCCGAAGTTAACAGATTAACATTGTCATCACAAAAATAATCCCTGTCAACAGAGACTCTTGTGGATAGCATTCTGGCTACCTGTCCGATCATATATATCTCAGAGGAATAGTAATCGGCCATTTCACGTGCCTTATTACTGTACTCATCAATCTTCTTGTCCTTTTCTTTGTTGAGTATATCGGACTTATATGTAATTAGTGTAAAAAGAATGATTAATACAAGGATAACCGTAGGAATTATCCATTGCAGCATATTCTGCCCATTCTTCTTCTGATTGCTCATTCATGAACTCCCTGCATTGGTATTAGGTCACTGCTATAAACCGTTTGATTTCTTTTGTGGCGCTAATTATGTTTCCGAACTATCCGTTTCAGTCTTGTCCGTTGATAACACTTCCTCACTTACATGCATATCTTTTTCGTTATCCTCATCCTGTGTCTCTTCGGTTTTTGGTATGTAATTATCAAATACCCTGACAAATATGAGAGAGCTTACATATGCAGAAACACTGAACAACAGTATAAAAGCAAACATAGACATTATCGGTATATAGTATATAAGAAGAAAAACTATAATAAGCAGCGCTATGCTTCCGAGAGTTGCCGGAAAATGCCTTATACTCATAATAAATGCATTTTTAATGGTATTCTTTATCGTATTATCAAACTTTGACAAAAGCGGGAACACAAATGTAATCGTGAATACATAGAATATGAAAACAGCAATGAGTAACACCTGCATAACTGTCCTGACCGAGCCATTGTCTATGTTAAGTCCCATCTGACCGCTTAAAATCCGATAATCCACAAAAAGCAGAAATCCCGCAGTTATGAATATGATCCATATCGCGGTAGCCTGAAGAAAGTTCTGCTTAAAAGATTTAAAAAAGAGCTTGGTAATGTAAGACTCCTCATTTCGTACCATTTTAAGCGTTACATAGTACATGGCTGTTACGGAAGCCCCCACTGTCACAACCGGAATACAGCACAGTAAAAACAGAATATTGAGCCACATAAGATCTGCCACTCTGTTCATAAACTGTACGAACGGACTGTCAAGATTAAAAAATTTCCCCATCTATATATTTCATCCTTTATTTATCACGAAATACGTGAAATATCACATAAATCCAACTTTTATCATAGCTTATTATTGTTAAAAATGCAAGAATTTTACAATTCTATTCGCATAGGAGTAAACCGTATTCCATCCTTCTCCAACTCATCCTTAACATTTGTAAAACCTATCTTATGATAGAAGCCTACCGCATAGGGAGATGAGTTTACCGTGACGTATGTTACTCCTTCTTTTTTTGCTTCTCTGAAATACCTTCTGATCAGTGACTTTGCCACTCCTTTTCTGTGATACTCCTGATCTACAAACAGCAAAGAAACATGATTGGTGTTACGAACACCCAGTATTCCTATCATTCTCCTATCAATAAATGCACCTATGGCGATATACTCGCCATAGGTAAACATTTTCTTGAGAAGCGGATCTCTTACGAAACTCTTAAAATTGTGTACACCCTTAACCGAGTAGTCCGGTGCTTCAAATATCAGAAAGGTATCCCAGGCAAGCTGCATGGCTTCCTCCCATTCATTCTTATAAAGCGGACGAACCTCGTAATATACCCTGCTATCCATATAATCTTATTACTTCCACTTAGTGAACAATCCGCCGAAGAATTCCTTTACCGTATCTCCGACCTCCTTAAAAAACCCGCCTACCGCATTCTTAACCAGCTTGCCAAGACCAAGATCCTCCAGGTCAACATCATCAATATTGAAAGTTCCTGCGTTGATCTTATCCTTATATTTTGCATAAATGTCATCGGCCTGTTCTGCCAGCACATTAAAATCAATTCCCATATTTTTGATCTTCATCATCAGATCTACGGTCTTTTTTATATCCTCTTCGGAAAGCTGAACATCCAGATCCTTCATTCCCTTACGGATTGCTGCCTCTATCTCCTCTTCCGTATTCAGGTCATTGGCAGCTATCTGGGCTTTAACATATGATATTATCTCCTCTGCCTTGGCATCATTACCGACAGCCTCCTTAAGCTCACCTGTTGTTACAAGCTCATTGAGAGCCGTATCCAGTGCCTTATCACTAACAGAAGTGCCTGACATCCTCTCATAAGCCTTAAGAGCGCCTATAAGTGCCGCTGTACCTGATATCGGAGAAGGCCCGACAACCATGAGATCGGCATCTTCAACACCTGCGGTTATCAGAGCATTTCTGTACATGTTCTCGGTACAGTAATTGATATTCTTCGTTGTTACCGTAACGCCATGACCTTTCTCCGCAGGTCGTACGACCACAGAAGAGAGAGACCTTGTACCTATAACCGATGAAGCTATATAAGTATCAAGCCTCTGATGTTCTTCCCCATTGGTTACATATACCACATCATAATTAGGAAGATCCGCCTCTGCTATACCCATAAGAGCCAGCACCGTGCTTCTCTGATCCGCACTGAGATCTGATCCGAGTGCAAGATAAGTCTTGTTGCTCGTTACTGTAATTGTCGTATTTGATTGAACAGCCGTATCGGCTGTGGCACCGGCCGTAGGTGTTGGTGTAGCTGTCGGTGTCGGTGTTGGTGTAGACGTTGGCGTTGGTGTAGGTGTCGGTGTAGATGTAGGTGTTGGTGCCGGTGTTGCAGCAGCTTCCGGAGCTTCTTCTTTGGGTGCTTCCGCCGGAACCTCATCCTTTTTTTCTTCCTTCGCAGTTTCTGTTACTACTGCTTCTTCTGTCTTGTTTTCAATAACAATGGTTTCTGTTGCTGCAGCACTTATCGTCATGCCAAAAGTCATGGCACCGATAAGCAGCATTGCTGTGAATTTCTTCATAAATATTCCCTCCTTATCAATTACTTAATACTCTCCCAAAACTGCTTCTTTATTTCATGTTCATGCCATATAACTCATATCGCCAAACACATATATATAGCATTTCATGTCTGTAATATAACACATAATAGCACTGTATTTAAACTATGTCACTATATTGAATGACCCGAAACATTCCCTTATCAGCATATTTCAGCTCCGGCAGGCATATCCCTCTCAGGTGTCATTAGCGCCAGATTACCCTCCGCATCTTCGGCACACAGAAGCATCCCTTCCGACATCATACCGGCTATCTCACGGGGTTTAAGGTTAACAAGAACCATAACCTTCTTACCTACCATCTCTTCAGGCTTGTAACAAGCCTTGATTCCTGACAGTATCTGTCTTACCTTACTTCCTATTCTGACCTTGCTGCACAGAAGCTTCTTACTTTTCTTAACCTCTTCACACTCGATTATCTCGCCAACCTGTAGCTGAAGCTTCGCGAAATCATCGTATGTTATCTCAGACTTTGCTTCTATATCTATATATTCCGCTTCGGCTGTATCCTTTTCCTTTGAAGAAGTACCGCCGCTTTCATTCTTCGTGGGATCAATTCCGTTTTCTTTCTCGTATTCGGCTTTCTGTGCCTCTCTTATCTTGTCTACCTCTGCCATTATCTCCTTTAAGTCAAGCCTTGCAAAGAGCATTTCGGGCTCCTGAGTAACTCTTGTACCCGGTGCGGTCAGTCCGTAGTCTGCAAGGAGATCGTAATCCCTCTCTGTTCCATGAAGCTGCATAAGTATCTTCTGAGCAGTCTCGGGCATGAAGGGAATGAGAAGATTTGCGCCTATACATATGGACTCAACAAGATTGTACATTACCTCTTGAAGTCTGTCACGCTTATCCTCCGACTTTGCAAGTACCCACGGCTCAGTTTCGTCAATATATTTATTGCACCTTCTGAACAGGGCGAACACCTCTGTAAGTGCATCCGCAACTCTAAGGGTTGACATCTTATCATTTACCTTATCCCGGCACCCTGTAACCACAGCCTTAAGGTCGTCATCAACAGCCTCCGTAACCCCCGTGGAGCTTACAAAACCGTCGAAATACTTATTGCTCATAGAGATTGTCCTGTTAACGAGGTTTCCGAGTACATTTGCAAGTTCTGAATTGAACCTTTCAACCACAAGCTCCCATGTGATTATTCCGTCATTCTCATACGGCATCTCATGAAGCACGAAATATCTTGTTGCATCCACACCGAACAGCCTTACAAGATCATCGGCATAGATAACGTTGCCCCTTGATTTACTCATCTTCTCTCCGCCCTGTAACAGCCATGGATGACCGAACACCTGCTTTGGAAGCGGCTCATCAAGCGACATAAGGAAGATTGGCCAGTATATCGTATGGAACCTTACTATATCCTTTCCTATCAAATGCAGATCCGCAGGCCAGAACTTTTTATAGTTATCCGAATAATTCCCATCTGCATCATATCCGATACCCGTTATATAGTTGGTAAGAGCATCAAGCCATACATAAACAACGTGCTTATCATCAAAATCAACCGGTATTCCCCATTTAAAGGAGGTTCGTGACACACACAGATCCTGAAGTCCCGGAAGAAGGAAGTTGTTCATCATCTCGTTCTTCCTCGATACGGGCTGGATGAATTCGGGATGGGTGTTGATATGCTCTATTAGTCTGTCGGCATATTTACTCATCTTAAAGAAGTAAGCCTCTTCTTTTGCTGGCTTAACTTCCCTGCCGCAATCGGGGCACTTACCATCAACAAGCTGTGATTCCGTCCAGAACGACTCGCATGGTGTACAATAGAGTCCTTCATAGGTACTCTTATAGATATCTCCTTTATCGTACATCTTCTTAAACATTTTCTGGACCTGTTTTTCATGGTCTTCATCCGTTGTTCTTATGAATCTGTCATAGGAAGTGCCCATCATATCCCACAGACCCTTGACAACGCCTGCAACCTCATCCACAAATTCCTTGGGTGTAACACCTTTGGCCGCAGCCTTCTCCTCTATCTTCTGTCCATGTTCATCGGTTCCTGTCTGGAAAAATACCTCGTATCCCTCCTGTCTTTTGTACCTTGCGATACTGTCAGCCAGCACTGCTTCATAGGTATTACCTATATGCGGCTTCCCCGATGTGTAGGTTATCGCAGTTGTAATGTAGTAATTTCCCTTTTTCTCCATTTCTTCCTCCGTATTGTATCATAAGTTATTATTACTATCGTTTCTCTATTCATTTACGTTATTATATCGCATGATATAAATATATTATCTTTCAAACTCAGCGTAGATATCACATTTCAGCCATGCGGATCCATTTATCCCAAACATCTGCTCAACTGTTATTTATTAGCAGATTATACACCTCTCTCTTAGTCATTCCCCGGTCTTTAGCAACCCTCTTCATACACTCTTTGCGGTCAAAACCTTCATCCTCATACAGCTTCATATGATCTTCAAGAGACATTGCAAGCCATGACTCTTTCTCCTCCTGTTTCAGCTCCTCTTTATCGCGTCCCTCCAGCACAAGAACATATTCACCGCGGGGTTCATTTGACTCATAATACTCTATTGCCTCATCAACTCTAAATCTTATTACCTCCTCAAACTGCTTGGTGAGTTCCCTGCATAACGCGATCCTCCTGTTTCCAAGCGTATCCCTTAATTCCTCCAGTGTCTTCCTTAAATGATGAGGTGCTTCATATATAATAATGGTTCTGGTTTCATCAGTAAGTTCATTCAGTACTTCACGCCTTTCCTTCTTATCCGAAGGCAGGAATGCCTCAAAGCAGAACCTCCTGGTCTTAAGTCCCGACATGGTAAGTGCCGTTATGAGGGCACAGGCACCCGGCAGCGAAGTCACTCTTATTCCGGCATCATGGCACATGCTCACAAATACCTCGCCGGGATCGGATATTCCCGGGGTTCCCGCATCGGTTATAAGCGCAATATCTTTACCTTCCCTGAGCTTATCTATAAGCTCTGCTGCCTTATCATACCTGTTATACTCATGATAGCTGGTCATCGGGGTTCTGATCCCGAAATGATTAAGGAGTTTAATGCTGTTTCTGGTATCCTCAGCCGCTATTATATCTACTTCATTAAGTGTATCAAGAACCCTCTGTGTAATGTCAGACAGATTTCCTATCGGAGTTGCGCATAAATACAGGATTCCCTGTTTCTCTTTATTCATAATATCTTATTTTTCACTGTTCAGATGTGTTATTTAATTTCTCAACAAGCCTCAGTACCCGTAAATATCATATATTTCATCCATATATATACCGGGCTCTTTATATACTATCAGGGGTTTTTCAACCTTCAGCCTTGAATTTCCTCCCTTAAGAGCTTCTATCAGTATCATATTTGGCTCCTTATCAACAAAAGGATGTACCATCTTGATCCTCTTAGGTTCCAGTTTATACTTTGTCAAAGTAGCAAATATTTCTACCATCCTGAAGGGCCTGTGTATCATATAAAACCTGCCCTTTTCCTTAAGGAGCCTGCTGCCTTCCCTGACTATATCATCAAGGGTAGCCTTTATCTCATGCCTGGCTATTGCCTTCTCCTTATTATCTCCGGTGAGACCGTGTCTTCCTATCATATAAGGCGGATTAGTTGTTATCACATCAAACGACAGAGGTTCAAAAAAATCGCTTGCGTTATTTATATCGCCGGTTATTATATCGATTTTATCTTCAAGTCTGTTTAAAATAACGCTTCTGTTCGCCATTTCAGCGCTTTCTTCCTGTATTTCAAGACCGGTAAAATGACTGCCTTCCGTCTTTGCTTCAAGCAATATGGGTATTATCCCGGTCCCTGTTCCAATATCAAGTACTGTCTCTCCCTGCCTTACAACAGCAAAACCCGACAGAAGTACCGCATCCATTCCAAAGCAGAACTTCTTAACATTCTGTATTATCTTATAGCCGTTCCTCTGAAGATCGTCTATACGTTCATTTTCCCTAAGCTCTACTTCATTCTCAATCATCATTAAGCTTTGACTTTCCGTCCTTCTTTTCAAGCTGTTCAAGTGCCTTAAGCTCCGCCTCTTCGGCATTATCCTTTTCCTTATTCCTGCCCTTATCCTTCTTATGACGCGGCTTGAACTTAAGCTGTGATACCTTGTATTCCTTTATCTCCTTCTCATCGCCCTCTTCTATAACTACCTTTACCAACTGACGAAGAACATTCACACTTGCTACTTCACCTTTAAATCCGTCTTCGGTCGTTACGTTGTCACCTATATTGGGCAGCTTCCGGTTGAGCTCCTCATATGTGTCCTCTTCATTCTTAAGACAGCACATGAGACGGCCGCAGATCCCGGATATTTTAGACGGATTAAGGGATAGATTCTGCTCTTTGGCCATCTTAATGGATACAGGAGCAAAATCCGATAAATATGTATGACAGCACAACGGACGACCGCAGAAGCCGATTCCACCGAGAATCTTTGTTTCATCCCTCACACCTATCTGCCGCAGTTCAATACGTGTCTTAAACACTGAAGCAAGATCCTTTACCAGTTCTCTGAAATCAACACGTCCGTCAGCCGTGAAATAAAATAACACCTTATTATTATCAAAGGTATACTCCGCATCAATAAGCTTCATTTCAAGACCATGCTTAACAATCTTTTCCTTACATATCTTAAAAGCCTGACGCTCTTTTTCCCTGTTCTTTGTTTCTTTTTCATCATCCTCTGCCGTAGCTTTTCTGATAACCGGCTTAAGAGGCTGTGTTATCTCTTTATCCTCTTTTTCCGTAGGCGGCAATACCACTGTTCCGTATTCGACTCCTCTTGCAGTCTCTACAATAACATGATCTCCCCTTTTAAACTCCGTATCCTGCGGATTAAAATAATATATCTTTCCCGCCGTCCTGAAACGTATTCCTATGATCTTTACCATTATGCTTCTCCCTTGATCCTTTAATTCTCTTTAATAACCAGTAACAGAAGTTCCAGTGCCAGCTCCGTATTAACGTTGGCCTTTAGCCTGCTCTTTGTTTTGTCTATAGCCTCTATGATCTTCTCTATTCCTTCGTATGAACTCTTACCTGCCCTGTCACGTATATGATATATCTCATCTTTAAACACAAGGCTGTCCGCATCACCCGTAGCTTTGTACATCAGTATATCCCTGTACCAGATAAGCAATATATCCAGATAATCATCAATATTCATCTTGTAGGCACTTATCTGGTTTATCGTGTTGACGAAATCACCCGTATCCATTTCATGTGCATATTTCAGCACTCTTACGGCCTCATTCTTGATATTGTCAAAATCCTCGCTGGTTGCCAGATGCTTGGCCTTACCTATATTTCCTCTTGCAAAAGCAACACAGATATCTGCCTGATAATCCGGAACATGGATCCGTTCCATTAAATATTTTCTCACAGTCTTGTCATCAACAGGTCTCATATTAAGTACTGTGCTTCTTGATATGATCGTTGGAAGCAATGCGGAAATATTACTTGTGAGCAGCATGATGACAACATATTCCGGCGGCTCCTCCAGTGTCTTAAGCAGTGCGTTCTGCGCCTGAACACTCATATTTTCAGCTTCATTTACAATATAAATCTTCCATCTTGAGCTGTATGGTCTTACATAAACGTCAGATACTATACCTACTCTCACATCCTCAACACCGATGGTTCCGGGCTTTTCATGGACAAGCGTGATTATATCCGGTTGATTCCTGGTAACAGCCTGTTTACAGGCATGACATTCCATACACGGCTCAACACTGTTATTGTTTTTATTGTTCTCACATTGCAATGCCATTGCGAATGTTTCCGCAATAAACTCTTTGCCCGCATTTTTCTCCCCGTTAATGATATATGCATGATTTATCGTATCATTCAACAGGGCATTCTTTAAATGCTCTTTAATATGCTCTTGTCCGATGATATCACTGAACTTAGCCACCTTCATCCCCCAATCGTGCCAGACGGATTATCCTGTCACACTTATAAACCGGATAGATAAGACTACTCGCCTCGCTGTAACGTCTTATAATACGAAAGCATATTCATCAGTCTTTCATGTAAATATATCCAACAGCATACCCTTGATCTCATCTATCTTTCCCAAAATCGACAGATGATCCTTTTCCTCTTTCATAAGCTCCTCTGCCAATGAATCAAGATTCTCATCTATAAGGCGTATGATCCCATACACTCTGTGACGCCCCCGCCTGTCAAGGAAATTCTCTCTTGAGAACTTATGCGATCTGTTGACCACTTCGTTCAAAAAATCCTTGATAAGCGTTCTGTAACGTTTCATATCACGGACATCCATATGTTTGCTGATCTTCTTCCCCTGCATGGTAATATCCTGAAACATGAGATTCAGCCGTTCCTGAAGCCCCGCATCATCTATCCGGCTCATAAGGGTGAATCGAAACTGTTCATCTGTCGGCTTAACCTGTTCTGTGGATTCGGAAACTGCCTGTGTTGGCAGCATCTGATTTATCTTCATATCCATACGTTCACCCTCCTTATGTTATTATATGTTCCGAATGACTTCTCCTGTTTATACGTACAAATGCGTTATTTAATCCTGTTATTTATTTGTGTTATTTATTTGCGTTATTTAATTTATCTCTTGTTTTCACAGCATTTAAGCCCATCCTGCAAATCGTCAGGATATTCGATCATCCGATCTTATCCATTATATAACCTTCGATTTTTTTAATACACTCTTCCAGGTCATCATTCACAAAACGTCTGTCTATACCTGCCGTCTTAAGCTTATCTTCCGAAAAATCCTCGGTATCGCTTAGGAATCTCCTGCACATTTCGGCATACTTGTGATTTCCGGGCTTTTTCTCACGTTCAAGAGCTCTTGTCAGTCTCTCGCCGTCCTCAACCTCAACATATATCGGCAACACTACATCTTTTCCGAAATATTCTCTTGTGGAAACATATGAAGCAAGTACGCCCGCAATAAGATAGTCAAAATGCTCAAGATCTATCTGCTTATCCTTCGCCGTAAAATATCTCCACAGACCGTGTACGGTATTATATGCCCGTTCCTCTATGATAAGACCATCTCTTTTCATTCCGGCATACTCATCTTCAGTAACAAAATTATATGTAACTCCGTCCGTTTCACCTTCTCTTTTTGGACGTGTCGTGTACATTACCACACTTTTAAGCATATCCGGATATTTATCAATGATCCTTTTGTATATTGTATCCTTTCCTGTTGAACTCTTACCCATTAAATAAAAAATCTTACTCATATATCATAACTTCCCCGGAGGATCCGATCCCCTGAACATTCAAACCTTTATTCATCATAAATAATACTTCTGCAGCCGTTTCTTCACTTATAACCTCGCCCGGCACAATAACCGGAATACCCGGCGGATAAAAAAGTACATATGAACCGCTTATCTTTCCTACGGCTTCAGTCAACTGACAGGGCTTTAGTCTGCCGATATCATCAAGTACTTCATATGCTTCCATAAGCTTACTGTTTTTTAAAGAACAACAATATCTTCCATCCTTCAATGCTTTTTCTGTCTTTTCCGCAGATTGCTTTTTTAATTTTTCAAGCTTCTCATCAATGCATTCCAATGCATTGATCAGTCTCTCAAAATCCTCCTTCCTGTCCATAATGGTCATAATGATAAGGCAGTAATCAGCGGCTGCCATTTCAGGTTGAATTTTATGCTCCTCCCTGAGAATATCGTACAGCTCTTTACCCGAAATGCCCGAATTTACTGTGCTTATGACTATTTTGCACGGATCCGGATCTGTAATTGAATACTCTGTTTTGTAGAGCATTCTGCACATATGAGTCATATTTTTAAGTTTTGAAGTCCTGTTTTCGAACCACTCTATATTAGTAAGATATTCACTAAACAGTCTATCGCCATGCTCATCCATAACTGTCATACAATTGTCAATCCCTGCCATAAGCAGATATGACGGTGAACTTGACTGATAAGTGGACAGAAATCTCTTTAATTTCCCACGGTCAACCCTGCTTCCGTTCACATGAAGCAATGCCGTCTGTGTCGGTGCAGGCAGAGTCTTATGTACACTGTGTATCACAATATCCGGTCTGCTCATTACGGCAGATGCGGGAAATCCGTTATGAAATCCGAAATGTGCGCCATGTGCAGCATCAACTATAAGTATCGCGTCATGTTTATGAACAGTCTCTGTGATTGCCGCAATATCCGATGACAATCCCTCATAAGTTGGAGAAGTGATCACTACTGCCCTGATCCCTTTATTATAATTAAGCTCCTTCTCCAGATCACACACATCTATCCCTGTACAGATATTTACTCCGGAAATGATCTTCGGATAAACATAGCGGCATTTCAGCCTGTTCAGTACTACTGCATTATAGACTGATTTATGACAGTTTCTTGCAATGAGAATTTCATCTCCCTGTACTGTAGCGGCAGATACGGCGGATAGTATCCCCGCAGTACTCCCGTTTATCAGGAAAAAACACTCATCCGAACCATACAAAGATGATGCATATTGCTGCGATTCCATGATGACACCTTTCGCATCATGAAGATTGTCCATATCATCTGTCTCTGTGATATCGTACTTAACAAGTGTTTCGGGAAAACTGTATTCAGGATTTCCTTTGTGTCCCGGCATATGTCCACGATACAGCGAAAGAGTCTCATACTCTTTAAGAGCCTCACACAGTCTCATCCGTTGTATACTCCTTCAAAACCGGTTCTCCGTCTTCTGACGGCTCTTCCTCTTTGAAAACAGACTCTCCGTCTTCTGCCGGTTCTTCCTCTTTGAAAACAGACTCTCCGTCTTCTGCCGGTTCTTCCTCTTTGAGAACAGGCTCTCCGTCTTCTGCCGGTTCTTCCTCTTTTGAAACAGACTCCTCATTATCTGTCATTTCATCTTCTGTTGAAACAGAACCTGCAAAATCATCATCATTTATAAAGGCGTTCCCGTCTGTCTCTTCTGCTTTTTCACTATCCACTTTTTTGCTGTTCTCCGTTACGGTTTCCTTCGATATATCATCATTACCGGTATTTCCGGAATATTCCTTCATCTTCTTAGCAAGCAGGAACAGTGTAATAAAATCTGTTGCTCCGCAGAATATGAAACTTATACCCATAATTATGATCAGCGTTTTTGCAATGAATGCCGGCTGCAGCACACATATTGCTCCGATCGAAAGGCACAGGAGAGAGAATACCAATACATACAGCCAACCGTTAAATTCGATACGTTTAAGGTCTATGGCATGCTGAAGCTTTATTATCCCGTTTACCAGAATAAGTATGCCGAGCAGCACAGGTATCAGTTCTATGACTTTATCCATCTTAACGATCAGGGCAAGACCCGCAAGAATAAGAACAACACCTGTAACAAAGTCGTATCTGTATACTGAATCGATCACTGTATTTCTTGTAAAGTAGGTTACCAGGTTGATTATTCCAAGAACAGCCGCAATTGCTCCCAGTGTTAAACAAAAAGTCTTCATGGTTGTTTCAGGAAAGATGACCATCACCAAACCCAGAACAACATAAATAGCCGAAGTTACATACACACTTTTGTTAATCTTTGTTCCCATACCTTCTACCTGCCTTTCCCGTTAGTCGTAATAACCACCCTCTTACCGGCTAAGAAAATATTCATCTGTTATCTGATGATTGTTACTATCGAGAGTACTTTTGTACTCCTCGACAAGATGATCGTACTTACCGGTGTTCATATCTATAACCGCTTTTATCCTGCCCTTATCCCACAGGGGGCCGCGGGTTATATACTTTATTACCTCATAATACTGCCGGATACTCTCATTCTCTATCTGATCCACGCCTGTATTTACAGTCTCATCATAACCGACAGGGGCTTCCCGCCACATATGACCAATTCGCCAGTTATCCTCTCTGACCGCAGGCAGCTTGGAAAGGAATGGATCGCCCAGTGCATACAGATCATTAAGATACATATCCTGGTTATAATACCGTGAAATACCGGGAACCATGATAAGAACTCCGGATTTGCATCCTTTCCCTCTTAATTCCTCTATACCTGACTCGTTCCAGGCTCCTCTTATTACCATGTTTCCTGTTTTAATGTATGAAATTGCATTATTGTACAGACTTGTAAATTGAAAATATCCGCCTCGCTCATCGGCTATGGGTGAATTGCCATATCCAAACAGATACTGATTGGTAAGCGGTTTTGCGGTATACGAAAACACAATACATAAAAACAGAACTACAGAAAAAGCTTTGACCGTCATCTTCCTTAACCTATGTTCCGTTTCATTACCGCTGATCCATATAAGTGCAATGACCGATATCAGAAACAGTACGGTATAATGTCTCCCTACCATAAAGTCACCGCCAATATAAAATACATATACGATGTACAAAAGTACTCCTGCCATACAATATGTATAGTGCGCCTTTCTTACAAAAAACGTAAGGATGAGTGCAAGCGCGGGAACTAATATAAGCACCGGATCAAAACTAAGTGTCGTTAGGAAATACTGGATTCCTCTTATAAGATATTCTCTCTCCGGAATTGCCGTTCCCAGCTTGACGTATGCAGTATTGGGGAATGGAAAACCATAGTAAAATGTGGCAAAAACTTCCCATCCGATAAAAGGAAGAAGTCCTGCAAGACCGATAAATACTGACTTGAAAAAGCTTACTCCGTCTCTCCTTCCAAGATACACATAAAGTATCATAGGGATGAACATAAGCACTGCATCCATCCTTGTCATTGCAATAAGCGATATCAGTACTGCGAGGATAAACAGCTTCTTTCCGTCATATCCGCTGTCTGCCAGATAATACTTCATAAACAGAGCCGTCAGAAAGAACAGCATACAGTTCTCAAGACCACTTGTCGTATAACTTACAAAGCACATGCTTCCCATGAATGAAACAAATGCAAGGATCACCTGCCATGAACTGTGACAGAAACTCTTAATAGTAATAATATAGGCAAATGTGGAAAACAACACGCATATCAGCAGTGAAACAAGGAACATCTTCCTGAAAATAAAGTACCCGCATGCTATCACAAGCGTAAATAACGGACATGAAGATGCGGTCGCCCTCTCTCCGATATTGTATACAAATCCGTTTCCTTCAACGAGATTCTTAGCCATGATATAAGCATGATAAGCATCATCACTCTGCCATGCCAGTGCAACAATTACAATGACAAATATGACCGTAGTTATGATCTTATATTTATCTGTCCGTGATCTAAATGCCGCACCCTCCTGCTTCATTCACCACTCTCCTCAGTTGAAATGCTTTGCTTTCCGCCCTTATTTACAACATTTTTTTCATTTTTCTTAAGCTTAAACAGAAGCCTTAATGCTTCGGTCACTGACTTAAGCTTAATGCTCGATTTCGAGCCCTTATAGTGTATGGGCACTTCTACCGTATTAAGGTTACGGCAGTAATATCTCATTTCGGTCTGATACATATGTCCCTTGGACATGATGGCATCAAGATCCATGTTCTCAAGGATATCTCTTCTGAATGCTTCAAATCCGCTGGTCATGTCCTTTAGCTTCGTTCCAAGGACGAAATTGGCCAGATAAGTACCTCCGGAACTTAATAACCTGCGGTACAGCGGCTGATTGGTGATATCACCACCCTCTATAAATCTCGAACCCCATACACAGTCGTATCCTTCTTCAAGCTTCTCGATAAACTGCGGAATTTCCTTCGGAAGATGCGATCCGCCTCCATCCATCTCGATTATCTGCTCGGCACCGTCCTTAAGTGCCATTTTAAATCCATACAAATAGCAGGTAATGACTCCCCGGGATTCTGCGTGAAATATGAGCTTGATACGGTCATATTTCTTTTCCATTTCCCTTATGATCTCCTCTGTCCTGTCCTTACTGTAGGAATCTATTACAGGATAGACATACAGATTATCATACGGAAGCTCCATTATCTGCTTAAGAACGCCCTCCATTGTGGTCTCTTCATTGGCTACGGGCATAACTATTATTGTTTTTTTCATCTATCTACCTCAAATGAACCCGGCATTACCCTGATTCGGATATTATCGGGAAACTGACAGACCGTTTCCCATAACCGTATAATAAGTCACAGTTCTTATTATTGTAAACCAAATAAGGCTTAACATCAAGTGATAAGCCGCATTTTGACTTAATATAACCTTGACGGAAACCTTGACAGTAATGACACCGTACCTTAAAAATGTAAATAGACTGGATATAACACAGCCTCTTCTTCATCAATATCAAACACTTTTATTCTTCATATGCCCCAAAGCAAAGTTCATCCGCTAATGTAAGTGCCCTGTCTACAACCACATCGGAGTTATAATGCTGCCACTCACCCCATCTTCCAAGACCAATTATATTTCTTTCTTTCATGTAAGACAGAAGTCGTTTCATTATCTCTTCCTTACCGATTGTATTAAGGGGATAGGCATATTCGTTTATAAAACAGTTGTCTTTATCATATATTCCCCTATCGGATTCTCCAAATACAGATCTCTCACTCACAGATGCAGAATCATTTATTATTTGATGTCTTACAAGGTTCGTCTCCGTCCAATATCCCTTGGATCCGGGACAAAAATTATGTCTTACCAGGATCCTGTGATATGATAGTCCGGGGTCGGGATAATAGATCCAGTGAGCCTTTGTATCAAGCTTCTCATCAATGTATTCTATTACAACAGAAGTATGTTTAAGCGCCTCCATATCCTTAAGATATTCTTCTCCGACACCTTTATACTCCTTAATATCCGTCCACGGCACCGTATTGATGATGTGATCAGCCTTATATGTATCGTTAATGATACAATTGTCAACATCCATCCTCTCCACACTCTCACCGTATCTTATCTTATCACCCAGCTTTGCGGCCAGCCTTAGCCACAACTCCCCATATCCGTATTCCTTGGGATAATAAAATCTCGCATGTCCCGGCTGCGTACCGTATGCCTTCTTCTCAAGGCAGCTTATAAGAGTCTCCTCAAACGATACATTCGGAAGCTTATTAAGCCAGTAAGTACCCAGCTCATCAAGGTTTTCTCCAAACATCTTCTGATTATACGGGATCATATAATCCTCAGCTATCTTATCTCCAAGCTTCCAGTATATCCAGTCGACGAACTTTTCAGGCATTTCTTTACCAAGATTACAACCCGCAACAGCAATCGACTTAAGATACTGTACCTGATCATTTATGCTCATCTGCCAGATATTGGCTTCGATTGGACTGTTTATTGTGTTGCTGCCTACGACTATCCTTGAATCCCTGTCATATTCATCCCACATTTCCTTTGGCATAAACGGAAACAGGAAATCAAGAACTCTCCTGTTCTTAACGTCAAGGAAATGTCCGCCTCCCGTATCAAGCGGCGAACCGTCTATTTCTCTGCTGCGGCACAGTCCTCCCGCTTCATCTTCCTTCTCAATAACAAAAAAATCTTCTATTCCGTTTTGAAGAAACCTGTTGGCTATGGTAAGTCCGGCAGGTCCTGCCCCCAATATCAAATACTTCAAATGATTTCTCCTTACTTAACAGATCAACTCAAATTTATAATTATAGTACTTTTCATTTCTGAAATACCACTAAAGCTTATCATCTATCAGCTCTTCCTTTTTGTTACGGCTGAGACGCTTAATATGCCACTCCCGGCTCATAGCTTCTTCTTTGGTCTTATATTCCTCACTATAAACAAGCTCAACGGGACCCCTGCTCCTTGTATATTTCGCACCTTTCCCCGTATTATGCGCTTTAAGCCTCTTATCAAGATCATTGGTATATCCTGTATACAACGAACCATCGCTGCATCTTACCATGTATGTATAATAAGTCATTTTTACTTCTGCATAATAAACTGTTTATTCCATTAATTTTTCATAGCTTCGGTGAGAGAAATGAAAGTATCTGCATCTGAAGGCTTTATTGTGGATTTAATGGTTATTACAGGCTCAACAACAGTAATATTCTTCATTGAATCAAGATATTCCCTCATCTTTCTTGCTGCACACGGAGCCCAGGAACCATTCTCGATAAGGCCAATCTTTCTGTTTTGGAAATTCTTTATCTTCAGATGATGGAGAAGGTCATTCATCGGAGGGAATACTTCACCGTCATATGAACTTGCTGCAAGTATCATCCTGTCATACAGAAAGGCCTGTTCAACCGCCTCTGATACATCCTCTTCAGTAAGATCCATGGTTTTTACCGTCTCACCGGCCTCCTCAAGCTGCTTGGCATAATCAAGCACTGCTTTCTTTGTATTGCCGTGGATGGATGCATATGCTATGAATATTCCCTCTCTGTCAGGTTCGTATTTACTCCATTTATCATATTTTCCTGTCACAAATTCAATATCATCCTTATGTACAGGCCCATGGAGCGGTGCTATACATGAAATATCAAGAGTTGCTGCCTTCTTAAGCAGCATCTGTACCTGCGCTCCGTATTTTCCGACTATATTGAAATAGTAGTGACTCGAATCCGATATCCATTCCTCATTATTCGCAAGTGCTCCGAAGGTACCAAAGGCATCTGCGGAGAAGAGAACCTTCTCACTCTGCTCATACGTAACCATAACCTCCGGCCAGTGAACCATCGGTGCCATAATGAACTGAAGAATATGACTGCCTAAATTAAGTGTATCATTTTCTGCAACAGACTGAAATCTTGCCGAGTAATCGGTATCAAAGAACTGAGCTATCATCTGTCCTGTCTTTGCACTTCCCACAAGCCTCATATCCGGGTACATATCCGCAAGTCTCCCGATATTGGCAGCATGATCGGGCTCCATATGCTGGATCACAAGATATGCAGGTTTTTTATCTCCCAATACCTCTTTCAAATTACCGAAGAACGCCTCCGTTCCTCTCTCATCTACCGTATCCATTATTGCAATCTTATTATCAAGAATGACATATGAATTATAGGATATTCCTTCAGTAGGATACTGACTTTCAAAAATCTTAAGTTCCGGATCATCCACTCCCACAAACTTTATGGTATCCGATACTGTTACTCTGTCATAAATACTCATAACGCCTCCTGTAAATTTCCGTAAACAGTCATATTTGCTTTTCTACCGCTTACTTTTTCAATCATCATGATATACCTTCAAAATCTGTTAAATCTATCAAAGTTACTATCATATACTCTATCACAGTTTAACAGCTTAGGCAAACAGACGCTACGTAGTCCGGCTGATTGCTGCTTTTATGGAATTAAGCACATGTTTTTTATTTTTGCTCCACTCGGGTGCAACAAGTATCTTCTTATCTCCGTCACCTGTCATTCTGTGGATCACTACTGATTTCGGAATTATCCTAAGACAGTCGATTATAAGATTCACATACTCATCTTCACTCATTACCCTGACTTTTCCGCTCTCATATTCATTTAACAGATCCGTGTCTTTTAAAATATGCAATAATTGAAGCTTTATTCCATTAACCCCGTTCCTGCATACATAGTCAACCGTATCAAGCATATCCTCCCTGCTCTCCCCCGGAAGACCAAGTATTACATGAGTTATAACTTCTATTCCCCTTGATCTTAATCCGGTTACAGCTTTGTCATAAACACTTAGCGGATATCCTCTTCTTATATATACGGCAGTTCTTTCATGAATGGTCTGAAGTCCCAGTTCTATCCATACGGGTTTTATCTTATTCAGTTCAACCAAAAGATCAAGAACCTCTTCAGGTAAACAGTCGGGTCTTGTAGCAATGGATAATGCAACTATATCGGGATGTTTAATGGCCTCCGAATAAAGAATCTTAAGTCTGTCAACAGATGCATATGTTCCTGTATATGCCTGAAAATAAGCAATATATTTTCCATTCCCGGTTTTTGCTTCTACAAGCCTCTTTCCTTTTTCAATCTGCTCACTTATACTGTCATCTGTATTTCCCGCGTACTCTCCGCTCCCGCCTTTTGAACAGAAAATACATCCTCTTGTATCAATGAGTCCATCACGGTTTGGACATGAAAAACCACCATTTAAGGCAATCTTATATACTTTGCATCCGAATTTATCCTTAAGATATTGATTTAACGAATAGTAATACATTTTTCTTCCAATAAACAATTCAATGAATAAAATATAACGAATACATTCTTAAATAAAAAAAACGACCAAATGATTATCCGGTCGTTTATTAATTACATTATTATGAAGAGTAGCGGGGACAGGATTTGAACCTGTGACCTTCGGGTTATGAGCCCGACGAGCTTCCAGACTGCTCCACCCCGCGTTATAAAAATATTAAATGGGCGGAGGTGGATTCGAACCACCGAAGGCGTTGCCAGCAGATTT
>CAMORO010000025.1 GCA_946623875.1 uncultured Lachnospiraceae bacterium | reverse complement strand
TTTACACTTCCGTTATATGATAACTACTTAAGGTTTCTTATCAAACTTTTCACGTCGTTTCGTTGAAAGCCTCATCTTCGACTTAAGATTTGCGGCATCTTCGTTTTTGATATAATCACGTATGGTTGAAAGCTCATTTATGAAATCATCCATCTGTTCAAGCAATGCGTCCTTGTTCATGAAGAAAAGTTCGGTCCACATATCCTCATTTATCCTGGCTATCCGTGTAAGATCCCTGAAGGAATCACCTGTGTAATCGGACAGGCGGCTGTCATCATTACAGGTCATAAGAGCCACTGCTATGCAGTGTGTCAATTGTGATACATAAGCTATCATCCTGTCATGTTCCGCCGGAGACAGAACCGACACCTTTTTCACGCCGAGTATCTGCCCCAGATTTTTGCACCATTCTATCGCTTCTTCTGTATTCTTATCAGTCGGCACCACTATATAATTGGCATCCCTGAACATCCTGTCATCACTGTTTTCAACTCCGCTGAGCTCACGTCCGGCCATTGGATGGGCAGCAATAAATTCAACATCCTCCCTGAGTACGGCCTGTATTTCATATACTATATTATTCTTGATACCTGTTACATCCGTAAGTATGATGCCTTTTTTAAAATAATCCTGATTGTCTTTGATCCACTCAACGATAAGGCGCGGATAAAGCGCAAAGATTATTGTATCGGCCTTTGATATAAGTTCTTTATCACATTTCACCGATCCTTCATCGATTATTTCATTATCGATCGCATAGTTTATTGATCCTTCATTGTTATCGATAGCACTGACATGATAACCCAGCCTCTTTAAAGCCTTGGCATAGCTTCCGCCCATAAGTCCGAGCCCTACTATAAGGATCCTTCGTTTATTTATCCATTCCATGTTGTACCTCACAGTTCGCAAGATGGTCTATAGCTTCAATGTATCCCTGTATACCGTGACCCGTGATCGTCCTGACACAGGCGGTTCTTATATAGCTTATCTGCCTGAATTCCTCCCTCTTGTCAACCTCTGATATATGTACCTCTACCGCCGGTATCGATACGGCCTTCAGCGCATCAAGCAATGCCACGCTTGTATGAGTGTATGCTCCGGGATTTATGACTATCCCGTCAACAGTACCGTAGCATTCCTGTATCATATCCACAAGATCTCCTTCGTGGTTACTTTGACAAACATCCACCTCGATATCTCTTTCCTTGCAATGCTGCTCTATCATTTTCCTAAGGTCATCATAGGTTACTTTACCATATATATCGGGTTCCCGTATGCCCAGCATATTCAAATTAGGCCCGTTTATTACTCTTATTTTCATCTTTCGTTCCCCTTTTTTTATTTGATGTAATTATTCGGAACAGGGCCAGGAAAATCACTTGACACTATTTTCCTTGGAAGCTCCGAGAACCTTTAAGGATTCACAGTACATGGACATTTCCTTAAGCATATCAGGGATCTTACCGGTTGAATTCCGTCCCGATATCTCCGCATAGAAATAATACTGCCATGATAATGATTTAAGCGGTCTTGAACGGAGTGAATTCATTGAAAGACCGTGTTTGCCGATCACTCCGATCGCCTTGGCAAGCATACCTGCCTCATCCTTAACCGAAAACATAAGGATCACCGTAGTTCCTTCCGCACCGTTTATTATTTCTTCCCGCGACCGGGACAGAACCGCGAATCTTGTCGTATTGGTTATATCCTCATTGATATCATGGTCAAGGAGAGTTAAACCATACAATCCGGCGGTCTCCCTGCTTGCTATTGCAGCCACGCTCTTATCATTCATTTGTGCTACCTGTCTGGCAGCCACAGCGGTATTTGAAGCCTGTACCGTCTCCATTCCGTGCTCTTCAATATATTCAGCGCACTGTTCAAGAGCCTGTGAATGGCTGATGACCTTCTTTATCATGCCAACGCTGCTTCCCTCGATACCAAGAAGATTCTGTGATATCCTGAATGGATATATACCATTGATGAACAGCTCGCCTTCATACATTATGTCCATTACCTGACCCACTTCACCGGCGTTGCTGTTTTCGATGGGAAGTACTGCTATGTCACAATTGCCGTTCATTACGGCATCATATGCCTGTCTGAAGTTTCTGAAAGGCACAAGTTCACCGTCCGGGAAAAGCTTTTGGGCAGCTATAAAAGCAAATGCCCCTTCAATCCCGGAGTATGCTATTCTTGACTTCTCCAGAAGCTTGTGCTGATACTTCTTTGAAATATCCATTACATCCTGCATAAACTGTCTGTAATGAGGCTTAAGGCCGTTATCCTCAACATATTGCTCGTTTTTCTCAATAAGAGCCTTCTCGCGTCCGGTATCAAGTATCGGTATACCGTTACTCTTCTTATACTCGGCTATTTCCTCAGCTATGTGCATTCTCTCAACAAACAGTGATGCCATCTGTCTGTCTATTTCTTCTATCTTTTTTCTTGATTCATTCAGATCTGTCATGATCGGGATCCTTTCATTAATGTCTCTGCCAATTTGGAACAAATTAAAAACAATTCGTATTTTATACAACCGTAAGCTGTGTTAAACAGTTATTTCAAATTTCTAAAAAACCTGTACGCAAAGTATACACCAAATGGAAAAGATATAACATACGAAAGCGGCTGTGCTTCCTGAATCCCTGCAATCCCGCGCGCCTTTGCAAGAATTAACAGAAGCGGTATAAACACGATGCCGTTTCTTAAAGCGGAAAGTGCTGAAGCAACTATCTTTTTCCCCGTACACTGCATTAACATCTCCGTATTCATACAAAGAGGCAGAAAAAGCACGGCTATGCACTGTAGTCTTAATGCCCTTAGTGCAACGTTAAGTACCTCCGGATCGTCTCTTAATAAGCTTATAAAGAAAGGAGCCTTTATAAACAGAATTGCTCCAAGGATCACCATCAGCACCTCACCTAAGGCAACGGAAAATTTAAAGCCTTCTTTAAGTCTGTCATATCGTCCGGCCCCGTATGAAAATCCGCATACCGGCTGAAAGCCCTGTCCGACTCCTATGGCAACGGAAAAGATAAAAAAGAACAGCCTTGAAACAATGCTCATTCCGGCAACTGCAGCATCGCCGTATACTGCCGCCTCCGTGTTAAGTATTATCGTTGTGACACTCCCGAGTCCCTGCCTTAACAGGCTGGGAAAGCCGGTGGCAATAATATCTCCGACAAGACCGGCATCAGGATTTATATTCTTTATCGACAGCCTGCACTGTGTCTGTCCGCTAAAAAAAGGTTTTAAAAGTATAACAAAGCTTATAACCTGCGATAAGGCTGTTGATAGTCCTGCTCCTGCTATGCCCATGTTCAGTACGAACATAAATATCACATCTCCGATGATGTTAAGAACTGCTCCGCTCAAAAGTCCTATCATTCCGAAAAAAGCCTTACCTTCATATCGCAATATGTTATTGATCGTAAAGCTGCTCACCATGAACGGTGTAGTCGCAAGAATGTATAAAATATAGGTTCGCGCATAAGGTGCTATGGTCACCGTTGAGCCAAGTTTCATGATTATCGGATCGATAAATATCAGGCAGACAATGGCTGCAATGACTGCTGTTGCAAATGAAAATGCAAAGGCGGTAGATGCAGTTTCGGAAGCCTTGTCAGTATTTTTATCTCCTAGCTTTCTTGAAATTATACTTCCGGAACCCTGACCAAACGTAAAACCGATCGCCTGTATAATGGACATGAAACCAAACACAATTCCCACTGCCCCTGAAGCACTTGTACCAAGCCTTCCTACAAAAGCGGTGTCAACGACATTATAAAGATTGCTTACCATCATACTTATAACCGTAGGTATGGACAGGCTTACAATAAGCCGGGGTACCGGCGTAAGCATCATCTTATCATACTGATCTGCATATTTTCTCATATTGTTCACCAATCCGTTCGGACAGTTCACGCATCTTTATTTTATCAACCTTACACTCAGCCCTGTCAAATGTATACAGTCCGTTCATCTCTGTCTCCACATCGGATAACTGTGTATAGATACTTCCGCATATACCCTTTGACAGATTGGGTATCACCTCTTCGTCATACATCCTGACTATTCTGTCCGTTAATGCTTCACATGTGTTCAGCTTATCATAACCGTATGCATATATCTTATCGGGACTGTAGCTGTGGTCTTTAATAAGACGGGCAAAGCCACCGCACTCCGATATTATAACAGGCCCCTTCCATTTATGATGCCTGATCTTATGATAGTAAAAATGATCCGAGGCCACGTCCGTTATATGAGGTTTAAACCATCCCGATGCAGGATCATATATCTTATCCGGATCTATCTCTTTCAGCCTTTTTGTAACCCTTAAGCTTTCAAACTGTCCCCATCCTTCATTGAAAACCGTATAATAAATAATACAACCAAACCCTTTAAGATACCTTACTGTATCCTCACTGTGCCTGATAAAGAATTCCTTAACATCATCCGGCACGGCAATATTGGTATCATCCCTCCACTGTCCGAGAAACGTCGGAAGCATGGTATGCTTCAGGAATGAGTATTCACCGTTGTTGACCATATCCTGAAAGACAAGCATACCCAGTCTGTCACAGTCATAATAGAATCTTTCGGGTTCTATCTTAATATGCTTTCGCAGCACATTAAACCCGAGTTCCTTCATCCCTCTGATATCATCTTCATAAAATCTGTCGCTTACGGGAGTGAACAGTCCGTCACTGAAATAACCCTGATCAAGTACTCCGTGAAGGAAGAGTGGCTTATGATTCAGGCATATCCTCTGCATTCCGTTAATTTCTTCGATCGATACGGTTCTCAGGGTAAAATAGGAAGTAACAATATCTTCACCGCCCCTTATCTTCACAACGTATATATATGGTGTTTCCGGAGACCAGAACATCGGATCATCTATCTTTAGAAAGTTAATGCCGTTCTTCAGTATGCAGCTTCTCAGCACCTTCGGGTTACCGGTATTTACTTTCGAAGTGGTTTTGCCATCCTCCGTATCTGTATCATCTATCCCATTTTCATTTTCTTCAGGATATTCCTGATCATATATTTCCGGTTCAAATATGGTCAGTTCGTAGTATTGTGCTGTACCCTTTATATCTATCTTAAGATTAGCGGGATCATCAATCCTGTTTATTCCGTCTTTTTCCGGATCAGCCCTGTAACTGTCATGATCTTTATCCATGTAACTGCACACAATGCTTTCAACATGAACCTTATTTACGCATTCGAGCCATACCGTCTGCCATATTCCCGATACGGGCGTATACCACATCCCGTCAGGCTTCTTTGTCTGCTTTCCGTAAGGATATTTCCTGTTTAAAACATCCCTTACTTTTACAGTGATCTCATTTGGACCTTCTTTTTCAACAAACTCTGTAATATCAAATGAAAACGGGAGATAACCGCCTTCATGTAAGCCCGCCAAACGTCCGTTTACAAAAACACGACATTCCTGATCAACTGCGCCGAAATTAAGGATAAGGCTTTCATTATCCTTAATCTGCGGAACGTTAAACAGCCTTCTGTATGCAAATCCTGCTCCGTCAAAACCCTTATGCATTCCTGACAGCTCCGCTTCCGGCGGGTACGGAACCCTTATCTTCTCCGTAAAAGCGCTTTTATCTAAATCACTTTGGGGAGCATCATCCAAAAAACCGAGCGAAGGAGCAAACATCCACTCACCGTTGAGCGTAATAAACGAGTCCCTTCTTAATCTGCTCCTTGGATACAGATGCTCTTCCTTATGTGCCGTCATGGGAAGCTTAATCTTTAAATGTTCCCTACGGTCTGTTAGATTTTTAAACATCTTCACGGCCTCACTGAAGAAAAGCCGCGGTGCCCACAGGGCATCATAAATATCAATCATTGTATCAGTATAACACAAAATATCGGATCATATAACAGCTTCACCACTGTTAATAATGGCTGTACTCTTTAACAGAAAATCCCCTGCGGTATACCCGCAGGGGAAATTATGATCTCTTTAGGTCCCTTATCTAGTTACCGGCCATCTGAGCAGCAACCTCAGCAGCAAAGTCCTCATTCTTCTTTTCCATTCCCTCGCCCACCTCAAAGCGAATGAACCTGGAAATCTTAAGGTTCTTATCTACAGACTCAAGATACTTCGCAACTGACTGCTTGCCGTCCTCAGCCTTTACATAAACCTGATCCATAAGGCATATTTCCTTCAGATGCTTGGATATACGACCTTCAACAAGACCGCTGAATATCTTATTGTCAACATACTCAGACTTACCTTCCATGGCAATTCCTGCCAGAACATTCTTAGCTTCTTCAGAAAGGAAATTGAAGAGATATTTATCGTTCCTCTTCTCTTTTAATACATCCTTATCTGCATCGCTTAAGCTGTTACCGGCAAGCGCCTTGTCAAATACTGCATTCTGTATGGGCTTGGGAAGTGAAGCGGGATCATTAAGAGCACTGTCTATGGTGATCTCCTTTTCCTTTGCAAGATTCTCGGCTGAAATCTCATCACGGCATAAATACTGAGGATTCATTGCAGCTACCTGCATTGCGATATTGTTGAGAGCCTCGTTTACGGCATCACCATCCGCACCGTTTGCTGCAACAAGTACACCGATCCTTCCGCCGCCATGGATATATGAAGCTATCGAATAGCCCTCTATCCTTTCAAAACGTCTTACCGAAAGCTTCTCACCGATCTTTGCGGTCTTCTCAACAAGAAGATCTGAAAGTCCGTTCTGCTCAAGAAGCGCTGCAACATCCTCGCCGTCCTTACCGCCGTTAAGTCCCGATTCAAGTGCCGTATCGGCAACCTTCTGTACGAACTCCTGGAACACTTCATTCTTTGCAACGAAGTCGGTCTCTGAGTTAACTTCGACAACAACCGCTGCATCAGAGCCGCATGCTATACGGCAGATACCCTCAGCCGCAATCCTGCTGGCCTTCTTTTCCATCTTGGCAGCTCCGCTCTTTCTTAAGAACTCAACTGCCGCATCCATATCTCCATCAGTCTCATTAAGAGCCTTCTTGCAATCCATCATACCTGCGCCGGTCATCTCACGTAACTCTTTAACCATCGCTGCTGTTATATTAGCCATATATATTTCCTCCTTCTTAATACACCCAAGATTTATTCAGCTTCAGCCACTTCCTCGATATCCGAAGGCTCTGCATCCCCGGCTGCTTCAGCCATCTCAGCTTCTACAGAACCGGCATCCTCATTTGTCTCACCCTGATGTCCCTCGATAACAGCATCAGCCATCTTGGAAACGATAAGCTTAACGGCTCTTATCGCATCATCATTACCGGGGATCACGTAATCCAGTTCCTCAGGATCACAATTGGTATCCGCTATACCTATAAGTGTAATTCCGAGTGCATGTGCTTCCTGAACACAGATCCTCTCCTTCTTGGGGTCAACAACGAAGATCGCATCCGGGATCCTCTTCATTTCCTTAATACCTCCAAGGTTTCTCTCAAGCTTATCCCATTCCTTGCGGAGCTCGATAACCTCTTTCTTGGGAAGTACATCAAAGGTACCGTCCTCTGACATTCTCTCAATATCCTTAAGCCTCTTTATACGGCTCTGAATAGTCTTGAAGTTGGTAAGCATACCGCCCAGCCATCTCTCATTTACATAGAACATACCGCAGCGCTCAGCCTCAACCTTAACAGCATCCTGTGCCTGCTTCTTAGTACCAACGAACAGGATGGTTCCGCCCTGCTCGGCAATCGATACAACTGCATTGTATGCATCGTCAACCATACCTACTGACTTCTGAAGATCGATAATGTAGATACCGTTCCTCTCGGTATAGATGTAAGGAGCCATCTTAGGGTTCCATCTTCTGGTCTGGTGTCCGAAATGAACACCTGCTTCAAGCAACTGCTTCATTGAAATTACGCTCATTTTAATCCCTCCGTCTGGTTATACTTCCGTCTGCTTCCAAATACGGGAACCCGAGCAAGGCACCATCCCGTCAATCCGCAGATGTGATTATTAAGGTTATCGTCATTTCTTTCAAACCTCACGACAACCAATGCAACTCATATAATATAGCACATAATCCTGATATTAACAAGTGTTTTTTACCTGTCGTAATGAGTCTTTATCTGTATTACGCAGTTTTCGTCATTCATTCAGGATTTCCTGTATCAGAACTCTTTCATCCATTGGATATTTTTTACCCTTGATCTCCTGATAATCCTCATGTCCTTTTCCCGCAAGGACGATCACATCACCCGGCTGCCCGTTCTTTATCACATACCTTATGGCATCCTTTCTGTCCGGAATGGATATATGTTTTCCGTCAGTCCTGCCTATACCCGTCTCGATATCCCTGATAATATCCATCGGATCCTCATCTCTTGGATTATCGGAAGTGATCACCGTAAGATCGGCAAGGCGTCCCGACACTTCACCCATATCATAACGCCTCAGCCTGGAGCGGTTGCCACCACAGCCGAACAGACACACAAGCCGCTTCGGTTTATACTCCTTAAGTGTTGACAGCAGGCTCTCAAGCGCCATTGCATTGTGTGCGTAATCTATCATCAGTGTGAAATCATCGGACACCTTTACAATCTCTATGCGTCCCTTTACCCTGGCTTCCTTAAGCGCCTTCCTTATATTGTCTTTATCAATATTGAAATGTCTGCATACAGCTATTGCACACAGTGCATTATAGACACTGAACTTACCGGGTGTATCTATGATCGCATCGGTTTCGATCAGCCCCCCGGTCCTGAAAGAAACACCGAGATAACCCTTGCCCGTTATCAGTTCAATATCCTTTGCAACTATATCAAGTCCTTCGCCCAGTCCGTATTTTTCAACCTGACAGGTGTGATCCTTAAGCACATCATCAACATGCTTATCATCACCGTTCACTATTCCGACTTTGCACTGCCTGAAGAGCATGCTCTTGCACGACAGATAATGTTCAAAATCCCTGTGTTCGTTAGGTCCGATATGATCCGGTTCAATATTTGTAAAGATACCCAGATCATATTCTATGGCCTCAGTCCTGTGAAGCATAAGTCCCTGGGAGGATACCTCCATAACAACCGCGTCACAGTTTTCATCAGACATTCTCTTCAGGTAATCCTGCAATACATATGATTCGGGAGTGGTATTCTTCGCAGGGATATGTGTATCACCGATGATAACTTCAATAGTTCCTATAAGTCCCACCTTGTATCCGGCATTCTCCAAAATGGATCTGATTAGATAAGTGGTTGTTGTTTTACCCTTTGTACCCGTAATGCCTATCATCTTCATCTTCCTCGACGGGTAGCCGTTATACGCAGCCGCAACATGAGCCATCGCATATCTTGTATCATCGACACATATAACTGTTGTATCCGTGTCCGTTTCAACATCATGTTCGCACAGCAGAGCGGCTGCTCCCGACTTTGATGCCTCAAGTGCTGCGCTGTGTCCGTCAAAGTTGGCTCCCTTTACACACACATACAGACAGCCTTTCGTGATCTTTCTTGAATCATATACAACTTCCGTTATTTCGATATCCGTGCCGCCCCGTAAAACCTTATGGTCAAAATCCCTGATAAGTTCTTTCAGCTTCATATCTGCCCCTTTTCATTTTATAATTTATGTATTGTTTTTAATATATGCATTACTCTGAACAGTTACAAATATACACCATTTGAGCAATAATTTTGTTCTTTTATCTTAATTTTATAAAAAATAAATCTATTTTATTCTAATTTTATGCCGCGCTCATATTCTGTACACATTTTGTATTTATTATATTAACCAAGATAGTTGAGACACACCCACTATCTCCCCCTCATAAATGTGCAAGAGTCGTTCATGGAACGGCTCTTGTTCTTTATACAGTTATTTCCCCATTTAATGCTACTTCCAGTCCTTTATCGTCAACTGTACGTTGCGCCGGCCGTTATATTCATTTATTCCAAGCTCATACATCACGGAAATCCTGTCTCTGTTTACAAGCTCCGCTTCTATTGCATCACCGTCACCGAAGCATATCGCATCAACCTTTTTCGAACCGGGCACAGCTTCTGACAGCTTCATCTTTACAGCGTTTCTGTTTTTCCCGAACACCCTGATGTCTGAAATCAGTAAATCCTTCTGCGCAAATAACGGATGGGGATTTCCTACACCATACGGTTGCAGCTTTTCAAGCTCCCCGGCAAGCTCATAGGTTGCATGGCTTAACGGCAAAGCAATGTCAGCCGTCATTTTTTCGACCATATCATCTTCCGTCAATGTGCAATTATCATTAAGCCTTTTTCGAAGTTCGCCTATCTTATCCTCCTCCATGGACAAACCCGCGGCAGCCTTGTGGCCACCGAACTTAACAAACAGGTCGGAGCACTTCGTCATTTCGGCATGCATGTCATATGCATCTATTGAGCGGCCGGAGCCCTTTACCCCATCTTCAGTCTTTGTAAGCACAAAAGCAGGCTTGCAGAAGGTTTCGCGAAGACGTCCGGCTATTATTCCCGCAAGACTCTCATGGCATTCCGGAAGATATACAACAAGAACCCGGTCCGATCTATGCTCTTCATCATTCAACACCTTGTCGATCGCTTCCTTTGAATACCTTTCGGTAAGATCCTTGCGGCTGTCATTAAGCGAACTTAATTCCCCTGCAATAAGAAGCGCCTCACCCGGATCCTCTTTCATAAACATCTCAAGAGCTCTTGTGGGTGTATCAAGCCTTCCTGTCGCATTGATACATGGCCCAAGGATAAAACCGATGTGATAAGGCGACAGCCTGTCGCGGTCTATCTTCTTAACATCAATCAGACATTTCATGCCCTGATTGGATGTGGTCTTCATCTGTTCAAGGGCAAATCTTACCGCAATACGGTTTTCATCCCTTAATTCCATCACATCGCCCACCGTTGCAAAACCGGCAAACATAAGCAGTTCATCTATAATATCGTTACCCCTGCCGGTCAGTTCGAAAAGACACAGCATAAGCTTATATGCAACCATTCCGCCGCATATCTCCTTATAGGGGTATGTACATGCTTCCTGTTTGGGATCCACAACGGCATCTGCATCCGGAATCATATATTGTCTGTTTCCGTCAGACTCTTTAAAAGGTACCTCATGATGATCTGTGACAATTACCTTCAGACCGTTGTCCTTCGCATACTTCACCTCATCATAAGCAGCGATTCCATTATCACAGGTAACGATAAGTCCTGCCCCCTGTCCGATAGCCTCATCGACCATTGACATATTCATCCCGTATCCGTCTTTTACCCTGTCGGGAAGCCTTACTACGGCATTACCGCCACAGGATGAAATGCCCTTTAGCAGGATATAAGATGAACATACACCGTCAATATCATAGTCACCTATAACAAACACCTTTGTGCCCATGCTGACAGCTTCCGCAATAAGCTTCGCTGCCTTATCAATATCCTTAAGAAGATGCGGATCATGCATATCACTTACAGTTCCGTTAAGATACATATTTATCGCGTCATCTCCCGTAACATCCCTGTTTCTTATTATCCTTGCAAGCATCGGGGATATATTGTATTTGGCCGCTATTGCGTTAAAATCGGCTTTCTTGGCTGCTATCATCCATTTCTTCAATGTAATTAACCTCTGTTTTCATAAGCCCGCGGATTTAATCATTACCGGCTTATACACAGAAACAGGGAGATATTCCCCCTGTTTCACTTTTAATAAATGTTCAATTATCTGTTCAATTAAGTGTAAGTTGTTTTACTTATTTTTAGCCATCTTCATCCTGAAGATATACCAGAGGGCGCTTGCCAGACAGATTGATGAATAAGTACCGCAGATTATACCGACCATAAGAGGAAGTGCGAATTCCCTGATCGACGAAACGCCGAGTACATAAAGAACCGCTACCATGATAAAGGTGGTAAGTGAAGTGAATATACTTCTTGTCAGTGTCTGGTTAACACACATATTGACCTTTTCCTCAAGCGACATTGTATTGTACTGATTGTCCCTTAATACCTCACGTATCCTGTCGTAAATAACGATGGTCGCATTGATCGAATAACCTACTATCGTAAGCATACATGCGATGAAGGTATTACCTACAGACACTCTTGAGAATGCATAGAATGCAAGAACAACAAGCACATCATGAAGCAGAGCCGTAACCGAACCGAAACCGAACTTCACATCCGAGAACCTGAACCATATATAAAGCAGCATACAGAATGTTGCAACTATAACGGCAACAACCGCACTTCTGCTCATCTCCGAGCTTATTGTGGAACTGATGGTTTCAGCGGTTATCTTTTCCTGCTCTACACCGAAGTTCTCAACCATCTTGTCAGAGAAATCTGTTCTTTCCTCAGCAGACAGTGTTCTTGTCTTGAATATAACTTCGTTGCTTCCCGCAACCTTCTGTACCTGAACATTACCGTCTCCTGTGATCCCTTCTATTATCGGGACAACATTTGCATCGATATCGGCTACAGCCATATCCTCATTGAAGGTAACGTTTGTTGAAGTACCGCCGAGGAATTCAAGCGAGAGGTTCAGTGCATGTCTTCCGGCTCCTGCGTTAATACCCATTACAACGAAGCCTGCAACAATAACCGCAACGGAAAGAATGATAAATCCTTTTCTCTTTCCAATGAAATCAATGTTCTTACCCTGTTTGGCCTTGCCGTAGAACTTCTCATCCTTTATTCCGAGATCGTAAAATGCCATGAGTAGTTTCTTCGTAACAACCAGTGCGGTAAACATTGATACCACGATACCGATTCCCAATGTGATCGCAAATCCCTTTATCGAACCTGTACCGAGTATACCAAGAACCACTGCTGCGATCAATGTAGTCAGGTTTCCGTCAAGGATTGCCGAGAACGCTTTCTCATAACCTGATTTGATTGCAGTATTCACTGTCTTACCTGCGGCAATTTCTTCACGTATCCTGGCAAATGTTATAACGTTTGCATCAACTGCCATACCGATTGAAAGAATGATACCCGCAATACCGGGCAGTGTAAGCGTGAGTCCGAATGCATCGGAGAAGAAATTAAGCAATACCATCACGATAACTACATACAGGGCAAGCGCAAGAGATGCGCACAGACCCGGAATGAGAAATACAACGATCATGAAAACAACTACTATCGTAAAACCGATAATACCGGCCTTGATACTTGTTGATATCGCTTCGGAACCAAGCTGCGCTCCTACTACATTACTTCTTAATTCCTCAAGTGCAAGCTTAAGACCACCGATCCTTATAGTGGAAGCAAGCTGCTCAGCCTTATCCGCATCTTCCATACCGGTAATCTGAGCCTGTCCGTTTGTTATTGCCGACTGAACGGTAGGAATACTAACTGCCGCTCCGTCATAATAGATCATGATCGAATCATGGTTCTTTACAGCCTTGGTAGTAGCATCCGCGAATTTACGTGTTCCTTCGGGAGTAAGTGTCAGCTCGACTATATACTGTACTCCTTTAAGCTCATCCTGATAAGCTCCTCCCGTTGCAGCCTGCACGTCTGTACCTTCAAGTACAATAGAGCCGTCAGCCTTAAGTTCTTCGATGGTTTTCGTCAGCATGCCGCCGTTATAATTGGGATTTCCGTCATTATCATACTGAGCTATGAAATACAACTGTCCGGGCTTACCGAGTTCTGTAAGAACAGCATTGGCATCCTCAACACCGGGAATTTCGATATTGATCCTGTCATCGCCTTCCTTATACACCTGAGCTTCGGTACTGTAGCCCTCAACACGTTTCTGAAGCTTGTACATTGTATCATCCATATCGGAATTGGAAGGCTTACCTTCTCCGACAGCCTGATATGTAATACTTACACCACCGGCCAGATCAAGTCCGAGCTTGATCTCAGAAGCCGCGCCTACCTTGTCCTGTCCTACACCGTATACGACCATAAAGCCTAAAGCGATCGTCAGAACGATCACCACTATGAGTGTAAGAACCGCGTTACGTTTTTTCATTTCTTTTCTCCCTGTTCTAAATAGTTACATTTATTTATTCGGCTTCCGCTTCAGCCGCTTTCATCATTATGGCCACTTCGATACGCTTCCTCTGAAGCTCGCATCCAAGATCGTATGCTCCGTTTATGTCCCCTGAAAAATTGTAGGAGTTGGCGGCGCATCCTCCGCTGCAGTAAAACTTCGCAAAGCATTCCCTGCATTTCTCCTTGGCATAGACATTACAAAGCTTGAATTCATTCTGTACCTCTGTATTGGTAATGCCTTCATACACACTTCCAAGCCTGAATTCATCCTTGCCCACAAACTGATGGCAGGGATAGAGATCACCTGTCGGCGTGACTGACATATATTCGGTACCCGATCCGCAGCCGGACAGTCTCTTGGCAACGCAGGGTCCCCCGGAAAGATCTATCATAAAATGAAAGAAATTAACGGGTTTTCCCTCTTTTCTCCTGTCGAGCAGATACTTTGCAAGCTTATCGTACTGCTCAAGTATCATCGGAACATCCTCTTCCCTGATCGCATAATCCTCTTCAGGTGAAGCAACTACCGGCTCAACACTTATCTGTTCGAAGCCAAGTTCCGCAAGATGCTTTACATCCTCCGAAAAGTCAAGGTTGTTACGTGTGAATGTTCCCCTGACGTAGTA
This sequence comes from uncultured Lachnospiraceae bacterium, assembly GCA_946623875.1. Lineage (GTDB taxonomy): Bacteria > Bacillota > Clostridia > Lachnospirales > Lachnospiraceae > UBA2868. The sequence continues at coordinate 18,121 of CAMORO010000025.1, read as the reverse complement.
ATTCATCTGATCTCTGCTGTCCGCAGCCTTTTTGAACTTATCGATGATCTTATCGTAGCTTCCCTGTCCGCCCCTGAAAGGACGCATACGGTCGTGAACCTCTCTTCGGCCGTCAATGCTCAACACGAGATTGGACATTTCCTTATTGGCAAATTCCAGTATATCATCATTAAGAAGAACACCGTTCGTAGTCAGCGTGAACCTGAATTTCTTGTTGTTTTGCTCCTCAATGCTTCTGCCGTATTCTACAAGCCTTTTGACAACATCCCAGTTCATCAGCGGCTCTCCGCCGAAGAAATCAACTTCCAGATTTCTTCTGGATCCCGAATTCTCAACCAGATAATCAAGAGCCCTTTTCCCGACTTCATAGCTCATCAGCTCGCGTTTATTCTGATTGTATTCACCCTCACCGGCAAAGCAGTACCTGCATGACAGATTGCAGTCATGGGATATATGTAGACACAGAGCCTTTACAACCGTCTTACGTTTCTTAAAATCTATCACATAGTCCTTATATATATCATCGGAAAAGAGCGTACCCGCCTCTATCAGCTCACTGACTTCGGCATATGCCTCTTCCAACTGATCATCCGGATAAGAAGACAATCCTTCCCTGAGTACAGTCTGCATATCCTTATAAGGCAGAACCCTGATATCATCATCCGATATCACTGTCCTGAATGGATTATCTTCTCCTATGCGATCAAGCAGGGCAACCATATCATAAACCAGCTCATCGACAACATGTATCGAACCGCTGTTAACATCCATTATTATATTGTATCCATTGTTAATGTATTGATAGATCAAATGGTGTTCCCATCCTGCAAAATGCTTAATATAATGCTTACGATAAAATAATTCCCAAATAAGCAGCGAATGGCATGCATCCGCTGCTTATTTCCGTTATTCATGTTAAAACGTTTATTTAGCCTTTTCGCAGGTCTGGTTACCTACAGTGCATGAAGTCTTGCATGCTGACTGGCATGATGTCTGGCATTCACCGCATCCGCCGTTCTTCATTGACTTCTTGAAATCTCTCGTGTTAAGAGTCTTAATATGCTTCATGATGACCTCCTTATATGATCATAAGTTATTTTAAACACACTGAACAAGTATATCACACATTCGGATCAAATAAAAGAGAAATTTAATCAGTCCTGATCCCCGTTCTCTTCATCCTTAGACCTGTCCTCATCCGCATCTTCATTCTCATCAGGCTCTCTTACCTCCGGAAGCTCCATACGGATCCTTTCTATATGATTTTTTTCCATAAGAACCGTTGTAAGCTTTGTACCGTCGTCAAGTTCAACAGTATCACCCACCTCCGGCACCCTCTCAAGCTTTTCTATCATGATACCGCCGATACTGTCGTAGTTCTCTGAGGACAGTTCCAGTCCCAGCGCATCATTCACATCATCTATCTTAAGGGAACCGTCCAGAAGGTACTGTCGCTCTCCGTCCGGCTGGATGAGTTCCTCTTCGTCCTCGTCGAATTCGTCCCTTATCTCTCCTACGATCTCCTCGAGCAGATCCTCAAGAGTCACAAGACCTACGGTATCACCATACTCATCAAGAACAATAGTCATGCTGATATGATTCTGTCTCATTTCAACCATCAGCTCGGCTGTCTTCTTGTATTCAACCGTAAAATTGGCTTCACGCATAATATTACGGATATTGAAATTGACGACATCCTCGTAAAACAGGACATCCTTCATATTAACGATACCGACAATATTATCCGTTGAATCCTCGTATACCGGAAGCCTTGTATATTTATGCTCCTCGAACTGCTCCTTAAGTTCCCAGTATGAGGAATTAACGTCAACACATGACATCTCTATCCTCGGGATCATGACATCCTTCGCCAACGAATCTCCGAAATCAAAAACGTTCTCGATCATCTGACGTTCATCGGTTTCTATGACGCCGTCTTCATGAGAAGCATCCAGTATATTCCTGAGTTCACCCTCGGTAAGCGAGCTTTTCGCGGCATCCGGATCGATCCTCAACAGCTTAAGGAAAAGTCCCGACAGTTTGTCCACGATAAAGATCACCGGTGTCAGGATCTTCATGGTAGCGCTTATCGGTCCGCCAAACAGCATCGATAACTTCTCATTGTTGATCGTTGCTATGGTTTTGGGTGTTATCTCTCCGAAAATAAGAATGAGAAGCGTAAGCACACCTGTCGCCAGTGCAACAAATCCGTTCCCCCACAGCCTTGCCGTCAGTGTGGTCACAAGCGATGATGCAGCGATATTCACAATATTGTTCATTATAAGTATCGCACTGAGCATCCTGCTCTTGATATCAAGAAGCTTAAGTACTCTTTTTGCTCTTTTATTTCCTTCATCCGCAAGCGTATTGAGCTTTATTTCACTTACGGTAGTGAGTGCCGTTTCCGATGCCGAATAAAACGCGGAAAGCATCAGCAGCACTATCAGCACACCCAACTGTATGATACCTGCGGTATCCAAATATTTTCACTCCTTCCTACGGGCAAGACATGCTGCAAGCATGGTCCCGGGCCTTTTCCCAAGAAGATTGTTTCTTATATATCTGTAACATTCCTCTTCACCCTTATCAGCCAAAAGTCTCAAAAGCATTTCAAGTGTATTACGTGTATATTCCTCTATCAGCCGTTCGCTGCTGCCCTTCAGATAATACTTAAGGGGCATGTCATCGGTATAATGTCCCTTGTTGTATGTCTTCGATGCAGCGATCCTGTCCATAAACATTTCAACTATATATTTATCGGGCATTCTTGCGGGGACCAGTCCCCTTCCGTCTACCGAGCTGTAATCAAACCAGTACTCATAATGATGCTTGTTGCGGCCCTTATGATGGAGCCATGCGCTTGAATAACCGACAGCCTCACGTTCGGCGTTGTTAGGACTCCGAAAGCCCTGATAGTATTTCGCTCCCACAAGGAACTCGGAAGGTGAATACTTGCTCAAGTCATGTGTAAGTCCCTGAAAATACAGACCGACCCTGAAGCATCCCCTTCTGACAAGCCTCCTGTGTTCACTGATAGTCTTAAGATGTTCGATAGCTTTCATCTTCAGTTCACCTTCAGTTCAAGGAAGTCATCCCCCGGATATTCATCCTCTGCCTTTGTGGCATAGATTAACTGCTTGTCGGGATTTACAAACATCATGTTCGCGGACGCTGACAGATACTTGTTGTCACCATCACCGAATATCCTGGCACTGCCCGGCGCGGTACAGGTAAGATCCAACACGTCTTTATAACGGCCCGGTATATTTGCAGCGTCATTATACAGACCGGCAAGATCGCTGCCCTTTATAATTACAGGCTGCATTCCTTCCTCAATTTCTCTTTTTATCTTATCGGCATATGCGCCGGTACTCTTATAGAAATCCTCCAGCGTATGCGAATTGTTAACAAACAGATCAAAGGCATCTTCATACCAGTCATACAGCTCATCGGAACCGGCTTCAAAGCTTACCAGCGCCAGTATATAACAGTCCGACAGCTCTCCCGAAAATCCCTTTGTCTCATCTTCGAAATCATATTTCTCACAAAATACCGGAACATAGAATTTACAGGATACGGCATGATCCTCTGCCGTTACTATCCTGTAATTGAATATCTTTGAAGATTTATATGTATCCTTATGTGTGAGGCTGGTGCCTTCTGACAATCCGAACAGAGGCGGAATGTACTCCTGTGCATCCTTTTCATATGATGCGATCACATTATCCAGTTTATCCTGAACCTCTTTACCGGAATCCTCGGATGCCATCTGCTCAACCTTCTTCGCCGAAGGATAAGCCTGCTTTACCATCTCGTTAAGATAAGACTCAACATCCTTAAAATCATAGAAGCTTATGCACTTCTTAACACTGTCCTGTACATTTACCTGCATTTCGGATTCGCCGGTAATATACTGATAATGCTGTACCGTTCTGTAAGTAAGCTGTGTCGTATTGTCATCATTGGTGGCAACAAAACTGAATACCGAAGGAAATACCTGAGATCCCCATGAATAATCCGTCTGATACGTCAGGTTGGAGAAATCCTCGGGAAAAACAGCAGTGAAGATATCATGATCCGCATCATCCTTTACGGTTACGTACTTATAATAAGCACCCTCTTCATCCTTTACGGTTCTGTCTTTTGAGGATCCGTTTGAGCCTGCGTTACCGCCGGTGCCCTCACCGTTACCGGCCTCCCCGTCCTGCTTGGCGAACAGAGCGTTTCCGTCGCCGGGGATACTCATCGTTCCTGCGTTAAGAGTGTACATTCTCATTGCAAATATGCCGATCAGCAGAACGATAACAACAAAGATCAGGATGATAGCAACTACAGTAAGATTTCTCTTACCGGCCTCTTTCTTCTCGGTTTCGATCTTCTTCTGTATCTCCTCAGGATAACGTGTGAAGCTGTCCTTGGCCGTCACATCGGAACCGCAGCCGATACAGCGTTCCATATTATCTTCCAACAGCATACCGCATTTCTTACAATACTTCATATACACACCGCCTCTGATAAGCACCCTTCAATAACTGTTACTCTTTTATATCTATTCTGATACCAAGCTCTTCAAGCTGTTTGTCATCAACAACATTAGGAGCTTCGCTCATAAGATCCGACGCATCCTTAACCTTGGGAAATGCCATTACTTCTCTTATACTGTCTGCGCCGACCATGAGCATTACAAGCCTGTCAAGACCGTATGCAAGTCCTGCGTGAGGCGGGACTCCGTATTTGAACGCATTCAGCAGGAAGCCGAATCTTGAATAAGCATCCTCCTTCTCAAAACCGAGGATCTCAAACATCTTTTCCTGAATATCGGACTGATGTATCCTGACCGATCCTCCGCCAAGCTCTGTCCCGTTAAGTACGATGTCATATGCCTTCGCACGTACTCTGCCCGGATCGGTATCAAGATACTCAAGATCCTCATCCATCGGCATTGTGAAAGGATGATGCATGGCCTTGTACCTGTTTTCCTCTTCGCTCCACTCAAGCAGCGGGAATTCGGTTATCCATACGAAATTAAATTCATCCTTTGGAATCATATCATATAATCCGGCAACTTCCAATCTCAATGCACCAAGCACATTCCATACAACATTAACCTTATCGGCCGCAAAGAGAAGAAGATCTCCCGGTTCACCGCTCATGGCCTTTACCAGTGCCTTAAGCTCGTCTTCCGTCATGAATTTTGCAAAGCTTGATTTATAAGTTCCGTCAGGTAAAACGCACAGATAAGCAAGCCCCTTTGCTCCGTAACCCTTGGCAAAATCAACCAGCGCATCTATCTTCTTTCTTGGCATTTCAGCCTGACCCTTGACATTTATTCCTCTTACCGTACCGCCGTTATCTATTGCTCCTGCAAAAACCGAAAATCCGCAGCCCTTTACAACATCAGAAACATCTGTAAGCTCCATACCGAAACGAAGATCGGGCTTATCCGATCCGAAACGGTTCATCGCTTCGTTCCATGTCATTCTTTTTATCGGAAGCGGCACATCTATATCAAGAACTTCCTTGAACACTTTGGCGATCGCACCTTCGTTTACTGCTATAACATCATCGACATCAACAAAGGACATCTCAAGGTCTATCTGTGTGAATTCAGGCTGCCTGTCGGCTCTGAGATCCTCATCCCTGAAACACTTTGCGACCTGAAAATACCTGTCATATCCGGAGCACATCAAAAGCTGCTTGAACAGCTGCGGAGACTGGGGAAGTGCATAGAAATTCCCGGGATGGATGCGGCTCGGCACGAGATAATCCCTTGCTCCTTCCGGTGTACTCTTCTGAAGGATCGGAGTCTCGATCTCAAGAAATCCTTCATTCATAAAGTAATTCCTTATAACTGTAACTATACGGCTCCTTAAGATAAGGTTCCTCTGTATATCGGGACGGCGAAGATCCAGATATCTGTATTTAAGCCTGAGCTCTTCCTTGGTCTTGCTGTCTGCTTCGATTGGGAAAGGAGGTGTCTCGGCTTCCGAAAGTATACGAAGCTCGGTTGCCCTCACTTCAATATTACCTGTTTTTAATGCTTTATTGGCTTCACCCGCCCTTTTTTCAACACGTCCGACAACGGCAATGACAAATTCGCTTCTGAGTGTGGAAGCCTTTTCAAGTCCCTGTGCGCCTATATCCTTGTCCTCAAAGATTATCTGAAGTATTCCGGACCTGTCTCTTAAATCCGTAAATATTATTCCCCCTTTATTTCTGCTTCTTGCAACCCAGCCCATGACAGTAACTGTCTGTCCGGCCATTTCCTCCGTCACCTCGGTACATCTGTGTGTCCTTTTGAGACCTAACATTGATTCAGCCATTTCTTTTCTCCTATCTTTTCAGTTCTTCATTATAGAAATCACGTATATCCTCAGGAGCATATCCCTCTTTTACAAGCTGCTCCTTCTGGAATTTCTTATTCTTGTTCATCTGTGAAACAAGGACGCTCACGCCCTGCTTCCTGAGTTTTGAAGCTTCCTTCATGATCTCGCATATGCGTTCTCCGGATGCTCCCTTTTCAATAAGAAATACCTTCCTCTCTCCCTTAACCGGTATCTTAAAATTCCTGTCCATAAGTATTGTGATGATACGTTCAAATCCTATTGAAAAGCCGCAGGCGCATGTCTTCTGTCCGGTGAACTTACCGATCATTTCATCATAACGTCCTCCGCCCGCAACAGAGCTTCCGAATTCATCCATTCCTATCTCAAAGATGGTACCCGTATAATATGACATGCCCCGAACAAGTGTCGGATCAAATACTATCTTAAAATCTGCGTTCTTTGTTTCTTCAACACTTGAAATTATAGTCTCAAGACTCTGTGCGGTCTCATCGGGAAGATGATCTCCAAGTACATCCTTAAGCTTCTTTAGTCCATCGATATTACCTTCGGTTTTTTCAAACAGTTCCAGGTACTTATCGACATTTCCTGCCGGGAAGCCTGCTTCTGTAAGCTCCTCTTTGACACCGCCGGCACCGATCTTATCCATTTTATCAAGAGTAATGAAGACGCCCTCAAGATCCTTTTCTTCAAAGCCCGCATAGGCAGCCATTGCCTTAAGTATCTTCCTGTCGTTGATCCTTACAGTAAAACCAGAAAAATCAAGCTTCCCAAGAAGAGTCGTGGTGGCAAGTATAAGTTCGATCTCAGCCAGGAAACTGGGATCTCCGAGTATATCAATATCACACTGGACAAACTGACGGAAGCGACCCTTCTGCGGTCTGTCAGCCCTGAATACATTTCCTATCTGCAATGCCTTAAACGGACTGGGCAATTCATTTGCATGATTTGCATAATATCTTGATAAAGGCAGAGTAAGATCATATCTCAGACCCGAATCTGTAAGCTGATCCTCGTTATCAGCTTCTGCAACGTTAAGCTTCTCTCCTCTTTTCATTATCTTGAATATCAGCTTCTCATTATCTCCGCCCTGTTTGGAACACAGATTCTCAATATGCTCGACACACGGAGTTTCAATAGAATGAAAACCGAATCTGCCATATGTCTCTTTGGCAAGAGCGATAACATAATCCCTTATCTGCATTTCAGCGGGAAGTATATCCTTCATCCCCGTAACAGGCTTCCTGATCAGTGTCATTTATCAATCCTCTTTCTTTCCTTTTGTCGTAACTGTCTGAATAGTTACAATTTGCATACACGACATACGCGCACAATATTTTACCACAAAAGCAGTCATATGAGAAGATACTAATCTCCAAAGAGAGTTCTCTTTCTTTCAAGCATTTCATCAAGCCTTGACATATACAGTTCCACATCCTTAACGTTGTCGCACCTTTCGATACGCCCGTTATCAAACACTCTCTTGCTGACCGTACCCGCCCCGCAGGCAATTATTGACTGTACTTCTTCCATTATCAGTATATTGTATATTCCATAGCAGCCCTCTCTTGCATAACCAACATTTTCGAAATTACCCGTCATGTTTTTCTGCCTGTACAGATAATAGGGTTTCATGGACAGTTCTTCCGCCGTATTTGCTGCCAGATCAAGCATATCGGGTGAATTTATGCTTTTAAGCTCCTTATGCTCCTTCAGGTATTCATCCATACCCGCCGCTCTTTTTATCGCCATTGAATGAACAGTCAGGCTGTCCGGCGCAAGAAGCCTGATCTCCTCCATCGTATGCCTGATGTGCATTAGATCTTCACCCGGCAAGCCAAGAATAACATCCATATTTATATTTTCGAACCCGCACTCTCTTGCCAGTGCAAAAGCTCTTTTGACATCATCAACGGTATGTCTGCGTCCTATAACCTTAAGTGTCTCATCATTCATCGACTGCGGGTTCACAGAAATGCGGCTGACTCCAAGTTCCTTAAGCACCTTAAGCTTCCCGCCTGTTATCGAATCGGGTCTTCCGGCTTCAACGGTGAATTCAATAACATCATTCATGTTAAATGAGTCATTCAGATATCCTATAAGCTCCCTTAACTGTTCCGGTTCGAGTGTTGTCGGAGTTCCTCCGCCCATATATACGGTATCGGGTGTTTTACCATTATACAGCTTCTTTACAAGGTCGATCTCCTTCTTAAGGCAGGCAAGATATTCACTTACCCTCTTCCTCCATTTTGCTATCGGATATGATGTGAACGAACAGTACAGACAGGTCGTCGGACAGAACGGTATTCCTATGTAAAGGCTGTACCCGTTATTTATATCTATACATTCGAGTATACTCTTTTCACGTCCGGCTATTTCGGTGGCAAGGCTGATCTTTTCATCCGAAACATAATAGGTATTTTTCAGAAAATCATATATATCTTTCCGGGATCTGCCTTCGCACATCATATTCATCGCAAGCTTAACGGGACGTATCCCTGTCAGTGTACCCCATGGTAATCCATTTCCCGTAACCTGCGCTGCCGTCCTGTATATGCATCTCTTCATCGCATTCTTGACATCTGCCTTATCACTTCCCCCATAGGTTTCATCCTCGCGAAAAAGATCACGGCCGTTATCCGTATAACTGCAATATACATTTTCACCGTCAAAATGCACATCATAAAAGGAAGGAACCCCGCCGGATTCCTTCTCATCAGCATTGTTATGCCCTTTTTCCGCTGTTTTGACCAAAACCTCTTCCTTTGGATAGAACGCCTTCAGCAGGGCATATATATCATATTCAAGATTTTTCTCATTAACAAAAATACTGATCATATTAAACACCGATCATTAATCACAAGAAAGGATTGTACTGTCTTTCATAACCTATTGTAGTATCCATTCCATGTCCCGGATAAACCTTAACATCATCCGGCAGGCACATAAGCTTCTCCTTTATCGATCTTATCAGTGTGGCCTCGCTTCCCGTAGGAAGATCGGAACGGCCGATCGAACACTCAAACAGCGTGTCTCCGCTAATAAGGATACCTTCCTTCTCAAAATAATAACAGCAGCTTCCCTTGGTATGTCCGGGAGTCGCTATAAGCCTGCATCTGATCCCGCCCATATCGATCTCTTCACCGTCCTTTAAATACTTATTGCATCTGACGGTATACAGCCTTCCCAGACTCTCGGTACAGTTATTGTGCGTGTCCTCACAGACATCCTTTTCCTCTTCGTATGCGTATATTTTGCAAGAGGCTGCCTTCCTGAATTCATTGCATCCCATGATATGATCGTAATGCCCATGCGTAAGCAGAACACCCGAAATCGTAAATCCTTTGTCTCTCAGCGCATTGTACAGCCTTTCTCCGTCTGAAGGGACATCAAATATTACAGTGTTCTTAGTCTCGTCATCATATACAAAATAACAGTTGGTCTGTACAGGACCCAGTACCGTTCTTCCTATTTTAAGCTCACCCATCAGCCCGTTGTCCTTTCTATATCTATGATATCTTCTATTGCTCCAAGCTTCGTTATAACCGAGTTAAGCTCCTCCTTGTTGGCAACCTCAAATGAGATCGAGGTGGTTGCCGTCCCCTGTTTACTGGTCCTTACATTCATCTTGAGTATGCTTACATTCTTCTCCGTCAATACCTTGGTTATCTGCGCAAGCATTCCCGTCTTATTGACTGAATATATGTTGATCTCGGCCATATAGCGTTCATTGACCTTGTCATCGTCCTGTTGCCATTCGGCTTCAATAAGCCTCGCCCTTTCCATTTCGGGGAGATTGAGTATATTGATACAGTCCGTACGGTGGATCGACACTCCTCTTCCTCTTGTTACGAAACCGACTATTTCGTCTCCGGGAATAGGATTACAGCATTTGGAAAACCTTACAGCCACATCATCAATTCCCTTGACTACGATACCGCCCTTGCTCCTGATCTGTATCTTGCGTTCCTTCTCCTGACCGTTAACGCTCTTTAATACCTCTTCGTCCGAAAGGATCCTGGGATGATCCTTATTGTACATATCGACCATCTTATTGATGATCTGTCCCTCTTTAAGACCTCCGTGACCTACTGCGGCTCTTACGGCATCCCAATCCTTGAAGCCGTATTTCTCCATTATGGCATGAATATACTCGGGTCTGAACACATGAGTGGGATCTATAGAATGAGCCTTGCAGTAATCGTTCAGAAGATCCTTGCCCTTCTGAATGTTTTCTTCTTTTAATTCATTCTTAAACCACTGGTTTATCTTGTTCTTGGCCTGTGTGCTCTTGACTATGTTAAGCCAGTCACGGGAAGGACCCTTGGAATTCTGCGAAGTTATGATCTCTATCCTGTCGCCGTTATTAAGGATATAATCGATCGTAACCAGCTTCCCGTTAACCCTGGCACCGATCATCTTGTTACCGACAGCTCCGTGAATACTGTAGGCGAAATCAATCGTATTGGAGCCTGCCGGAAGAGTCTTAACGTCTCCTGAAGGTGTAAAACAGTATACCGTATCGTTGAAAAGATCCAGATCACTCTTTATCGTGCTTAGGAATTCCTTGTTGTCGGCCATATCCTTCTGCCATTCAAGGATCTGGCGAAGCCAGCTCAGCTTCTCGGCTTCCTGCTCCTCCACTCTTGTACCGCTGGCGTTCTCCTTGTATTTCCAATGAGCTGCGATACCGTATTCTGCCGTTCTGTGCATATCATAGGTACGGATCTGTATTTCGAAGGGTTGTCCCGTATGACTGATAAGGGTTGTGTGAAGCGACTGATACATATTGGCCTTGGGCATGGCAATATAGTCCTTAAACCTGCCGGGTATGGGCTTGTACATCTCATGTATGACACCCAGGGCAGCATAACAGTCCCTGACGGAATCCACCTTGATACGAACAGCAAAAAGGTCATATATCTGATCTATTGTTTTATCCTGATTGAGCATCTTCTTGTAAATGCTGTAGAAATGCTTGACGCGGCCGTCTATTTCGGCTTTGATGCCGGCGTTGGCGATATGCTGTGACACTTCATCCACAATTATCTGAACATATTTCTCCCTCTCCGACTTACGGATGGCTATCTTATCCACCAGATCATAGTACACTTCCGGTTCAAGATATTTAAGAGACAGATCATCAAGTTCAACCTTCAGCTTACTGATACCGAGCCTCATTGCAAGCGGAGCATAAATATCCATGGTCTCCCTTGCTATCTCTTTCTGCTTTTCGGGTCTCATATGCTTAAGTGTACGCATATTGTGAAGCCTGTCCGCAAGCTTGACCATGATAACACGTATATCCTTGGCCATGGCAAGGAACATCTTCCTTAAATTGTCCGCCTGGAATTCAAGCTTATCCTCATTATATCTGATCTTCTCGAGCTTGGTTACACCGTCTACGATAAGGGCTACATCAGAACCGAATTCCTTCTCGATCTCTTCCGTTGTAATTGTGGTATCCTCAACAACATCATGTAAAAGTCCGGCAACTATCGATTCCTTGTCAAGCTGAAGCTCGGCAAGTATAATGGCCACACTCAAAGGATGAATAATATAAGGCTCGCCTGATCTTCGAAACTGATCCCTGTGAGCCTCATTGGCAATATTATATGCTTTCTCGATAAGAGAAATATCATCGCTGGGGTGATATTTCCGAACACACGAAATAAGCTCAAGGTACAGTTCCCCGGGACTCAAATGCTCCTTGATGGCCTCAAAACGTCCATTATCAAGGATAAGCTCTGTATTGTTGTTCTCCGTATCCAGATATTCGCTCATATCAATCCGTGCAATCAGCTTACTGCTTTCCAGGTAACCATTCAGAACAGTTACCATTTACATAAAATATTCAATATAATAGTTAAGTATAACGCTATAGTATCTTTTCAGTCAACCTTCGTCTGTTGTGCTATTATACGAAAAATCATAAAAAATCCTTTAAAAACACATAAAAACTGAACAAGAAAGTATACTTGACACTATTGTATTTATATTGATATATTATGTAAGATAACTATTCAGGCAATTGAAAAACTAAGGAGACTAACATGATTTCAGCAAACAATGTAACTCTTCGTCTGGGGAAAAAGGCTCTGTTCGAGGATGTAAATATCAAATTCACCGAAGGGAACTGCTATGGTCTTATAGGCGCCAACGGCGCGGGCAAATCAACCTTCCTGAAAATACTGTCCGGTGAACTTGACACTACCAAGGGGGATATAGCCATAACCCCGGGACAGAGGCTGTCCGTACTGGAGCAGGACCATTTCAAATATGACGAATATACTGTTATGGATACGGTTATCCTTGGCAACAAACGTCTCTATGAAATAATGAAGGAAAAGGATGCCATCTACGCCAAAGAGGATTTCTCCGACGAGGACGGTATCAGAGCAAGCGAGCTTGAAGCAGAGTTTGCCGAGATGGACGGATGGGAAGCCGAGTCAAATGCAGCCATGCTTCTCAACGGACTCGGAATAGAAACCGACCTTCACTACGCTGTAATGAAGGATCTCAACGGTTCCCAGAAGGTCAAGGTACTTCTTGCCAAGGCACTGTTCGGAAATCCCGATATACTGCTGCTCGATGAGCCTACCAACCACCTTGACATGGACGCTATTGCATGGCTCGAGGAGTTCCTTATCGACTTTGAAAATACTGTCATCGTAGTCAGCCACGACCGCTATTTCTTAAATAAGGTATGTACGCACACAGCTGACATAGATTACGGAAAGATACAGCTTTATGCCGGCAACTATGATTTCTGGTATGAGTCAAGCCAGCTCCTCATCAAACAGATGAAGGAAGCCAACAAAAAGAAGGAAGAAAAGATCAAGGAGCTGCAGGAATTCATCTCAAGGTTCTCTGCCAATGCTTCCAAGAGCAAGCAGGCAACATCACGTAAGCGTGCTCTTGAGAAGATCGAACTTGACGAGATCAAGCCCAGCAGCCGTAAATATCCCTATATAGATTTCAGGCCGGACAGGGAAATAGGAAATGAAGTTCTTACCGTGGAAGGCATCAGCAAGACCATTGACGGAGTCAGGATACTCGATAACATTTCCTTCATACTCGGGCATGATGACAAGGTGGCTTTTGTTGGCGGAAACGAGCTTGCCAAGACTACCCTGTTTAAGATCCTTATGGGCGAAATGGATCCCGATGAAGGAACCTTCAAATGGGGAGTTACTACTTCCCAGGCTTACTTCCCCAAGGATTCGACTGCCGAATTTGACAATGACCTTACGATAACCGACTGGCTCATGGGTTACTCACCGGTCAAGGATGTAACCTATGTTCGCGGTTTCCTAGGACGTATGCTCTTCCCCGGAGAAGACGGGATCAAGAAAGTCAAAGTGTTGTCCGGAGGAGAAAAGGTAAGATGTCTCCTTAGCAAGATGATGATCTCGGGTTCGAATATACTTATTCTTGACGAACCCACAAACCACCTTGATATGGAAAGCATAACAGCACTTAACAACGGACTTATCAAGTTCCCCGGAGTTATACTGTTCTCGTCTCATGACCACCAGTTTGTCGAGACCACAGCCAACCGTATTATGGAAATACTTCCCGACGGAAGCATGATAGATAAGATCACAACCTATGATGAGTACCTTGCCAGCGATGAAATGGCACGTAAGCGTTTTGTATATACTGCCGACAGGGAAGATGATGACGTTTGATATGGATACCAGAGTAATATTTACCGACCTTGACGGTACCTTACTGAACAGTGATAAAAATATCAACCCCGGGGATTTAAGTGCAGTAAACCGGCTTATCTCCTCGGGGCATAAGTTTGTCATATCAACAGGACGTCCTCTGCAGAGTGCGGTAAAGATATCGAAGCGCTACGGCTGGACTGGCAGCGGCTACTACATAAGCAGCTACAACGGCGGCCTTATATATGATCTTGGCTCACATGAAACGATCGTCAGATTACCCATTCCCAAAACATATGTAAGATATATACTTGATGAGGCATATAAGTTCGGACTTCATTCGCATACCTATGATGATGCAAATGTCGTATCAGAAATCGACAACGATAACCTGAGAACCTATTGCTCAGCCATTAAGGTCGAACCGGTCATAGTGGAAAATGCATTGTCGTATCTTACGGATGACCCGATCAAGGTCATAGCCCTCTCATACAGTGATCCTGACAGGCTGCGGGATTTCAGGCAGCATATGGAAGGCTGGTGTGCAGGACGCGTAGGAACCGTTTTTTCATCTCCCGTTCTTCTTGAATTCTCAAACCCCGAAGCCACCAAGGGAAACGCGGTCAGGTTCATGTGCAGACATCTTGGCATTCCGGTAAATAACTCAATAGCCGTCGGCGATGAAGAGAACGATATATCAATGATCCGGGCTGCGGGCATAGGAGCGGCAATGTGTAACGGCACGGATATAACAAAAGCCGCAGCCGATTACGTTACCTCAAACGATAACAACCACTGCGGCATTGCCGAGGTGATCAACACCTTTTTATTTTCATGAGTTAATCCTTAATATATGACATTTCATCCAATCCTTCGGTCTTCACTCCCTTTGATCCGGTTTTATGTATATCACTGCAACCTTTTCCGTTTTCCTTAATGAGCAGCTCATGCTCTATCCACTTCTCAAGCAGTCTGTTCTTCCCCGGTTCATCCACTATTTCGTAGTAATTCTCAACTCTGTACAGGCTGTCCCCGCCGGCTATATACCTAAGCCTTTTGCATACAAGGAACAGACCCTCATGGGGTTCTATAACAAGTATCTCCTCATCACGAGGCTTGTACATGCCTTTCAGAGTCAGATATTTGTAATTAAAATCAACTATCCTCTGCTCATTTCCTTCATAATCATAAACCAAAGGCTCTATCCTTATTCGCGGAACCGTTCTGTTCTGATAAAAGGGTTTCTCGGTACGTTTTTTTACATTGAGCTTAAGGTCATCAAAGCTTCCTGCATGCTCATCCAGATGCTGCGGAAGCGCCGGAACGCGATCGTAGATGATCTGCATATATTCCTCGTATGTTCCAAGATAATCCACGACTTCAAATGAATACTTGTACCAGTCTCTTTCATCATGATCAAAAGCATCCGAATGCAGAAGACGGCACTTGAGTGAACACTTATAATCCTCCCAGCTTAAGCTTATAACAACCGGATTACTGTCATCAATATTGATCGGTCTGTGATATGTTATGGATATACCCTCATCGGAAATATCACTGGTCTGACAGTTATAATCCGAGATCGATGTGTGCAGCACAGCGTCTATCACCGTCTCCACCCTGTCGAACTTGCGGATATAGTCACGTCCCATTACAAAAAACATAGCCATGACCAGCGTATAAAGATTCATGATAAGCCAGAACAACACCACTGCCGGGCCAAGGTCATTACTGTCAAATATCTGCGCGATACAATTATAAATACCGATAACGGACAGGATACACAGGAAGGCGAAAGGAACTATATAGGCAGTATTCTTTCCGGCTTCGCTCTCGACCGCCCCCTTTTTGGTAACCTTGAATTTGGTCATTTTGATACCCACCGTTTCCATGAGTACGGGAACCAAAAGGAAAGGGAACAGGATCGTTTCATAAATGCCCGTCCACTTGGCTGTCCTCAGATTGTGACTCATTACTCGCAGTGACAGATTCTGAGTTATATACATGGGAAGCCAGAACAGCATAATCTCCCACAGATCGCATTTAATGACCATATACCCGAATACGCCGTACAGGATCGGACACATGTAATATATGAGTCTTTTAACAGGCGCATACCAGTACCATACGGAGGCCCAATAATTGATCTTCTGGGCAAAAGAAAGATCCCTGCTCCACATTGTATGCATCTTACGGTTGGTCGTTATTACGCCTCTTGCCCAGCGGACCCTCTGATTGATAAGTGACTTAAGATCTGTTGCGGAAAGACCTGAAGCAAGCACCTCATCTATCGCTATACAGATATAACCCTTCTTCTGTATCAGCATTCCGGTAGCGAAATCCTCTGTTATCGTTTCCGTATAAAAGCCTCCGATATCATTGAGTGCCCTTCTCGAAAGTACGGTATTGGAACCACCGTAAATAACACAATTGCTCTTGTTTCTCGATACCTGTATATCCCTGTAGAAATAATCCTGTTCGTTCGGTATCCTCTCTTCGGAATACAGATAATACTGGAAAAGATCGGGGTTGTAAAACGCCTGAGGTGCCTGAACGAAACCAAGATGCTTCTGCTCATTGTAGGGCTTGCCTGCGTTCTCCTTTTCCATCCCGATAAAATACGGTATGGTCTTAAGCAGGAAATTACTCCTCGGTATCATGTCGGCATCGAAAGTAACAATATACGGAGATGTTGTTTTGGACATCGCATGGTTCAGATTACCTGCTTTTGCACCGTCATGATTATCCCTGTCAAGATAATTTATTCCCATCGAGATCGCAAAACCCTTCATTTCGGCACGATGTCCGTCATCGCAGAGGTAAATGTGCACCTTCGACGGGTCAGGATATTTCATATGCTTACATCCGTTTATTGTTTTTATAAGAACTTCCTGTGGTTCATTGTATGATGATATGAATACATCAACATGAGGAAATTCGTCATCCCTTATCTTAGGAAGCACAGGCCTTACAACACCGTACAGATTGTAATGATGTATCGATGATTCAACAAGGCCCAGAACCTCAACAACCAGCAGCGAAACACCGGCAAAAACAGACACGGGACCATACTCGAACGGAATCGTAAACAGCACGCGCCAAGTCAGATAAATAAGCGAAAACACTGTAGTAACTACAATCAATATAAGGTTTTTACGGCTTTTATCCTCACTCATTGATCTTTTCCTGTTTATCCTCATGAAAGAAGTCAAATGACTGTGCATCAAGATTATACGGATACACTTCAAGTATCACGTAATTGTAATACTCATTCTTAATATACTCTTCCATATTAATTCCCGAAGCATTTCTTGTCCACATCATATCTATCTTCGAAAACATCGGCGCCATGAATACAGCTATCGGGCTGAAATACGAATCACGAAGTACCGTGAGCACGGGGGCGTCGGGGTCTGAATTGTTTACTATTCTCTCACTGTCCACTATCTCTCTTATATACACGCTTCCCATCGAATTATCATAGATATCTTCTGCAGTGATGAGACGATCGGAATAGAGCAGAGAGTCTTCCAATCTTCCTTTTGTACGTTCATTATGCTCATAATCATGCCATTCGAACTCCTTGTCACACCTTGGCCAGTAGAAGGTATAATCATCCACTCCGGAATAAACAGCTCCTGAATTCTCACCTGTAGATCCCAGAAAAGCGCCTTTATATGTATAGCTGTCGTAATTGGACAGATCCCTGTAATATCCTGTGGGATCGAGATTAAGACCGTAAAGCTCATTCATCCTTTCCACTATCCCATTCATGCCGTAAAAAGCTGCAAGCGGTGTCCAGTGATGATCCGTCTTAAAAAACAGTTCCTCGAGGCTTAATCCCGTATTCTCCATATAATGCCTCAGATCCAGAGCGTTGACACCTCTCTGCTGAAGCATTGACATGAAGCGGTCAGTTCGTTTATTCGGGTCATTTATCGTCCATTTCTTATTGAGGTCCGCGACTCCGTAAAGCACTTTTGTAGGCGGGATAACGACAAGAAGATGTGCGCCTCTGCTTTCTATATATTCATTAAGGCGCATTACATTGCCGGCATACTCTTCAAGATCATCCGTTTCCAGTTCTGCCACTGACCCGTAATACAT
>CAMORO010000024.1 GCA_946623875.1 uncultured Lachnospiraceae bacterium | reverse complement strand
CAAAATTTAATTTTTGGAGATGAGCCTATGAAGATAAACATTTATTACGGAGGTCGCGGTATAATCGATGACCCAACCCTGTTTGTACTTAACAAGATGCAGGGGGTACTTGATGAACTGAATGTCAAGGTCGAACGCTTTAACCTCTATGAGCTTAAGAATACCATAACCACCCTTCCTGCATCGATCAATGACGCAGACGGCATCATACTGGCTACAACGGTCGAATGGTTCGGCATCGGCGGATTCATGCAGCAGTTTCTTGACTCCTGCTGGCTTTACGGAAACAAGGAAAAGATAGAAAACACTTATATGTGTCCGATAGTAATGTCAACAGCCCCCGGTGAACGTGAAGCAATGACGGATATTGCCCTTGCATGGGAAATCCTTGGCGGACTTCCCTGTGAAGGTCTGTGCGGATATATTGATGATCTTGTTACCTTTGAGCTTAATCAGGAATACCTTAATATAATAGAAAAAAAAGCCGAAAACCTCTACCGCACGATCTCACAGAAGACCAAATCACTTCCCGCAAGTAACAAGGCTGTAAATAAGATAAACAATACCAACAGGGCAATACCCCTCACTCCCCAGGAATCGGAACAGCTATCCAAATATGCGGCTGATGAAAGCTATGTACAAAAACAGCGGGAGGATATAGAGGAACTGGCCAATCTGTTCAGGGGAAAAATGGAACACAGAGGAATTGATGAGAATGCCCTGTATATTTCAGATTTCAGACAGAAATTCAACCCCGCCAATTCCGTCAACTGTATCTACAAGTTCATGATAACCGATAAAAAGAAACCTCTTATCGTTGAGATCAGTGATTCGGAGCTTAACTGCTATTACGGTAATCATGATGATCCCGAAGTATTGTGCAAGTTAAGTGATGATGTCCTCAACCGGATAGTATCGGGCCAGATGAGCTTCCATCGTGCATTTTTATCGGGAGATATGCAGGTTAAGGGCGATTTCTCACGCTACAGAATGCTTGACAAAATATTTAATTTTACACAGGAGGAACACATATGATGAAGGATGATTGTATTTTCTGCAAGCTGGCTAACGGAGTGTTTGACACCAACGTGATCTATGAGGATGAGGATTTCACAGTGATACTGGATGTTAATCCCGCAACCAGAGGACACGCTCTCATACTTCCCAAGGAGCATTACGCCAACATCTATGAGATTGATGATGAAACAGCAGGAAAGGCATTCCGGCTTGCAAAGAAACTGAGTACGCAAATGACAGAGAAGCTCAACTGCGACGGCTTCAACATCCTGCAGAACAACGGAGAAGCAGCCGGCCAGACCGTATTTCATTTCCATATGCATCTCATTCCCAGATATAAGGATGACAAAGCTCTGCTGCAGTGGAAACCGGGCAAGCCCTCGGAGGATGAGCTGAAGGCACTGCGTGACATGTTAAAGACCAAATGATAATAAAGATCACCTGAAGTAGAAGAGCTCCTTACCGAAACGTATTTCATCATTATCGGTAAGTCTCTTCTTTTCATTTGCCCTGAGCCTGCTGCCATTTACAAATGTTCCGTTTGTGCTGTTAAGATCCGATACATAGTATGCCCCGTTTTCCAGAAACAGCTTGGCATGTACACGGCTTACCGCATCGGAAGCCAAAACAGCATCACATACACTCTTTCGTTTACCGATGATAAACGGCAGTTTACCTATCTTCAGTTCATTTATACCGTCTCCGGTTATCTGTACAAGTCTGTGAAAACAGTTATTCTGTCTCAGTGTATCATCGCGGTGGTTATTTAATTCGTCATGATCATCAGTACTTAATCTCATCGTACCGTGTTTCCTGTTAATAGCTTCTGTCCGTTCCCGGTCAGGCATAAATAAGCAGTCCGGGCTTCCATTTCTATCCGATGCCGCAAGCCTCCCGGTATTTCCCGCATATTCCGAAGATTCCATTTCATGATAGATATCATTTATACCTGCCTTTGAGTCTTCCAGTTTTTTCCTGAAATCTCTGACCTTATTAAACCATTTTACCAATATGATCGTCGGCATCAGCAGTGACAGTGCACCGCTCAATCCCAAAAACACCTGCATTTCACGCATCCCAAGCAGGATCGATAATAACGGATTGCTGCAAAGAGCACTTGCAAGTATCACACCTGATATAACAACAAGAACAAAAATACATACTCCCGATATTATCTTCCCCGAAGCCGGAATAACAGGTTCATCATCCTCGTCAGGTAAATAGAAATCAGAATCATCCTCTATAAGATAGTTTTCTTCCTCTTCCTCCTTCGAAGCCGCGGACTCGGTTTCAGAGCGGATCGTCAGTCTCCTCAGGGAATAATCTCCGTTTATCACCTGCTTGTAGAAATCATACGCCAGATTTACGGTATCCCTGCTTGTGTGATCGGCTCTTTCAAGAATATACTCTGCGAGGGTTGTCATACTCTGTTTTAACTCCGAAAAATGACCGGGATAATAGCACCACGATATCATATCGGTCCCCCTGTCTGCATAAATATATCCGGGATCAAATATGATATGTTCACAAGGGAGAAGATATTCCTCCGCATTCTCAAGAACCGCAGCCACCGCATCTATAAAGCTCAATAAAAACCTGTGATCCATCCTGGTATGCTCATACATATCTGTCAGACTTGTCCGCGATGTTATGTCATATATGTATCTTTCCCTGCCATCTGAATGTACAATGCTGCATTCCAAAAACGAAGGTATATGATTCTCAACAAGCATACGAGGAATATAACCTGTTGAAATATCTCTGTTTTCGTTAATGCTTTCTGAGCTGCTTGCCGTGCTGTTTTCTCCACTGTCCTCTCCCCGGTCCGTGTTTTGACTAACTGCCTCAGAATCGTCCAGTATCAGATAGTTCCCGTTAATTCCGTAATCATAGCTTTCTATAAACAATATCCTGCCCCCGATTTCTTTTTTGTTCTTAAATAATCTTCTTCTCTTAATCTGCAGCTTGTGCACTCATAGCTGTGACTTGTTCCCGCTATGGACAATACCCTGTTGACCAGTCCTTTGCCAATCCCGGTATCACCGCGAAATGTTATCCTTACTTCATCCTCACCTATATCAACCTGTGTACTGTAATCCCATTTCCCGATGAGATGTTCGGGAATGACTTCATCGAGAGCCTCATAAGCCCTGTTAATGGCCTGATCATCCTCATCCTCCTCACTTCCCCGAAGAGCTGCCGACAAACATGCTTTATTTACCACACATTTGTCATGCAGAATGAAACCCGAAAATATGATCAATATGAACAATCCCAATATGAAAGGCATTAACAGCGTAAGCTCTATGGTAAGGCTGCCTTTTTCCATTTTTTTAAACATTTTCCATCCTTAAATATGCATAAATACTATCTGTACAACATGTGCGGAAAGAAGAAACGGCATAAACGGAAGAGCTGCCTTTCTTCCCATTCCCTTCAGCTTCATATAGATAAGTCCGAATACGGCTGTGAATACCATCGACATCATCAGCAGAACACCGGTATTGTAAAGTCCCAGCATCAGTCCGAGTATAAGAACCACGTATACATCTCCTTTACCGATGGATCCTTCCGATATCCTGTGTACGATAAGCAGAAACAATCCGGGCAGCAACGCTGCAAGGATATTTATCATCTTAGGTTCATACAGGATAAACCATTCCGGTAATCCCGTAATGTTTCCGTATATTTCAACACCCGTCATAAGAGCGATACAGGATATGAGGGATACGGCAAGCAGCATAAGGCTGATGCCGCGTTCCCTTAGATCTGTATAACTGCTGATGATCAGTAGAAATAAACTTAGAAATATCATTGTATCACCTTCTTTAATGCGAACATCTTGAACATGGACCTCTGCCTCCGCACTCGGACAGTGGTATACATGAAACCGTACGTTTCAGTCCCGGACAGGATAAACTGCCATGATAGCAGGTTCCGTCTGATGTAATATACACACTGCTGCCGGATTTCCTGCCGCATTTCTCACAGGCATAGTATTTATGCCCGGAGCTGTTCCTTAAATCTTTCAGGCTGTCCCTTGATGTCTCCTTTATCGATAACCTCAAATATGTACATTCCCTGTCCTTATGATAAACCGTACCCGTCGGAGTAACATATACGTACTCCTCCTCTTTTCTGTTTACATCCCGCTCATTCAGGTCCTTTTCATAGCCGGTATATGTATGCATAACACACCCGGCCGTAAAGTGATAATCAAACAATCCCATTGAATCATAAGGGAGTTCTGCTTCGTATGACGCGTTTATCTCGATCAGTTCCCTGTTATCAAGCCTGCTGCCGGAAAAATCAATACCTTCTGCTCCGTTTCTTACAGGTGCCCTTTCCACAAGCTTATTGTCGAGTAAAGAAAGTACTCCTGCTCTTACGCTGTCTGTCTGACAATCAAATCCTGCGTCAAATGCCGACAGTGCAAGCTTCTTTGTCTCCTGATGTACAGCCTCCTGAAGATTTAAGTGAAACCTTAACAGATTGATAACGGACAATACCATGAACATGGCAAAAATAAATACCGGTATGACCAGGGATGCCTCTATGGTAAGACTTCCCTGCACCGTACATCTTATGTTCCACGGGAAAGACCTTCGTGCCACACAGGTTTTGGGAACCTGCCATTGACCCGGTCCGATCAGCATATTCCCTTTTTTATTACAATTGTTTATAGTTTCCTGCACTTTAGCCTTTCCCGGGATCATATCTATTCATATATAAGGTCACGTTTTATTACGTGCCTGAAGCCATACGAACTTGTCATTTCCACTTCTGCCTCAAGATATTCAACACATCCGTCAATACGGAAGTTATCATTGTAAAAGCACCTGAAATTGCCTTCTATTATATCCATCAGCCTTGATCTTCTTATTTCATCCGGTATTTCTGTCAGAAATATACCAACATAATCCTTATAGCTTATACCGGCTCCACCCGATCCATTCAGACAGGATCTGAAATTCAGAAGCTCATCAAGCGAAAGCATTATATCCGATCCCGACTTTACAACCGGACAGTTACCTCCGTTCAATAAACGGCTTACATCTGCTGCAGACTCCGCATATGCCCATGCATACACGATAGAATCACATACCAGCCCCACCAGCGCAGTATCCGGCAATTCCATATACACCGGCATATTGTATTCCACAACTTCATATGCCTTATTCCATGCGGCCTGCACCTTACCACCATCACTTCTTATACACCTGATATTATCCCATTCCCTTTGTTCGGTCAGACGCTTAATGATCTTAAGCATATTATCCCCGTCATTGTCATTCCCGTATAACAGATACTCGATCTCACATATGAGCTGCTGTTCATCATCATTCTCTGTATAGCAGCCACACTTCTGCATAATGTACTCGATGAATGCTTCATCCGAACAATAGCGTTTATCTGTCTTTTTTCCGCCTTTTCCCTGTTTAAGGCTTCTCCCTGACGGGATATCGCCTGTCCTCATACTGTTTAGGATACTCCCGTTAATGAACTCATCTTCATCAAGTACCATTCTCCTTACTTCTTCTCCGGGATTCATAAGAGGAAATCCATAGGCATTCACAGCATCTATAAGAGCATCCCATTCACCCATATAATCCCCGGATGTATCGGACAGCCCCTGTCTGTTTGCATTTATCCGGTCTGTATATTTGGATTCGCCATATCTGATCATATAATCCGACGCCTGTGATTTAAGCACCATACCTCCTTCATCGGACGCAAGTACATATCCCGTTGCCTCTGCATTTCCCACAGTCTCACCATACCATTCACCGGTTGCGGAAGTGTCCGAATAGTCTGTATTTGCAGTCATATACCGGCACAGATGTCCTATAACACTGTCAATCCCTGCTTCACACTCTCCTCTGTAGCTGCTGTCTATAAAAAGAAGATCATATCTCTTAAACAGCTTCCGGTCATATTCCCCAAAACACGAATGCAGACCTGCATCCATTACACCTTCTACGTTCATCCTGATGAGCTGAAGCCTGGCACTCTGTATAATTACAACAGCAAGCCCTATGAACGAAGCAAGTACCATTGACAGAAATACTGTTATCTCTCCGTTTTCTTTTGTCCTAAACAGCCGAGCTGTCATTAACTATCCTTTCAAAAATACCGTTAACAAGAGAGGTCAGTTGATCACGAAAGATCACTACAAGGCCTATAAGCACGACCAAAATAAGTATCAGCTCGACCACACCTATCCCTTTATTATCCTTTGCACACCTGCCGGCTGCGTTTATACAGTTCCTCACTGCATTTACAATTGTTATCATAGATTTTTCCTCCTTAACGTTTTTGTAATTATCCTTTTCATCTTTTGTGACACGCCCCTTCTTTCAGCAGCGCCCTGTCCATTACCAATACCTGTTTTCTTATGAAATCTGCTATTCTGTGTTACATCCTGAAAGTCACAAACGCGGGAACCATTACTATGATCAGTACGATCAGCAGCATAAGCAGCATTGGGAACAGCATCTTGGTACCGGCCTCCTCACCCAATTCCTTTGCCCTGTTCTTTCTTTCGGTAAACGCATCCTGTGCCTCTCTTTCAAGCATCGGCAGCAGATCTGCCCTGCCCTTACCCATAGCCTGGCTGATAAGAGAGATAAACTGTCTGTATCTGTTCAAACCACACCTTGCGGCGAAAGCCTCATATGCTGCAATCTCACCCATTCCCTCATTCATCCATCCCTCACACAGAAGCATCTCCTCATACAGATATTTCCTGCTTTTTTTCTTATTGATACTCTTACTGCTTCCTTTTTTACCGGTATTTCTTCTGTTGTTCTTCTCATCCTTATCTCTCTTTATCAGGTAATCCCTGCACAGTTTACTCCATATTCCTCTTGTGGTAAGTCCTGCGGAATAAAACAGAACAAACTTATTCACAAGTACGGGATAATCATTCATAAGCTCAATATCCCGTCTCCTGACCTTGTCTATCACCTCCTGATCCTCCCTGAAATAAATGGCAGTCGCAGCCACGATCACCATTAAAAGTAATACCGCACTCTTTTTGCCACCCGCTTCTTCATAAGCCAGTCCTATATTCTCAACCCTTTCAGGCAATACAAGATATTCCTCTTCCCTCGTGTTCAGATCAAGCTCATCGATCATCAGTTTAAGATATTCCGCCAGTGAATACTCTTTGTCTGCATCATCCTGATATACACGTGTGGTCATATGCATCTCATACAGGTAATCCTCATATGAAAGCTCCGCATGGATACCGATAACGATCCCTTCGCTTATGTCCTTTTTCTCCTTGAGCTTATCAAGTCTTTCCCTGTTAAGAACACCCTTTGAATTTATGAGCAGCGGATCATCGGTTCTCCAGGATATCCTGAACGGATAGCCTTTTATCGATGTAGGGAAATCCATATCTCCTGTTATTCTGTCAGGATTTACGTTATCCGCAAGCATAACCCCGCTTATAACGGCATCAGCTTCAGCCGCCATCCGTTCAAGTTCCGGAATACTGTACTTTCTTTCGCTTACCTTAACATCAATGACCTGCGATTCTTCAGTCTGTATGTCTCTGACCCTGATCCTTACATTTCTGGGACTGCCCTGATAACCGTTCCGCATTATCATATTTCCGTTAATAAGTCCGGATGAACCCATGCTTACAAGCTCATAAGCAAATGCGGCAAGTAATCCTGCAAGGACTGTAACTACAGTCACGTTTATCTTCTTTTTACAGAATTCAATACCCTTATCAAAGGTATCCTCCGCAAGATACACCTTTTTGAGTCCGCTTTTTACCCTGTCATTTACAAGCAGTCTGATAAGACCGGCCTGCTTCAGGACATCTGATCTGTTAAATACGATCATAAATAATATGATCACTGCTGCTGCAAGGCCATATACAATTAACATACGTTTTCACACCCTTATATCCGTTATTCTCTCTGACATTACGTACGACAGTCCATAAATCCCAAGGCACAGCGTCATTACGGTTACTCCGAATATGTTATGATAGAGCACTGACAGAAAATCGGAACTCGATATCCTTAAATACAGTATTATGGCAAATGGGATCACGCACATAAGCCGCTGCTCATACCTTCTGCCCGTCAGAATTACGGCAATTTCCCTCTCCGTTTCATCCTTTTCCTTCATAACCTTAACCGTTTTCCCTATGATCTCGTTGAAGTCACCGCCGTTTTTCTTAGCCAGTACGAATATTTCAGCGAAATCACTTATATCCTCAACATCCGCCCTGTTTCCGAAATCACTGAGTATCAATTCAGGTGTTGTCCCCGTATCAAGCAGTGAAAAGAAATAGTCAAGCTCCGCTGCGATAAGACTGTCCTTACCGTACAGCCTCCTCATATCTTTCCTTGCTTCATAAAATGAATTCTCGACTGAATATCCCGCTGACAGAGATGAAGAAACACTGTCGATCATGTCCTGGAACTGCCTTCTGAGCTTATCCTTTCTTTTTCCGGCCAGTACTTTCCTGACCTGCCTAAAATAAAGGACGCCAAGCGGAAGCATTACAATAAAAGCAGATGCGGAATCATAGAATGCATAGGCTATTGCCGTGCTGAGCACCAGATAGAGCAGAGTATACTTAAGGATTTCTCTTTTATTAAGCTTATATATACTGTAGTCCATACGCCAAAACCTCCTCAGAATACTTTATTTAATACCTGCGCGTACCAGCTTGCCCGTATTAACAATACCGTTTACCCTGACATGCTCTCCCATGATCCTTCCCTTTACCTCTCCTGTTTCCTCAAACCTGTATAATACCCGGGTTTTAAGATCGTTTCCTTCAAATCCCGTCACCTCTATGATCTCAAGCAGCCTCCTGCTTCTGTCCCTCAGTCTTCCAAGATGAATGATAATGTCTATCCCCGATGCCATCTGTCTTCTCAGGGCTGTTACAGGTATTTCCGTATGGAGCATCATCATGGTCTCCAGTCTTGAGACAGCATCGGCAGCACTGTTTGCATGTATCGTGGACATTGAACCGTCCTGGCCAACATTCATAGCCTGAAGCATATCGATCGACTCGCTTCCTCTTACCTCACCGACTATTATTCGGTCGGGTCTCATTCTGAGAGCCGTCCTG
Source organism: uncultured Lachnospiraceae bacterium (assembly GCA_946623875.1). Lineage (GTDB taxonomy): Bacteria > Bacillota > Clostridia > Lachnospirales > Lachnospiraceae > UBA2868. The sequence goes on along the minus strand of CAMORO010000024.1, from coordinate 23,743 downwards.
ATCAGATCCCGTATACTGATGGCATTACATCCGGATGAATTGGCATTTCTCGATTCCAGAGATACAATATTACTTACGCCCCTGATCACAAGCTCCGCACTGTCTTCGATCGTAATTATGCGTTCATCCTTCGGTATGAAACCGCTGAGTATATTTAAGAAAGTTGTTTTACCCGCTCCGGTCCCGCCGCTTATCAGAATATTGTATTTTGCCTTAACAAGATCCCTGAGCAGATCCATGACCTCCTCTGTAACCGATCCGTTCCCGATAAGCCCGGCAGCATCGATCGGGACCTTGGGAAACCTCCTGATCGTAAGTATCGGTCCGTTAAGTGCGACCGGATCAAGTACAACATTAACTCTTGAACCGTCTTTCAGCCGGGCGTCCACTATCGGAGAAGCAGCATTTACAGTTCTGTTTGCACCTGCCACTATCTGCTGTATGATATCAGACAGCCTGTCCTTACTGTCAAAGCACTTCCCGGTGTCAACAATACCGCCGTTTCTTTCGACGAAAATAGAATGCATCCCGTTTACCATGATCTCCGTTACTGTCGGGTCATCAATAAGCTCCTGTAATACATCGAGCCTCCTCATCGCATTGAATACATCCCGGCGAATGGCAAGCTTATCTGAAAGCATAAGGGATACCTGCCTGTTCTTAAGCCTGATCTTTTCGTCTATCAGCCTGAGTACATCTTCATCATCAATATCAAGCCTGCCCTCAAGCTCCCTTTGAACCTCCTTCTTTATCTCCTCACTTTTCTTGTTTACAACACTTTCTCTGTCCATATCAAACACACATATCTCTGAATCATCAGGTGCATATCTCACTCCTTATATATTTCCCGAGCCTGCTGCTCTTAAGCTTGTTCAGCGTTCCGTCTATATCATCGAAATACGGAAATTTAAGTTTATTGAGCTTGTTCAGGATCATTTCACAGTCAGGATATCTTGCCAGGGTATCATCAAAATCCTTAAGCTTGGCCAGCGAAAAGCTGTCCTTACGAAGAGGCATATAAATATTTGAGCAGACATTGAGAAGCTGCATTACTCCTCTGACCGTATCGGATATATCGAGGATTATCACCTCGTATTTTCCAAGTGAAGTCAGAGATGATATAAAAGACAACCACAGAGAAGGCTCTATCTCCTGAAGCTCATAAGGTGATCTTACGGGTATTAGCATATTAAGCCCGTCTGCCTTTACCGTATACTGCATGATCTTATTGGCTAAAACACCGTGGTCAAGTGAATACTCGTAAAGCAGATCCTGCATATTGTATTCCGACTTAAGATCAAGCAGACATGACAATCCATTGTATCCCTCAAAGTTTATGTATAACACTTCCCGGTCTTCTGAGAGTATCTGCCCAAGCGCGATGGCAAAGGTAGTCTTCAGTGTATGATTTACGGGTGAATAAATCCCTGTAAGACAGATACCCTCATGTCTTCTGGCATCATTGACTATCCTGTGTTTTACCTCTATATCCTCACCAAGTATTCCTACTATAACGGCTGCCGACTGGTACTTGTAGATAGCGTTTCCGTCATTGCTGACGGCATTACGGTCCTCTGTCAGTATGTATTTCCGGTCAACATCCGTACTGAGTTCCCTTCCTTCCTCTGTCAGCAGTCTGTCAACCTCATCCATAAAGCCTTCCTGTATCAACATAAGACCGGCCTTCCTTCCGTTCATCCCCGAAACAAAGGCCTGTGGCTCCGTATATATAACTATCTCATAGCCGCACTCGATCTTACGCAGATAATCAGCCAGTCTCTTTGCGTAATCCCTGTCCTTATCACAGATAACAAGTATTCTGTTTTGTGTATAAATGTTTACCATTTTCCTCCTGAACGATGACGTTATTTCCATACGTATGACTTTCTGAATGCAAATAAGGAAATGCATTCAGAAATCATGCGTTCCGCATGACACGCCTCTGCTTTCAGCAGAGCCTGGTCCAGTACGAATACCGAATTTCTGATGAAATTCGCTATTCTATACATTGACATAAACGTATCCGGCAATAATCTCTTACTTATCTTTTATTTGTAACCGGGTAATAAACGATAGTATCAGAAAATCATTATGTATTTGAAATGCTCCAACCTGTGTTTTAAAACGTGATTGAATTATATGATTTTGATCATGATTTGTAAATACTTTTTTTCTAAATAATCCATCTTTGTAGAAATCTGCCAATGCTTATCAAAAAAAACGCCCCTGCAGGAGGGGCGTTTTTTGTATACTTTTCACAAAATTGCAAAAGTCAGACCGTAAAACCTCGGTTGGTTCCACCGCCGATATTTTCATTCAGGCTTGTTTTACCGTAGGTAAGTCCGGCGTATACATCCTGTGTATTTGACATAAGAGGCTCCGAATCATCCTGGGCAGCAATATCGTCAAAGGATTTCTTAAGCCTGGTCATAAGACGCTTAACTACCTCCACCGATCCGGCATCCTTTTTTATGGGAGCCAGTGCCAGCAGCTTGCTTAAATAAACATATATCCGCATCAGAGGATATGCCGGCTCATAGTCAAAGTTCAGTGACTCCAGCAGGTCTCCCACGCAGTTGTTTGCATATCTGCAATTGGCGCCGAAGGCTTCCATATCCCCTCTTTTGTATGCTTCTAAAGCAGAATCTATATAGCTGAGTGCGATCTCATAAACAAGTACTATTATCCCGCTTCTGTTAGCCTGTGTTATTCTTAGAGTGTAGTCCTGTTTTTGTTCTTTTGTCATATTATACCCCCTTATGATAATTATTGCAGCAGCTGAAGGGCCTGCTGAGGCTGTTCGTTGGCCTGCGACAGCATCGACGTTCCTGCCTGCACAAGTACCTGAAGTGTAGTATATTCAACCATCTCATCAGCCATATCCACATCCTTGATCGTTGAATAAGCCTGTGTAAGGTTCTCTGTTGTAACATCCAGATTGGTTATGGCCTTCTCAAAACGGTTCTCATAAGCACCGAGCCTTGCCCTGAGCGCCGATGTAAATGACAGCGCATACTTGGCCTGATCGATCGCCTTTTTGGCTCCTTCCTCGGTACGTACGTCTATTCCCGTAAGGCTCAGATTATCAAGCGATACCTTGGGAATAACCAACTGGATCTCCTGACCTTCAGCCGCACCTACCTGTATTTTCATACCACCCACGCCGTTTATGTCAAGCCTGGATGTAACACTGTCGGCCATAGTCTGATCTGCCTTAAGAGTAAGTGTGGAACCGTCCGGCTGTGTAAAGGTCACACGGTCATCCATGACAAAAATATCACCTACGCTTACACCACCTGCATCATAACTGTACTGTGTCTCACCATCTACCCTAAAATTAACATTTGTAATGGTAACATTACCTTCGGCATCATTTGACTTGGTGATGCTGACCTCATAATCCTTTCCCAGAGGAAAACCGGGATCGTAATTGATAACCTCCAGTCCCAGCGTATCGGCATATCCCTTAAGCTGCTGTTCACCGCCGAGCAGATTCTGCGAATTGTACTCGGTATCCTGCGCTATCCTGCTTATCTCAGTAGTAAGCTGCTCTATTTCCTTCTGAATAGCCTCACGGTCCTCAGTTGTATTGACGCCGTTTGCCGCCTTGACAGACAGTTCACTGATCCTCTGTATGATATCCTGTATCTCACCCATTGCCCCATCGGCTGTCTCAACCACGTTCACGGCATTTGAAGCATTCTGATTAGCTTTGTTAAGATTGGCTATCTGCGCCCTCATCTTATTGGAAATAGCCATTCCCGCAGGATTGTCCTTGGCGTTGTTTATCTTGTAACCGCTGCTCATCCTTTCTGTCGAGGCCGACTGCCTTGACTCGTTCGAACGTAACACATTCCCTGCTATCATTGCCTGAATGTTTGAATTGATCTTCATACCTTCTCCTCCTTGTTGGTCCTGTTTTCTTATATTCCATCCGGATTTATTTTCATGATCTACTGTCGGCTGACTACCGAAATAAATGCTTTTGCCACCTCATAAAGATCTGCACTGTCTGCTCTTGTGGCCTCAGAGTCATTTCTTGCAAATTCATTCAGATCCAGCCTGTCTCTTCTTGCATAGCTTATCTCACCGACGCTCCTGCCATCCCGTGAGATGAGTGAAGCCAGTTCCTCTCTCAATGAGGCTAATTCATCCACACTGTCCTGTCTGTCGGAAGTGATAAGTCCGCTGCATTCCTTTCCATCCATAAGGAACTTGGCCGCAACCCTGCCGTATCTTGTGCTGTCCATTGTCGCAACAACACTTCCCTCTTCGTCCTTTCCACTTACAAGCTTAAGATTAATGGACGTCCATTCGCCGTCAATGTTGACCGGTACCTCGTAATTACGCTGTCGTGCAAGCGATCCCGCCACACTTATCTGTTTGTGAAGGAGCTTAAGCGCATCTACATCGATCCTGTTGTCCGATCTGTCAACAGCTTCCTCAATGATCCTGTAAGCCTCTTTTGTAAAATCAGCATAGCTGTTATCTGCAGATTCACTGTCAGTAAAATCTTCAACAGCCTTTCTTGCCGCTCTTTCAAGCCTGTCTTCTGCCGAACCCGAAAGCTTTGATCCCTCATTCATAAGCCTGTTAAAGGTTCTGCCCCTGTTCATCATCAGCTCTCCCGCAGCAAGCAGGTTGTTCACGGTCACGGGCTGTTCATAAGTCCTCAGCATTTCAATAACCCTGTCATCCGTATTCCCGGCTTCCTTATAGGCCTGCATATCTTCTTTAAGCTGCTCCGTCATCGCAGCATTTCTGTCATATCCCTCAATCGTCCGGGAAGCAAATCTCTCAAGCGGTGTATCTATATTGATACCCATATCCAGCATGCCTTCCGGAGTAAGCTTATTTAATGCTTCCTTTGTCAGTGAGCTTAAATAATCCGTTAATCTCTCTTCACTGCTTCTTCCCGCAAATCCGTTGTCTATCTGCTGTGAGATGGAAGTACCCCTCTGTCTTAGCCCGCTCAGACCACCGAAGTTGTCATCTACCGATACATCCATTCCCGACGCCCTGTTACTCCTTGAAGCCGACAGAAGGTTTCTAAGAGTCAGTTCATTTCCGCTTGACAGAACATTTCCTATAAGCCTGCCGTCGCTCTTCTCGATCTGTCTTAACAGCCTGTAAACTCCGATAAAAGCCGATTTCTCCTGCTCATTTATCTCATTTCTCTCTTCAAGCTTTCTCAGGAAACGACTGTATCTTTCATTACCTGTATCCTGTGATGTCTCCTCTAAGCGATTCATAAGGCTGTACATATTTTCATCCATCGGATTATCGCCGTTTCTGATAAGTTCAAGTGTCCTGGCCGGAGTCATAAGCTCTGTGACTCTCTCAACCGCCCTCTCAGCCTCTCTTACCCTGCTTATGTTCTCGGGAGTGATCTCCGTCTGCGAATATCCCAGGATCCTCACGGCCTTTCTGTTTGCCTCATTTAATTCAAATCCGTTGTCTTTCAGTATGTCATCAACATTCCCAAACGCCTTGCGGATGCTGTCACCCATGTCTGCTCTCGGTGCAGTCATAAGTGTTTCATATGACTGTTCTGCCTTTGCGTACTGCGCCCTGAGTACATTGCCCTGCTCACTTAGGGACCGTGCGGTAAAATCATCCGTTCCGCGGATCCTTCCAAGTATTTCGGCAGGTATGGCTCGCAGTTGTTCAAATACATCGGTTGTCTGTCTGTACAGATCTATCCTCGTATCAAGAAGGACTGTATCCGTATTCTCTCCACGCTCGCCCGCATTCAGCAGAAGTGGTTCATAATAGGCTCTTTCGGCCTCCTTAAGCTCGCTCACCAGCTTCTCAAGCGGTTCTAAGTCAATTGAAATACCCTGTTTTATCAGCTTAAGGTTGGCTTCGGTACTCATCATAAGCCTGACCTCTTCAAGCTGTCTCATGGCTGTTATCGCACTGTCGCCGTGTACCGAAGAAGATGCTACAGCCTCCGCCTGCGCTACTGCCGCATTACCTGTACGATCTGCCATACTGAAGCTTTCGGTTGCTTCGTACAGATTCCTGATATTCAAAATCCTGCCGGATGCAGCCGTTTCATTTACAGCCTCATCGCTTATCGCATTAACCTCGTCCTGTATCCTGACTGCCATGGCATGGTCTGCCTCTGTCTTGTCAACGGCCCCGTTTACCGGCTCCTTGCCGTCACTTATCGCAATTGCGGATATGTTAACGATATCATCACCGCTGAGAGGGAGAGTAAGGCTGTTAAGCCTGTTAAGAGATGCTATTGATCTCTCTGTAATTGGCAGTCCGTTATTAATGATCCACTCAGCCTCAGCCATTGTTTTATCATTAACCGGAAGACCTGCACGGGTGATTATCCCTTCGACTTGTTCCCTTATCTGATCCATGTCGATGTTGTCAGCTTTCCTGGCATAATAACCGTCCGTACTGTCCCGGTAATAACCCCCGGCCCGGCGTCCGTTACTGTTTCCGGCGCTGTATTCAGCCTTGTACAGATTGGAAATGGTAGGCTCAATACTGTTGGCGACCATGTACTTCCTGACATCATCCGTAAGCGGAGAAACCTTAGCAGCCTGATCCAGAGCATCTCTTACACTTCTGACATTATCTTCATTTACCGGAAGATCATTGCGCGCAAACACCTCTCTTAGCTGCTGAGCCGCTATGTCACCGCCTGCAATGGCATCTATCTGTTCATCCGTGAAATCATCATTGAAGCCGGCTATTACATTTCCGGACTGAGCCATCTTCACCTTTATCTTATCAAGTGAGGTAACCTGCTCTTCTATATCGGTATCGGCCAGTGAATATCCCTCATCCGATAATTTCGCGAAATCCTCTGCTGACATAGAATTAGACATTACTGCCATGTACTTTCTCTGTAAGGCAACGTCCCTTTGCCCTGCATCCTGCATAACCTCCTGTGCGCTCTTAAGCTCGCCCATTCCGTAAGCAGCGTTATCCGTAACTGTGCCAGAAATGTCTAGTGCAATTCCTCCCATCATTGCGGCTGTCCCTGCCGTACTCTTATGATAGGGGTTACTGTATGATGTTTTTTCCATGTCAACATTCTGATTGTGGTTAATATTTCCTGTGTCTATCTTCATATTCATCTCCACAACAAATGTCGATTGATCATTTCTGCTTTATATTTCGGCAAAATACGGACAATCCTTAACCCATAAAGTGAGTCGGGGATATTTCTCTTTGATCTGTTCAAAAATAATAAGCCGGGAGAAACATCTCCCGGCTCACCTTCGTTCACTCAATTCGGATGATATGTGGTTACAACCTTCTGTACATATTCACCTATACTGTCATTATTTTCATAGCACAATGCCATAAGCTCCTGCAGATCCACAATGAACTTCTCCGGATCGAATTCGATCGGCTTACCGATATGGATCATTTTATTGGGCGTTGTCTGCATTCCTTCTTCCGCCATCAGCTTCTCTTCATACAGCTTTTCACCGGGACGAAGGCCTGTGTATACTATCTTGATATCAACATCAGGCTTAAACCCGGAAAGCTTGATAAGGTTTCTGGCCAGCGTGTCAATCTTCACCGGTTCACCCATATCGAGTACAAATATCTCACCTCCGTGAGCATAAGTTCCTGCCTGTAATACCAGCGATACCGCCTCCGGAATAGTCATAAAATAGCGTATTATATCAGGATGTGTTACCGTGACCGGACCTCCGTTTGCTATCTGTTTCTGAAACAGCGGAACAACAGAACCGTTGGAACCCAGTACATTTCCGAACCTGACCGCAACAAATTCCGTATTGATCTTGCCGGTATCAATCTTTTTATATATCCTTACACCCTCCGCATCAACTTCATGCTGAAACAGCTTCGGGATCTTGCTTACCTTACCGTCCTTTATCAACTGATTAAATGACTGTATAACCATTTCGCACAGTCTCTTGCTCGCGCCCATTATATTGGTCGGATTGACCGCTTTATCCGTTGAAATAAGTACAAATCTCTCACAGCCGTTCAGCATTGCCGCATGTGCGGTCTTATAGGTTCCGATCGCATTATTCTTGATCGCCTCGCACGGGCTGTCCTCCATAAGAGGTACATGCTTGTGAGCTGCGGCATGGTATACAACCTGCGGATGATAGGTTTCAAACACGGAATTGATCCTTCGCGAGTCCCTTACCGATCCTATAAGCACGATAAGGTTAAGGCCGGGATAATCGGTTCTTAATTCCTGTTCTATTTCATATGCACTGTTCTCATAAATATCAAATATGATAAGCAGCCTGGGACTGTGCGCAGCTATCTGGCGGCATAACTCCGAACCTATCGATCCTCCTCCGCCCGTTACCAGGATGACCTTGCCCGTAAGGTAATTAAATATCTCTCCGAGATTAACCTTTATCGATTCACGTCCGAGAAGATCCTCTATCCTTACATTACGCATTGAACTCACGGACACTTCGCCGTTTACAAGCTGATACATGCCCGGAAGGTTTTTAAGCTCACAGCCTGTTTCCTTACAGACCGAAAGTATTTCACGCTTGGATGCAACATCTGAATTGGGCAGACAGAAATATATCTTCCTGATCGCATATTTTTCAACTGCATTCATTATCTCATCACGCCCGCCTATAATAGGTACTCCGTCAATATACCTGTTCCATTTATTGGGATCGTCATCCACAATGCAGCAGATCCTGTCCGCCGTTTCCTTTGAATGACTTACATCCCTTAAGATCATCTGTCCGGCCGAACCTGCTCCTATAAGCAGGACATTTACATTCTTCTCAACAGACCTGAACCCGGGCCTGAAATCCATAAGCAGAAAAAACCTGTATAAAAACCGTATCCCGGCAACCAGTGCGAATTGTATGAACGCCCCGAATATATAGTAAGACATCGGCATCCTGTGGAAAAAAGATATACCGACCGTATGTATGACAAAACATATGACCGATGCTATCATTATCCTCATCAGTTCACTGTAACTTGCAAATCTGAGTATCGTCTTATACATTCTCTGCGTTGCAAAAACAGCAATACACAGTATTGTGTATATAGGTGCAAATCTCACGAAAGGAATAAGATACTCATCCGGAATAAGCCTGAACCTGCAGTCAAACCTCATCCAGAGAGAAAAAAGATAGGCAAAATTAACGGCGAATATATCAAAAACAATCAATATCGCCGCTACTGCCTTCCAATGCTCTATATGCAATTTCCTCAGTATTATATCAAATTTATCACTCATGCTCATTACGTACCTGCTCTGTCAAATGAGCCGGGGTAAACCTCCCCGGCCCACAGAACCATTTATTTAATACAGGAAAACTGCCGCTCCGTACGGTGCAAGGGGATATGCTACCGAGTATGGCTGTCCGTCCCACGGTATCTCCTCTGCCTGATACACAGTTTCCCTTACCATGCCGTTTCCGCCGAACCTCTCTTCATTGCTGTCAAGTAACAGCTTGTATTTCTTCTTCTCAGGCACTCCGACCCTGTAATCGTCTCTTGATATAGGCGTGAAGTTCATTACATACAGCAGTCTGTTCTTCTTTTCATTTTTCCCAAATCTTATAAAGCTGTAGATACTCTTGTATGTATCGTTGGCATTGATCCATTTGAAGCCGTTGAAACCTCTGTCCTGCTCATGCATTGCGGGATACTTCGTATATATCTTAAGGAGCTCGCGTACATAGGCCTGCATTCCGGAATGAAGGTTGTCTTCAAGCAGCCCCCAGTCAAGCTCCGTTTCCTCATTCCACTCACTGTCCTGTGCAAATTCCTGACCCATGAACAGAAGCTTCTTGCCTGCATGCCCCATCATGAAGGTATAGCCGACACGAAGATTAGCGAACTTGTCAACATAGTAACCGGGCATCTTGTTAAGCATCGAACATTTAAGATGTACCACTTCGTCATGAGAAAGTACAAGAATGTAATTCTCGGCATCATTGTAGCTCATGGCGAAAGTCATCTTATGATGATTGTCCTTCCTGAACAGGGGATCAAGCTTCATATAATCGCAAAAATCGTGCATCCATCCCATGTTCCACTTAAAGGTAAATCCCAGACCGTCATCCTCCGGATCGGCCGTTATCCTGGGCCATGCGGTTGACTCTTCCGCTATCATCATAATGCCCTTGCCGGTTTTCTTAATGATCGAATTAAGATGCTTAAAGAACTCGATCGCCTCGAGGTTCTCATTCCCGCCGTATTTATTGGGAACCCACTGTCCGTCCTTCTTGCCGTAATCAAGATACAGCATGGACGCAACGGCATCGACTCTCAGTCCGTCTATATGATATTCATTTATCCAGAACAGGGCATTGGCAATAAGGAAATTCTTTACCTCATTCTTGCTGTAATCGAATATCTTGGTACCCCAGTCGGGATGCTCTCCTTTTCTTGAATCGGCATATTCATATACAGCACTTCCGTCAAAATCAGCCAGTCCGTGTGCATCCTTGGGGAAATGGGCCGGTACCCAGTCAAGTATGATACCGATACCGTTCTTGTGAAGCTTATTTACAAGATACATGAAATCCTCGGGCTTTCCGTATCTCGATGTCGGTGCATAGTAGCCCGTTACCTGATATCCCCAGGATCCGTCAAAAGGATGCTCGGCAATTCCTATAAGCTCTATGTGTGTATAGTGCATATCTATTAGATAATCAACTATCCTGTCCGCGAACTGTCTGTATGTATAGAAACCCTCATCCTCACGACCGGGATGTCTCATCCACGAACCGATATGGCACTCATATATAGCGATCGGAAGTTCCTGTATGTTGCATTCCTCCCTCTTCCTGATCCATGTGGAATCGGTCCATTTAAATCCGTAAATATCCGTTACTATTGAAGCCGTACCGGGACGAAGTTCAGCATAATTGGCATAAGGATCAGCCTTGTACAGCTTCTCACCCTTTGCCGAAGTTATGCAGTATTTATACATTGTTCCCGCAGAAAGTCCCGGAACAAACAATTCATAAATACCGATATCTCCGGTCTTATCCATCCGGTGCGATTCCTCATTCCAGCCATTGAAGTCACCTATGACTGATACTTCCATGGCTTTTGGTGCCCAAACTGCGAAATAAACTCCCTTCTTTCCATCCTTTTCGGTAGGATGTGCACCCAGTTTCTTATATATATCGTAATGAGTTCCCGATCCGAACAGATATCTGTCCATCTCAGTGATAAATGGTGATAAAACCTGATTAGCCATTATAGCCGTCTCCTTTCTCTTCCCTGATTATTTGAACGTACAGTCTTAAGACTATACAACGAAATCCTTTTCTCTCAGTATGATATTGTCATTATCATCATACCTCTTTGCAAGAAGTACATCCATAAAATGTGACATATTTTTTCTGCCGACATGCTTTTTGGCATTGTCCACGATCTCTATAACATCCTCTATTCCGGGTGTATGATCAGGTGACTGGAGATCACCTATACGCCTGTACAATGCAAGTGTGCCCATCTCATCTATGGTGTACTCATCCTCTTCAGCATAGCTTTTCCCGTATGCAACAAGATCATCGGTCGAGAATTCCTGAAGGTCTATCCTTGAATCAAATACCCTGCTGATCACTTCCTTTGACGCACTGAATATCTCAGTAAGCTTTTCCTTGTCTCCTTCAAGTATGACAAGCACCGGTTCACTCTCAAGCTCCAATGCTTCGGCAACAAGTCTTGCGGATGAAGGTGTCAGTCCCTCGGCGTTTTCGACAATAAGTGCACCCCTTCTTAATTTCTTGATAGTAAGCGGTATATCCTTCTTGTTTAAAGCTTCTCCGGATATCTTGGCTACCTTACCCTTGAAATTAACATCCATACTCTGCATGAGCTTAATAAGGTTAACAGCTATCGTCTTCCTGCCCGATGTTTCACTGCCCATGACCACTACATTTCCTCTTGCGGGCTCCATTGACATCTTATCTATCGCATCGATCAACTGGTTCTTAAGCCATCCTATTCCTCTGAACCGGTTGAATATCTGCTTCTCATCATCATCAAAATCTCTCTTGACCTCTGTAGCCATATCAAGCTTCATATATGTGGGATATTTCTTTTTCTTGCCGGGTTCTCTTCTACGCTCCTTCTTCTTTTTGGGTTCATCCAGATCGTCATATTCGAACTCTACTCCGGCTTCATAATTTGCCCGTGCTATTTCATCCAGAGGCAGCCCGTCTGTCTTCATCAGACTGTCAATTCCGTCAGGCTGTTCGATTACTACCATCTCCTCGACTTCGCCGTAATCATCAAGGGCTTCATACGGATAAGAAGGCAGTTCCGACGTCACTTCAAATGCCGCTCTTCTTGATGTTTCTTCATCCTCGGAATAAGAGCGTTCCTCTGAAGCCTCCGGTTCTACGGTTTCTTTCTCCTCGTCCTCTTCAGAATCATCTATATCCATTATTTCCTTGAAATAAAGCTCATTGTTTATTGCTTCTTTACGGGCATCACTGTTGTCATCACTCTCTAATGCTACAGGTTCCGGATCAGGTTCATAGGTTACTTCTTTGATCGGCTGCTCATCCCAATCGGGATTTTCTATTTTCGGAAGTTCCTCTGTCTCAATTCCTATTTCATCCGTAACTTCCGACGTAGTTAATTCATCTGATCCTTCCTGAGTATATCCGGTCTGCTCCGTTTCCTCACTTAACGGTTCTTCAGGCTGCTTATCCTCAGGCTGTTCTTGATATTCCGGTTCCTCTTCCGTATCTGCGAGTTCTTCAGGCTGCTGTTCTACAGGCTGCTCTTCCACAGGCTGCTCTTGCTCTACGGGCTGTTCCTCCACAGGCTGCTCTTCCACATACTGCTGCTCTACGGGCTGTTCTTCCACAGGCTGCTCTTGTTCTACGGGCTGCTCTTCCACAGGCTGCTGCTCTACAGGCTGTTCGTTCACAGGCTGCTGCTCTACGGGTTGTTCTTTAACAGGCTGCTGCTCTATGGGCTGTTCTTTAACAGGCTGCTGCTCTACGGGTTGTTCTTCTACAGGCTGCTCTTCCACATACTGCTGCTCTACAGGCTGCTCACGATATACAGGTTTCTTCTCTGTATACAAAAGTTCTCCTGTTTCTTCCTTAAGAGGTTCTTCAGGCTGTTTTGCGTATGCGGCCCCCTGCGTGTGAACGTAACCTTCGGCCCCGTCTGTGTATACAGGTTCCTCCTGCCTGCTCACCGCAAAGTCAATGTCATTACCGGTATCCTGTTTTACGGGATCATTTCTATACATTTCATATCCCGCAAATACATCCTTATATATTTCATTTTCTACAGAAGTATCCTGCTGATAAGCCTCCTTCTTTAAGCCGTTTTCATCCGGGATGTTTGTCGGCATCACGAAATAGGGCTTTGCATCACTTCTTCTGGGTGGTACGGATTTTGCTATATCGTCTATTTCGGGAAGCACTCCCTTAAGCTGAGCCATAATATCACTGGTCTGCTGTAACGATAAGGCTTTCGCCTCCCTTATGCGTCTTTCCTCGTTCTCGCGCTTCTTGATCTCCCAATTCTCATATATACTTTTCAATTCGGGCTCTGACTCTTCTTCCTCATAGTCTTCGCCCAGGATCCCCTGTAAACTGCCATCAGCTTCATATAAGGATCTTGTATACCCCTTCCCCGTATTCCTTACAGGTGCCATATCATGAGCCCGGATCATCTCTTCCTCAAGAACTCTGGCCTCATCCTCATTCATATGTTCATTCCGGAGATTACTGTATGTATAATCATCCTCTTCATCTTCATCTTCCTTCACATACTGATCCCGCTGATTTACAGGTATGAAGGTAGTCATCTGTACATCTTCCTCTTTACCCGGAACCTCATCCATTTCATTCTCGGCCGGATCTATCGATCTTAAAGATATTACCGGTCCGTTACTGTCAGTAAGATCGATGGAATTGTTTTCATACAAATGATTGTACGATTCCGGATCGGCACTGTGTACCACATTGTTATCCACTGCCGCGGACTGTTCATTTTCTCTTTCAAAAAATTCCTTAATGTTCTTTGACAGGCCGTTCTGCAGGTCTATGGTATTGTACATACCTACATTAACGGGCTTGATCTCTATCTTATCTATCTCCGAAGTTGTGAGCATGGGAGTAGTATGCCGGTTGTCATTCAAAAGAGGCTCGGACAACATCTGCATGGATTCCTGTACCGGCTCATCATACGCATACTCCTGACGGGGCTGAACATTGTTCTGCTCATAAGCCGTCATCGGGATCTGCTGAAGATTGCCAGCCTGCGGATCTGTATCGTACGCCTGCTGTACCGGTATCTGGTTCCGTCCCATGAACTTATCGGTAACCGGTATCGGTTCCTGACGTCCCTCATACTTAAGCTGCTGCTCCCTTGACAGACGGACATGCTTCATCTTAAGTTCCATGGCCTTCTTTACATACTTACCCTCACCAAACCACAGTATAAGCTCATCACATGCCTCTATACACTTCGTTTCCTGTCCTGTCTTATGATACAGATATGCCAGTTCATATGCCCATTTCTCGGTGTAATCCTTCTTTTTATATTCCTCAAGAAGTTCAATACGTTCCTCAAGCGATACATCCAGCGCTTCGTACATCTTATACAGCAATACATATCTGCCGGTATCTTCAGGTGCCAGCTTTACATACTCTTCATACAGAAGTTTGGCGTATACGACATCATTGAGCTTAATGGCAAGCTCACACAGCGCATACACTATTGTTCTTCCCGTAGGATATCTGTCATAAGCGATCATAAGGATATCCCTTGCTTCCTCATATCGCTTATTTATCTTATATACCTCACTGACGGTCTGGAGCATGGATACACTCCTGACCTTACGCCAATCAATACCGTCAGCTACATTCATAGCTTCGGCAAACCGCTTTTCATTTATCAGTTTTTTGATCTGATCGGCATGAACCTGATACTCATACTTATCCAATGTATTTCTCCTTGCATATAAATCCACACACGTAGTTAAGTCTATCATAGACCTACCTACTTGTCAAAAAATTAAACGCTCAGACAACCGTGCAAACTGATCAAGAGTAAGCGCCTCTCCTCTTATGGTTTCCGGCAGCTTCAGATCCTCTAATGCTTTTGCAACATCCTGCTTTGAAATACCCATACTGACATCATTTGAAATACTGTTTACAAGTGTCTTGCGCCGCTGGTTAAATGCTGCTCTGATGATCCTGAACATAAGCTCTTCATCCTTCACCTTGACCGGAGGATCGTCATATATATCCAGGCATATCACGGACGAACCTACCTTAGGCCTTGGTATAAAGCAGTTGGGTGGCACATTGGCTACAATGTGCGGCCTGCAATAATAGCCTACCGCCAGACTAAGAGCTCCGTAATCCTTGCTCCCCGGTCCCGACTGCATCCTGTCTGCAACCTCCTTCTGTACCATGATAATGATACTGTCAACCGGAACATGATTTTCCAGCAGCCCCATGACTATAGGTGTAGTAATGTAATAAGGCAGGTTGGCTACCACCTTGGTACTTCCCTTCATACACTGCTCTTTTATCAGTTTACCGATATCCACCTTAAGAACATCTTCATTGATTATGCTGATGTTGTCGAAATCCTTTAAAGTCTCATTCAGTATGGGGATCAGCTCCCTGTCTATCTCGATGGCACTCACATGACCGGCCTTCTCACACAAATACTGTGTCAAAGAACCGATCCCCGGACCGATCTCTATCACGTGATCATCCTTTGTAAGCGATGCCGCATCCATTATCTTATCAATCACATGAGTATCTGTGAGAAAGTTTTGTCCGTATCTTTTCTGGAAGGTGAAATTATGACTCTTTATAATATCTATCGTATTTCCCGCATTTGCCAGTCTATCCATCAGCTCTCACCCCAAACAGTCCGACTGCATTTTCGTATGTTTTAAGCTCCACTTCTTCATAGGTCATTGACTTAAGAGATGCTATTTCTTCTATTATATAGGTAAGGTATACCGATGAATTACGATGTCCCCTGTACGGAACCGGCGCAAGATAGGGTGAATCCGTTTCGATCACAAGTTTTTCTATCGGTATCTCCCTTACAACCTCATGAAGCCTGCGTCCGTTCCTGAAAGTCACCACTCCGCCGACTCCGATATAATATCCCATTTTCACATATTCCCTTGCCATTTCAAGCGAATAGGAATAGCAGTGTACGATTCCCCTAAGAGACGCAAACCTGTCCTCACTCAATATGTCAAAAGTATCCCGGGCTGCATCTCTGCTGTGTATGATCACAGGCAATGACTTCTCAAGCGCAAGCTCAAGCTGTCTTACAAACCACTTCTTCTGAATGTCCCTGTCGGGCTCATCATAATGATAATCCAGTCCTATTTCCCCCACTGCGACTGCTTTCTCATCATCAAGCAGGTTCCCTATACGCACGATATCATCTTCCGTAAGATCCCCGCAATCGCTTGGATGGATACCCAGGGCAGCATATACATGATCGTATTCATGCGCAAGCCTTAAGGTTCTGTTTATGCTGTCAGTCGATGAGCTTACATTTATCACAGGCTCTATCTTCTCCTTTTTCAGAAGCTTAAGTACACTGTCTCTGTCCTTATCAAAGGCTTTATCATCATAGTGTGCATGCGTTTCAAAAATCATTCCGTTTGATCCCTTCGTATTTTGACATTTTTTTAAAAAAAACACTTGCAAATCTTACAATACTGTAATATAATCTCTCTTGTGCCGCAAACACCGGCGCGATTAGCTCAGTTGGTAGAGCACCTGACTCTTAATCAGGGTGTCCAGGGTTCGAGCCCCTGATCGCGCACTAAACACTGATCTTGCAGATTTAGGCTGTGAGGTCGGTGTTTTTTTCTTAACAGACTTTTATCAAAGCCATGAAGCTTCTGAAACTTCGCTTAATATTCTATCACAATTCAAATCATTAGAAAACAAAAAGGGCGATACAATCCGACTGTACCGCCCTATATATTAATCTCTTATATCATTATATATCTGTCAGAACCAGCAGCAATACTTTCCGTAATCGCAAAGATCAAACCAGTTGCAGCCTGTTTTCCAGGTTGATGTACAGCTTGTTACGGTCTTACAATACCATGTAGTTGTGCATCCTGTCTTAATTGTGTTGCATACAGGGATCGTGCACTTCTTTACGTTCTTGATCTCTACATTCCTGCTTGCACACTTATCAGATAAACATACACTCTCACTGCCCTTAACCACGTCAAAGCCGTTTCCGCATGAGATGGTATTACCGCACTTGTCTGTCTCGGTTACCGTATACTTAACTCCGAATGCAAGGTTCTTGAATGTGATCGTTTCACCCGCCCTGATGGGAATTACCTTCCTGCATGAGTACTCTTTACCCTCAAGATCGTAGTATACGGTCTTTGTCCACCAGCAGTATCCTGTTGTAGCCGAAAGAACAACGTAGAACTGGGTTCCGTCATTTACCGGCTTGCCGCACTTATCAACATAAACCTTTGTTACATTGATCTCGGGAGTGGGCTCTTCGGGAACCTCCGGCTCCTCTTCCTTCTTGTTATCAAATGCGATCGTGTCTGTACTGTTGTCATCACTTATTGCAAATTCAACATCAGTTGCATCTACATCCTCATCGACCTTGTAGTAGCTCTCAGTCTTGTTCTGGTTGATAACCCTGCCTGACTGAACGTTCTCAATGCTGACTTTAACGATGTATACTGAAGAATCCTTTACGTATCCTTCCTTTTCACCCGTCTCTGCTATCTTGTAGTAATGTGTTCCTTCATCATTTAATGTATAAGCAATAGTGTCGAATGCTGCCTGTGCTCCGTTGTTGCTTACTGTCTGGATCTCATTCCACTGGCCGTCCTTAGCCTCTGAAAGTGTGAAATCAAATACCTCATCCGCTGAAGGAACCTCACCGTCTACAGTCTTTAATACCTTGAAGCCTGTTGCCGCACCTTCGAACTTCTTGCCGTTGTAAGGCCACATATGACCTTCATGTCTCTCACTTGTGAAGTCCTTACTGATCACACAACCGTTGTAATCACCGCCACCGGGGAAACGGACAAATGCCTCGGGAGCAATGATGTGTCCAAAGTGTGCGTGTGAAGAACGCATTGTTATGTTTGATGTATTGGGAAGAATAAACACTATACTTGAGTTCTTGCCATACTCTGCCGAGTCCTCAAGTGTTCCGTTAACCTTAACATCAGGGAACATTTCAACATCTTCCGAACCGGTTACGATAAGTATCGTATCGATTGCCGACTGGATATCCGCACCGTAGATATTTATCTTGCTGATGCCAGCAAGCGAATCAATGCTGTATGTGCTTCCAGCTCTTATGTTAAGAGTTGTAGCTGTCTTCTCTGTTGAGAAACTGTAAACATCTGACTCGGCATTTACATCTATTACATAATCAACACCAAGTCCCGCAATGTCGCTCCTGATCGAATCAAAAGCTGCGTCAAAATCGATATAATCATCTGATATTATAAGCTTTCTGGTATTGTGGATACCCTTGCCTGTCTCAACATTAACATAGCATCCGCCGAAGTCGTCATCATCGGGATCCCTTGATACTCTCCACTCGTACTTGCCATCATTAACACTTCCGAGATAAAGAACACCGCCACCTACAGAAGCATACCACTCATTCTGCTTAAGCTCGCCTCTTATGAAGCTGTTGGCATCGAAGATAACGCCGCGCATTCCCCAATATGTTATCTCGGCATCTCCGCCTGCTGCGATGGGTCCCATCGTATGATTGGTGTCCACAATGCTGTTCTTAATGAACAGGTTGTAATTATTGAGGATGTATCCTACCGAATAAGAACCGCCGTCCTCAAGGAAGGTTGAAGCCTCTGCATCACCTGACTCCTCTGCATCTTCGGTATTCTCCTCATCTGTTTGTGTCTCTTCATCAGTTACAAGAATATCCTCTGATGCGGTATCATTGTTTTCCTCAATGATCTCATCATCATTTACTTCGCTCTGATCATTCGGAAGCACCTCTTCTTCACCGTCGTTTTCATCGATGATTAAAGTGTCCTGTCCGTCTGTATCTTCACCGGTCTGGTCATTTGAACTCTCATCTACCAGAGTCTCGGTCTCTCCTGAGATAACCTCTGCTGAAGAATTGCTGTCATCTACGACAACTTCCTCTGATGAAACCGAAGAACCGCATCCCCAGTCCCAAATGACCGGACATGCCATAACGCCGCTTACATTTGTAAGCATCATTGATACCGCTGCCAGCATACCGGCTGTTGATTTCAATAACTTTGTTTTTTTCATTTTTTTCTCCTTTGGAAACTTTATCCCTAACAACAAATCACATATTAACATTGTTTTCAAAAAAAAGATAGCATAAATTTACATTATTTTGTTTATTTTTTTATTGCTGTCACATATTAGCATAAATGCTTAAAAAAGATCAGGGGCCTGCATGAAATCTATCACGCAAAGCCCCTGAAATTCATCCCGAATATATGTTTGTGTTCGGTTAATTAAAGCTAACTGTGTTTATATGCTTACTTTATTCCTTTGTTAAACTAACTGTTTTTTAAGTATATTTAAGTCGTCTCATCATAAGCGATCAACGCTTTTACATCATAGTCTTTCAGGAGTTCTCTTCCCCCGAGTCCGGTAAGCTCCATCAGACAGATTATCCTTACCACTTCTCCTCCAAGCCGCTCAATAAGCTTAGCTGCCGCTTCCAGCGTTCCTCCCGTAGCCAGAAGATCATCCATCAGCACTACCTTCTGTCCCGGCTTAATTGAATCCGTATGCATCTCCAGTGTCGCAGTTCCGTATTCAAGGTCGTATTCCTGTGATATCTTCTCGGCCGGCAGCTTCCCTTTCTTCCTTGCAAGCACCAGAGGTTTATGGCATTCATAAGCAAGCGGTGCCCCGAAAATGAAGCCTCTGGATTCCGCGCCGACAATAACATCGTAATCAAGATCCTCTACCAGCTTTTTCATTTCGTCGATCGCAAGCGTAAATGCATCCGCATCCTGCAACACTGTCGTAATATCCCTGAAAATGATCCCTTTCCTGGGATGATCCGGAATACTTCTTATATAGTCCTTTAGATTTTTCATTATGGCTATCTCCCTGAAGAGTCAGCGGATTTACCGACTCTTTTTCTCGATTATAACACAGATGATCACCCTATTCCACTTTTATCATCCGGCAACCGGGAAAGTGCAAAAGAAAGACAAATTAAGACTTGGCAAATATCTGACCTTTGGCTTCCGGGTCATCCATGATTATTTCACCGACAGACTCAGCTTTAATCCTTCCTGCCTTGGGATTCTTAACGCTTATAATGTCTGAAACGATATCCGCCTCAACCTCCGACTTTTCAAACGCGAGATCGCAGTCGATCATCCTGCAGCCTGTAAGCTTAAGCCCTTTACAGTAGCACAGAGGCTGAGTACCGATGATCGTACAATTATCAAAGGTCACATCTTCACAGTACCATGCCAGATATTCACCCTTTACAATACTGTCTTTGACAACAACATTCTTTGCATGCCAAAAAGCGTCTTTTGTATCAAACTCACAATTTGTAAAAACCGAATCTGATATATACTGGAACGAATACTTTCCCTGAAGCTTTACACGATCAAATGTCAGATGATCGGAACGCATCATGAAATACTCACTCTGAGCACTTGTATCCTTCATGTCTATCCCGCTTACCGACCATCCAAACTCAGGTGAAATGATATCACAGTCATGAATCCTTATATTTTCACACTCTCTGAGTGCTTTGATACCATGCATCTTTGTGTCTGCTATCTCTACATCTTCTGAATACCATAAAGCCGCACGGCAGGCCGGAGTCATTTCACTGTTTTCTATCTTCAGACACTTATCATGCCAGAAGGGATACCTCAGATTAAAAAAACAGTTCCTGACAATGATATCACTGCTTTCCTTAAATGCACTCTCGCCGTCTGCCGGACCATCGAAGCGGCATCTTATCGCTTCCAAATGCCTGCTTCCGTACAAAGCTCTTTCTTCATCAAAAGTCTGATCCTTTATGATCTGCATATTACTGTCCTCCATTTTCGAATATCTTTTTCAATATTACATTTTTACACACAAAAAAACAACCTCCCGGGATTTTTTGTCCCGGGAAGTAAATTGATATATCCACTGATATGTTTCGATAACTTAAATGGCTTATCTGAAATACAAATGGCTTACAATCGTCTATTTAACCGCATTTTATCATATATGTATAGAACATTGAAAATAAATCTGTTTGCAAGGAAGGGTGTTCTTTGACTATGAAGCGGGAAACCATCTCCTGTTTCACAACTCTAAGTAGAAAATAAGCGTCTATACAACCAAATCACAACTTTCACTCTATATTTACCATGGCGTACAACCAATGCTTGTGATAAGATTAAATCAGTTCAACCGATGATGACTTTGACCGGTCAAAAGGATATCTGACAGGAGGAATAAACAGGCATGACGGAGTTTTCGAAAAATCTTCAGGCTTTGAGAAAAGAGAAAAAAGTGACACAGGAACAGCTGGCAGGTCACCTTGGAGTGAGTGCCCAGGCTGTATCCAAATGGGAGAACGGGAACTATCCGGAGAGTGACCTTCTTCCGGCGATAGCAGATTTTTTTGGTGTGTCGATCGATTACCTCTATGGGAGAGACCAACGGGAAAAGACCATAGAGCAGGCTGTTTTCGATGCCGTTCATGAATGCTGTTCCGTGGAATACGAAAGAACCGGCAGTTCCGAGGCTCATAATGACTTTGCACGGCTTATAAGAAACCTTCAATGGGCGATACAGACAGGCAGTTGGGTCAACAACACCGGGTTTACCGAACCTCCGTACGATATTAAGGAGTATCCCAAGATGTCGTCCGCGGTCTATGATAATGTTTTATTCACCTACATGGGACTGAGGGAGGACAACAACTTTTCCTTATTTCTTCAAAGCCCTGATGGCAAGGCTGTCTTTGAAGATCTGCTTAAAGATACGGGAAGGTTGGCCGGGCTGTTTGGAATTTTGTCAGACAGGGATAAACTGGCAATTATCACATATCTGTATACACTAAAAAATGGTGAATTCGCAGGTGCCGACCAGGTGGCACACGCCACAGGGATTAACCTGGATAAGGTAAAGAAAGTTCTGAGTGAGCTTACCGAAAGCGTTGGAGATCCGCATTTGGCCGCTCCGTTCAGGTATGTAAAGGTGATCAATGGGGATAAGCCGGATAAGGTCTATGGTACGGAGCCGACGCTCGGAGGTCTCTTTATGGGACTTATGATGATCGCGCGCGAGTACACTGAGCCGCCCATGGTATTTAGGATGAATATCAATTGCAGGACGAAAAGCTGGATTGACAGGAATAAACTGAAAAAGGAGTGATGGATCATGAAGAAGATATTAACAACAATGGCAGTAGCCGCGATCGCGCTATTGCTTTCGGGATTTATACTGATGGGAGAGGATGTTCCGGAGAAAGATGATAATGAAGTGCAGATCACTGTTCCCGGATTGGATGATTTTATCGGAAAGTGGTATCTGTCAAGCGATAACGAAATCGCCGGGATTGAAAAAGCGTTTCCCGATATATATGCATTCGGCAATGAGTTGGAGATAATGCCGGATGGCAGGATATCATGGCACATAGGGGCAGCCGGAGCCGCAGGAACTTACGAGGTGTACGACAACCAGTTGGTGGCATGCATTTCCGATATAATGGAAGATGATGAAGTAAAAATCGTTCTGACACTTAAAGACGGCGAGCTGAGCATGAAGTACAAAGCCGTTCCGCTTATTTTTGCAAGATGATAATAGATATACAAAAAACCAGCCACGGGTAATGTTTACCGTGGTTGGTTTTTTGAAACAAACTCAACACTTATTATTCTCCTACAGCTTATACTGCATAAAGTTCCCATTCTTCACGAACCCAAAATCCGTGTATAGAAGAACACCCATATCAGATGCAGTTATCTGTACCGTTCCGCAACCATAGTCTCTTGCCTCATCTATTACCCTGGAAAGCAGTTCCTTCGCTATTCCCTTTCGGCGATAATCAGGATCGGTGAACATACTTGACAAAAGCCCCATTTTCCCGCTTGGACATCCAAAATAAGGTGGTTTCTCCACGAAAGACATACCGCTCGTTCCGACGATACGGTCTCCATCCACAGCCAGCCAGGAAACAAATGTTCCGTCAGCCATATGCCGATCGTAATAGTCCTTAAGTGCCGGAACGAGATCTATATCCTCCTTCGCTCCTTCCTCACGCAGCTGTCTGATACGCATCCGGATAAAAGTATCCAATTCATTTTCTGTTAATCTTTGATAGGTTATCATTTCATCACCATCCTTTTCATAAAACACTATATCCATTCTGTCATTGATCTTATCGATCCTGCCTGTCCGGTGATATCCAAGTTTTTCATATAGATGAAGATTACCTTTTTCCTGCAATATAGTATCCAGGCACCAGTGATCAGGGCCATATATTTTTTCGGCCTCCACAATTGCCTGCTGGGCATAGCCTTTATTTCGATATTCCTTCATAATCCAAATGGGGGATATACGTTTTCTACTACCATCCTTCTTGTCTACAACACGGACTGCACCAACCTTCTCATCTTCTGCCATAATAAAATAATATGTAGTCCACGGCTGCTCAAACCGCGCCAATACTTTTTCCATACTTTCGGCAGCAGGACTCATATCGTAATCCTGATACTTTTCCAAAAGCTCAGAGAATGCTTCAATCTGCATCC
>CAMORO010000023.1 GCA_946623875.1 uncultured Lachnospiraceae bacterium | reverse complement strand
TTTTAGAAAGGAGTACAGCGAAATGGGCAAGAATTTAAAGGGCAAAGAGCTGGGAGCAGGAATATCCCGGAGAAAGGATGGTAGATACTCAGCAAGATTTGTTACATCCAGCGGGAAACGCATAGAAAAGTATTTCCCTATGCTTCAGGATGCGAGGAAATGGCTGGCAGAGGCCAAATTGAACGATGAAAACGGCAGCGTGGGCGTATCCGTCGGAATGACTGTGGATGCATGGTTTGAATTCTGGATCGTCAATATCAAGGATAAGACTGTAAGATACAATACTGCGCGTAATTATCGGGAGAGATACAGGCAGAACATTAAAAAGCACATAGGCAAGATGCTTATGATCGATGTGAGTACAGATATTCGACCGGGGAGTGGCGCGTGGGACCGCCGAAGACCAAGCACGGATTTCGGGAGATTCCGCTTACGAAGGCAAACCGGGAGATGCTTCTTGAAATGAAGAAGCAGGCTGACAGGGGAAGATATGTGCAGGAGGAGTTCAAGGAATTTGTCAACCTGTATGTACATGTAACAGATGAGGAAAAAACCAAAGAGATGCAGAAGTTTGAGGAATACTCCATCAAAATATAGATGGCGTAAAAAATGGCGTAAAGTTACGAGCCAAAGTCCGGAAATACTTGAAAATAAAGGAGATAATGAGAAGTTATGAAACTAGGCATAATCGGTTTACCGAATGTCGGTAAATCTACATTATTTAATTCATTGACAAAAGCAGGAGCGGAATCGGCCAACTATCCGTTCTGTACCATCGATCCCAATGTGGGTGTCGTTGCCGTACCTGACGAGAGGATAAAGCTCCTCGGTAAACTATACAATACGAAGAAGATCACACCTGCAACGATTGAATTTGTTGATATAGCGGGGCTTGTTAAGGGAGCCAGCAAGGGTGAAGGTCTTGGTAATCAGTTCCTTGCAAACATACGTGAGTGTGATGCGATAGTACATGTTGTGCGATGCTTTGATGATTCCAATGTGGTTCATGTTGAGGGAAGTATCTCACCTTTAAGGGATATTGAGACGATAAATCTGGAATTGATATTTGCAGATCTGGAAGTGCTTGAGAGAAGATATGCCAAGGTTGCCAAGGCAGCTAGGATGGATAAGAGTCAGGCGAAAGAAGAGGTGATGATCGTTCAGCTTAAGCAGCATCTGGAAGACGGGAAGAGGGCGATAAGCTTTGAGGTTCCCGATGACGAAGATCTTCAGAAGGCATTCAGGGAATACAATCTTCTGACAGCCAAGCCGGTTATATATGCGGCGAATGTCAGCGAGGAGGATCTTGCTGATGACGGAGCTGCCAATCAGTACGTGGGAAAGGTCAGAGAGCTGGCTAAGGAAGAGGGCAGCGAAGTATTTGTTATATGCGCACAGATAGAGCAGGAGATAGCTGAACTCGATGATGATGAGAAAGCAATGTTCCTTGAAGACCTAGGACTGAAGGAGTCGGGTCTTGAGAAGCTGATTGCGGCAAGTTACAGGCTTCTTGGTCTTATGAGCTTCCTGACTGCCGGAGAAGATGAGTGCCGTGCATGGACTATTAAGATAGGAACAAAGGCTCCGCAGGCGGCAGGCAAGATCCATACGGATTTCGAAAGGGGCTTCATCAAGGCCGAGGTTGTTAATTACAAGGATCTGCTTGAGCAGGGAAGCCTTGCCGCAGCAAGAGAAAAGGGACTTGTAGGTATGGAGGGCAAAGATTACGTAGTACAGGACGGTGATGTGATACTGTTCAGATTCAATGTGTAATTTTTAAATGTATATATAAAAAAATATAAATAATATTAAAAAAGGAGTGTCAAACCAAGATGTGGTGGGTTTGACACTCCTTTTTGCGTTTCCGACCACAAGATGTTGTGTTGTACATATCCCCCACTTTCCACCACATGCCGCATTTTCGGCATTTTTAAGGGATTTTAGGGGTTGATTTTTTGTATCTGAAAGGGTATTATTTACACATAAGTGGTGAGAAGTGGTAGGAAGTGGTAGAAAGTAGAGAGTAACCTGTTATGTTCATGGGGCAGTACAACCACACAATCGATGCAAAGGGGCGTCTGATCGTTCCGGCTAAATATCGCGAACAGCTTGGGGAGGCTTTCGTGATCACTAACGGAAATGATGGTTGTCTTAACATCTACACCGAGGAGGCCTGGGAAGCCGTTCTCGAGAAACTGCAGCTCCTGCCCAACAGCAGGGATAAGAGAGTGTTGACACGTAAGCTTGTTTCGCAGGCCAACACGGTCGAGGTGGACAAGCAGGGAAGGATACTTATCCCGCCGGCATTGAGAGACCACGCAGGACTTACCAAGGATGTCATATTTGCAGGCGCTAACGAGAAGATAGAAGTCTGGGATAAGGACAAATGGGATGAAGTTAATGCAGTGGACGATTATGACGACATCGCTGAACGTTTGGCGGATCTTGGCTTGAGTATCTGAGAATCCGGGGACAAGGGATTCTGTAAATTTAAGGAGGAGGGAACCTTGAATTTTGAACACAGGCCGGTATTGCTTAACGAAACCATCGATAATCTTTGTATTAAGCCGGGAGGGACCTACGTGGATGGCACGTTGGGCGGCGGAGGACATGCTTACGAGGTTGTACGGCGATTATCACCACAGGGGAGATTTATAGGAATAGACCAGGATGCCGACGCTATCCGCGCGGCGGGAGAGAAATTAGCGGATTACCGCAATGTTACTCTGATCAGAAGTAACTATTGCAACATCAGGGAAGAGCTCATGGGGAACCACGTCACAGGCGTGGATGGGATCGTACTTGATCTGGGGGTATCTTCATATCAGTTGGATACGCCCGCGAGGGGATTTTCTTACAAATATGATTCACCGCTTGATATGCGGATGGATCAGCGCTCTGACATGACAGCGGGGGACATAGTAAACGGTTATTCGCAGGAGGAGCTTTACCGTGTGATAAGGGACTACGGTGAGGAACGCTTTGCGAAGAAAATAGCCGGGAATATTGTGGCTGCCAGGGAAGAGAAGGAAATCACATCGACCAACGAACTTGCCAATATCGTCAAACAGTCAATTCCCATGAAATTCAGAAAGACCATGGGACACCCTGCCAAACAGACCTTTCAGGCAATAAGGATAGAACTCAATCGTGAACTGGACGTGCTTGAAGAAACACTTGACACGATGATAGAGCTTCTCAATCCGGGCGGCAGGCTATGCATTATCACATTTCATTCGCTCGAGGACAGGATAGTTAAGAACGGTTTTAAACGTAACGAAAATCCGTGCACCTGTCCACCTGATTTTCCGGTATGTGTATGCGGAAAAGTCAGCATGGGGAGAGTGGTGACGAGGAAGCCTGTAATTCCAAGCGAAGAGGAAATGAATGATAATCCGCGCTCAAAAAGCGCAAAATTAAGAGTATTTGAAAAAAAGAGGATAGGATGAATGGCGGGAAGTAATTACCGTATTAGAGAAATGAGAGCTGCAAGCAGGAGGAACAATGTAAGCAGCGAATATATTTATGGAAACACTGCGAGAGAATTAAGGGAACTGGATACGGCTCAGGTGCCCGGAATTCATCTGAGCCACCAGACAAGGAGAAACAGGGACCGCGCCAAACATATGAGTCCCGCATATGTATTGTTTCTGACACTGGCAATGGCCTTCACGGTTGTTATCTGTATACAGTATCTTATGCTCCGGTCTGATGTTACGAGCAAGATAAAGGAACTGGCAAAACTGGAGACACAGCTTAATGAGCTTCGGGCTGAAAATGACGATATGGAGAACCGTATCAAAGGAGCCGTTGATCTTGAGGAAGTCAAGTACAGGGCCATGAACGAGCTTGGAATGCAGTATGCCAATTCGGATCAGATAATAGCTTATGAATGTGAGGATACAGATTACGTCAGACAACTTATTGACATAGAGTGAAAAATGTAAGATAATGTGTAGTGGTCTTACTTGAACTACAAGATGTTGATTTACTGCCCGGATACCACGGGCAGTTTTGTTATTGGTTAGGTTGACGAGGGTGTGATTTTACTTGGGCAGACGCGGTAACAGAAAATCCAGGAAGGCAAAACGGTTCACCGGAAAGATGCAGAAGAAGCTGACAGTGCTTTTTCTGCTTATTGTGGTTGCATTCGGCGGACTGTCGGTGAAGCTGTATGCTATCAACCGTGATAACGGAGAAGAGTACAAGAAACAGGTACTGTCCCAGCAGGAATATGACAGCAAGGCGCTCCCGGCCAAGAGAGGCGAGATCCTTGACTGTAACGGGACCAAGATAGCCGTCAGCCAGAAGGTGTACAACATCTGTATAGATTCCAAGACCCTTAACGGAAGTGAAGGACAGTATATAGATCCGACTCTTGATGCACTGTACAATTCGGAGATCGAATTCAATTACACAAGGGATGACCTGAGGCGATACATAACAGGTAATCCCACATCCCAATACAGGATAATCGCAAAGAAACAGCCATATGAAAAGGTTAGCGATCTGATGGATAAGCTGAATAACCGTTCCCAGTATCCGGATATCAAAGGTGTGTGGCTGGAGAACACATATCAGCGTACATATCCGTACGGCTCGCTGGCCTGCGATCTTATCGGCTTCGTTCAGGGAGACAATGAGGGTGCATACGGACTGGAGGAGTTCTATAACAGCACTCTTAACGGTACGGACGGGCGCGAATACGGTTATCTTAATGATGATGAAAACCTTGAAAGGACGATCAAGGCGGCAGATAACGGAAAGACTCTGATCACAAGCCTTGATGTCAATATACAGAGTATTGTTGAGAAACATATACTTGCGTTCAATAAGGAACATGAGAATGAGTACCGGGAGGGTAACGGTTCCAAGAATACGGGCGTGATCATAATGCGCCCCGATACCGGCGAAATACTGGCAATGGCCAGTTATCCGGTCTATGATCTTAACAATCCCAGAGATACGACGGGACTTGATGTTGTGATCGATGAGGAGTACTCAACACAGGGTGTTGTCAATGTTTCCGGTGAAGACGGATCGGGCGAAGGTGACGGCGAAGGTGAAGACGGCGGCTCTGACACGGAAACCGCTGCCGAGGTAGACATAGATGTAAGTGAAGAGGAAGCTGCCGGAGAAGACACTGTCTCTGTTACCGCGCCGGCGGGAACGGGTGAGGAGCTTCCCGAAGAAGAAGGTGAAGACGAAGAGGGAACCCAAAAGGAACCCGACAGACCGCTGACATATGAAGAAGCGTACGAAGCAGCCAAAATGGAGGCTCTCAACTCACTATGGAAGAACTTCTGTATAAGCCAGACATATGAGCCCGGTTCCACTTATAAGCCGTTTACCATGGCCGCAGGACTGGAAGAGGGTATACTTACCGGAAACGAATCCTTCAATTGTCAGGGTGTTAAGGAAGTTGGCGATCACCAGATCCACTGTAACAACAGATTAGGACACGGGATCCTTGATTTTTCGGGAGCTCTGGAACAGTCGTGCAACGTGGCGTTCATGGATATTGGAGCCAAGATGGGCAAGAGTATATTTATGAAATACAACCGGCTGTACAATTTCGGACTTAAGACCAATGTGGACCTTACCGGTGAAGCGCTTACCAACACACTCGTGTTTGATGTTGACAAGATGGTGCCGACCGACCTTGCGATAAGTTCGTTCGGACAGGGCTTCAACGTAACCATGATACAGATGGTAACGGGTTTCTGCTCGCTGATAAACGGAGGATATTATTACCAGCCTCATGTTGTTACCAAGATAGTAAATGACGAGGGTGCAACTATCAAGACGATCGAACCGAGAGTGTTGAAACAGACCATTTCCGAGGAAACATCAGCCAGGATAGTAGAACTGTGCAACAATGTCGTGTCAGAGGGTACCGGTAAATCCGCAAGACCTGCGGGCTACCGTATCGGAGGCAAGACCGGTACCGCAGAGAAGTATCCCAGAAAGCGCGGCAATTATGTTGTGTCCTTTATGGGCTTTGCGCCGGCGGATGATCCTCAGATAGTTATATACACGGTAATTGATGAGCCCAATGTGCCTAAACAGGCGTCGGCAAGATACGCAACACTTCTGACGAGAGATATACTGACGGAAGTTCTTCCGTATATGCATATATTTATGACAGAGGAGCTTAGCGAGGAGGAGAAGGCCGAGCTTGAGGAGAAGCAGTTGGGATTTGCTCAATCCATAAACAATTCCGTCAGCGAGAACGGAATCGTGTCAGAGAACGGGATCGTATCGGAGAACGGCATAGAAGGCAAAGAGGGGCAGAACGGACAGGAGGATTCGGTTATCGTATTCGAGGAGCAGGAGATAGAAGAAGAGAAGAAGGAGCCGGAACTCGATCCCGAGACCGGTTATCCGATGGATCCCGAATCCGGAGCGCTGCTTGATCCCGAAACAGGACAGCCCATAGATGGCACGATTTCAGACCTTGAATAGTACAGGGGAAAGTTTTGATTGAAAATAATCAGAAATGATATATACTATAATTTGTGTGTCTTAAGGCACTTGGCGGCTAAGAGGTGTTCAACAAAGACGAAATGAGGATTGTGTAATGGATTTTACTGTGTTGTGGGCAGTTATCATAGCATTTGCTTTAACGGCTTTAATGGGACCTTTTGTTATTCCTTATTTAAGGAAGTTAAAGGTTGGCCAGACTGTCAGGGATGACGGTCCCGAGAGTCATCTCAAGAAAAACGGTACCCCTACGATGGGTGGCGTGATGATAATAGGCGGAATGCTGGTCACATCCCTGTTTTATGTCAGGAAGTATCCTGATGTGATCCCGATACTGCTTATGACGGTTGGTTTCGGACTCATAGGTTTTATTGATGATTACATCAAGGTTGTTCTGAAGCGTTCGATGGGACTCAAGGCGTATCAGAAGCTCATCCTTCAGTTTATAGTCACCGCTGTGTTTGCTTTCTATATGATAAATGTGGCGGGAGTCAGCCTGGAGCTTGTCGTTCCCTTTACCGGCGGTGAAACATATGACATTTCGTGGTTTGCCATACCTCTTATGTTCCTTGCCACACTGGGAACGGTTAACGGATCCAATTTCACAGACGGACTTGACGGACTTGCATCATCTGTGACAGCGGTAATAGCTGCATTTTTCGGAGTTATCGCATATATGGAGGGTCAGGGAGTGGCCGTGGCGGCATTTGCTCTGGTAGGAGCCCTGCTTGGCTTTCTTCTGTTTAATGTTCATCCGGCTTCGGTGTTTATGGGAGATACGGGTTCCCTTGCACTGGGAGGCTTCGTGGTCGCTGTGGCATATATGCTTAAGATGCCGATATTTATCCTGATAGTGGCCTTTATATATTTTGCCGAGGTACTTTCGGTGATCATTCAGGTGAGTTATTTCAAGATGACGGGTGGAAAGCGTGTGTTTAAGATGGCGCCCATACATCATCATTTTGAATTGTGCGGATGGTCGGAGACGAGAGTTGTTGCGGTATTTACGATAATTACCATACTTCTGTGTATAATCGGATACATGGCTTATTAAACATGTGATATGAACCGCAACGAGAGCAATAAGGGCAGTATATGAGTAATTCAAGGGGAAGGGGCAAACAGAATAGGGATAAGAGGTTTTTTGATTACGCGATGCTGTTTATCGTAATCTTTCTCCTTAGCTTTGGTCTTGTGATGCTGTACAGCGTGAGTTCTTATGAGGCTGTGCTGGATTTCGGGGATTCGGCATACTACTTTAAGAAACAGGCACAGGCTACCGCGTTCGGTATCATAATGATGTTTGTGGTCATGATGGTGGATTACCATCTGTGGCAGAAGCTGGCCGTTCCCGCTTATATCGTATCCGCTATCCTGATCTTACTGGTACTCACACCTCTCGGATACGAGGTTAACGGAGCCAGAAGATGGCTTAACGTCGGTATTTCACTACAGCCTGCCGAGGTTGCCAAGGTCGGGATGATCATATTCTTTGCGGCTTACGTGTGCAGGGTGGGGAAAAACATAGAGACGCTTAAAGGCGTTGTGCGTACGCTTCTCTGGGGTGTTCCGATCTCGCTTCTTGTACTTATAATAACAAGGAATCTGAGTACCGCGATCATCATATTCGGTATCATATTCATGATGGTGTTTGTGGCGACACCGAATTACAAGGAGTATTTTCTGCTTGCGGCCGGAGGAATAGGCATTGCGGCGTTATTTGTACTGCTTGTTAAAAAGGGCGTACTTTCTTCGGAACAGTCGTACAGGTTCGGACGTATAGAGGCATGGCTTAATCCCGAAGCATTCGCCGGAACTACGGGTTTCCAGACGCTTCAGGCATTATATGCGATCGGCTCCGGTGAGATATTCGGCAAGGGGCTGGGGCAGAGTATGCAGAAGCTCGGCTTCGTTCCCGAAGCTCAGAATGATATGGTATTTTCCATTATCTGTGAAGAATTGGGGCTCTTCGGTGCAGGAGCGGTACTGCTCATGTTTCTTCTTCTTATATGGCGTTTTCTGGTCGTTGCAAACAATGCCGAGGATATGTACGGGGCATTGCTTGTTGTAGGTGTTATGGCGCATATTTCGCTTCAGGTCATCCTGAATGTTGCGGTAGTGACTAATCTTATACCCAATACGGGTATTACGCTGCCTTTCATAAGCTACGGAGGTTCGGCGATAGTGTTCCTGCTGATCGAGATAGGGCTTGTATTCAGTGTGGCAAGGGGAATCCGGCTTAGGAATTCGGGAAATTGAGGAATTGTGTATGGCGACTGATTATTCGGCTGTTTCCGGCGGTTCCGACGTGAAGAAAGGGACGGTATTTCTTATTGTTTTTCTGAGTGCTCTTGTACTGGTGTGCGTGGGTATTCTCGTTATAAAGACAAAGTTCACCATAACAAGTGTGGATATTACCGGAAACGAACATTACAGTGCCGATGAGATCGAGGACTACGTTCTTAACGGTAAATACGGTCACAATTCGATATATCTGTATCTGAAATGCAGGTTCGCCGGTGTGGATGAGGTTCCTTTTGTCGAGAAGATGGATGTTGAGCTTCTGTCTCCCACGGAGGTCAAGATACGTGTGTATGAGAAGGCAGTGGCCGGTTATGTTGAATATCTCGGACATTATCTGTATTTTGACAAGGACGGGATTGTTGTTGAGAGCTCGACGAGGCAGATGGAAGGTATTCCGTTTGTGACGGGGCTTGACTTTAACTATATCACTCTTCATGAGAAGCTTCCCGTGGAGAAAGAGGATATCTTCAGGCTTATCCTTGATATCACACAGCTTCTGACCAAATATAAGATAGATATTGACAGGATATATTTTGATAACAATTACAACATCACCCTGTATTTCGGGCAGGTGCGTGTATTCCTTGGCAACAGCGATAATATCGATGAGAAGATAAACAGGTTAAGGTTTATACTTCCCGAGTTACCGGACTACCCCGGAGTACTTCATATGGAGAATTACGCCGGAGAAGGAGATAAGTTCACTTTTTCCAAGGATTAGAGCGAAAAACTCCTATATAAGCGAAAAAAACTATTGATAATTTAATAAAATAATTATATTATTGTATATGAGTGTGGAGCAATCTATAAAAAGGGAGGGGCATCATCTTGCTGGAAATTAAAACTGATATAATGGAATCCGCGGCCAAGATACTGGTAGTAGGAGTAGGCGGAGCAGGAAATAATGCAGTTAACAGAATGGTTGAGGAACAGATCGTAGGTGTCGAATTCCTCGGCGTTAATACCGATAAACAGGCACTTCAACTGTGTAAGTCACCGAGGCTTCTTCAGATAGGTGACAAGCTTACACAGGGACTCGGATGCGGTGCACAGCCCGAAATAGGCGAGAAGGCAGCCGAAGAGAGTGCAGAAGATATAGCAAATGCGATCCGCGGTGCACATATGGTGTTTGTAACATGCGGAATGGGCGGTGGTACCGGAACAGGTGCAGCTCCCGTGATCGCAAGACTGGCCAAGGAGCAGGGTGCTCTTACGGTCGGAGTTGTAACGAAGCCTTTCAGGTTTGAAGCAAGAACACGTATGCAGAATGCTCTCGGGGGTATTGAGAAGCTTAAACAGAACGTAGATACACTGATAGTTATACCCAATGACAAGCTGCTTGAGCTTGTTGACAGAAGGACGACGATGCCCGAGGCTCTTAAGCTTGCCGATGAAGTCCTTCAGCAGTCGGTACGCGGCATAACAGACCTTATAAATGTTCCTTCACTCATTAACCTTGACTTTGCGGATGTTAAGACCGTAATGGAGAACAAGGGAATCGCTCATATCGGTATCGGTGCTGCCAAGGGTGATGACAAGGCCATCGAAGCGGTTAAGCAGGCAGTTAACAGTCCTCTCCTTGAGACAACCATACAGGGTGCAAGCCACGTTATCGTTAATGTATCCGGTGATATCACACTGCTTGATGCCAATGACGCAGTATCCTTTGTAAGTGATCTTACCGGTGAAGATGTAAACGTAATATTCGGTGCTACATACGATGACAGGGATCCGGATTCATGTGCCGTTACCGTTATCGCTACAGGAATAGATGAAAACAGGATACCCAAGCAGGATGCGAGGACGGCAGGTCAGAGCTTGACAGGCGGCGGTATGAGGAACTTCACGGGTTCCAAGGCTTATCAGCAGAGACAGTTCGTATCCGCAAATACAGGTTTGGGATTGCAGAATACACAGCCCATGCAGACACCGGTTACTCCCGGTATGACTTCTCCGATGAATACGGGAGTTATCAATCAGCAGGTTGGTGGAATGACAGCACCTATGAATACAGGAATGGGTGTTACACAGAACACGATGGGAATGCCGGGTAATCAGTTTGGAGCCCAGCAGGGGTTAGGTGCAACGGCACCTTACAATTTCCAGAATACACAGCAGATGGGAATGAATCCCGGAGTAAATCAGAATACCGGAACAATGCAGGTTCAGCCGATGCCGGGCGTTAATCAGAACACAGGTCCCACTCCCGAGCCGACAACTTTCGGCGGAGGACTGAGAGGTGTATCTCCACTGACCAGCAGGGTTGAATCAAGACAGATCAAGATACCTGATTTCCTGA
Source organism: uncultured Lachnospiraceae bacterium (assembly GCA_946623875.1). Taxonomy (GTDB): domain Bacteria; phylum Bacillota; class Clostridia; order Lachnospirales; family Lachnospiraceae; genus UBA2868. The sequence goes on along the minus strand of CAMORO010000023.1, from coordinate 22,287 downwards.
AGAAATAGGTAATTATGTTAAATAAAGATAAGTGTTTACTAAGACCGGATGGCAGGCTGTCCGGTCTTAGTGTATTTTACGGTCTGATACAGACGGGCGAACGGATGCCTGCATACGGTGATCCATGTTGGATAGATGACATAATACGCAGTTGAGAAGGGACGGGATTATTAATGATAGATCACAATACGATACTTTCATTCGACCATTACAGGAAGGGGAAGCCCTTTACCGGAAGCTGTGAAGGGATGCGGTACAGGATCATTAAGGAGGCTGCGGCCGATGAGGATGATACGGATAAGTTCAGGGTTGATACATGGCCGGAACCGTTCTGCTATGAAATAACCCCGGATGAGCAGAAGACAGTACAGCGTTTTCCGTTTACCGTGGACGGTTACAATGATGTTATCGCGTATCTTAATGATATGCATGAGACTTTTAAATATTCTTCTCATAAGGGGTTGACATAATTATTTTCAATACGGTATATTTAGTATGGTGTCTTAAGGGAAACACCATATATGCAAAATAATAAGAAGAGGGGAAAGAAATATGAAATGTCCGTTTTGCGGTTATGAAAACACCAGAGTTATTGACAGCCGTCCTGCCGAAGACAACAATTCGATAAGGCGCAGGAGAGTATGTGATGAATGCGATAAGCGTTTCACCACTTACGAGAAGATCGAGACCATCCCGCTTATTGTTATCAAGAAGGATAACAACAGGGAGACCTACGACAGGTCGAAGATCGAGGCCGGAGTACTCAGGGCCTGCCATAAGCGTCCTGTACCCGCATCGTCGATAACACAACTGGTGGATGAGGTGGAGACAGAGGTGTTTAACTACGAGGATAAGGAGATCCCCAGTGATGTTATAGGCGAGCTTGTAATGAACAAGCTTAAGGATCTTGATGCTGTTGCATACGTAAGGTTTGCATCGGTATATCGTGAGTTTAAGGATATAAATACCTTCATGGATGAGCTTAAGAAGGTACTTAACTGAGTATCTTGGTGTGATTTGACGCATTTGACGGCTTGTTTGTGGCAGATTAGGAAAGTGCCGGTATGACGGGAGAGTAACCCTGATATCGGCATTTTTCATTATTGAACAGTTAATCGCCGACATTAAGTCGATTAAGTCCGTTAACTCGTCAATTGCTTGATTATGTTATGGATGCATGATAATGTATTAGGAGGATATCGTGTTTGTTGATCCAAAGATTGAGGAAATAAATAAATGCCCGACACAGGTACTGTCGATAGCGGAAGCTGTGTCAAGGCTGATAAGCGATATCCGGGAGAGCGTTAAAAAGGAACAGCACTCACAGTTTCCGCTGTATATACCGCGTATTGGTTATCTTGAGGATAGGATAACCAAACAGACGGAGCGTATCCGTTCCCTAATAGAAGATGTGAAGGCGGATGACAGGCTTATGAAGGATGCGGACATAACAGTGGCCGTATTGGAACAACAGATATCCGTGCTTGAACGGGATCGTAATGAATTAAGGAATATAAAGGATTCGCTGTCGGAATCTTACAGTAAGCTTGGTAGTGTAAAGCAGATTATGTGATTATGAAAGTTGAGAACAGTCATAAGGCGGTGGATCCCTTATGACTAATGACCGGAAGGAAATTACAGTGAAGAACAGGATTCTTATACCGTGTGTGGCCGCCTCGGCGCTTCTGGAGCTTATGGTGTTTGCATTCAGGAATGATATCGTGATCTATTTCAGGTTATTCGGATACAGGGCACTGCTTGGCGTCTTTGGCGCGGCGCTCGCAGCATCGGGTGCGGCTCTTATCATTAACTGTATCAAAAGCTTAAAGGCGAAACCGAAGCCAACCAAATCCGAACATCATACGCCTGTCCTTAATGTAGACGGGCGTTTGTCACCGAAGCAGCTTCAGGATAATGTTGAGAGCAATCTACATAAAACGGGCGATGAAGATATAAGGAAGATGCTGGGTCTGGTGCTCACCACGATGAGGGTTATGGATGAGCTTCAGCAGAAGCTTAAGACACTGCTTGATGATAACGGTGCGGATGCCCTCAGGGATACAGAGGAGCTTCTGGATCATGTGGAGCAGCATATGTGCCGTAATGTGCGTAAGCTGTTGAACCGTATGACTATTCTTGACGAGAGGAACAGTGCTGACAGGACTGCGCTGCTTGAAGAGGGTGTTGCATGCGCCGGCAACAACCAGAAGCTGCTTGAGCTTACCAAGAACTTTATGAATTCACTGGTTGATCTGCTTAACAGACAGGGAGAGCAGAATTGTGAAGAGGAGATAAGTATGTACAGGGATGCCATAACCCATCAGATAAGTCAGGAGGAAGGAGCTGTAAGATTATGAAAAGGATCATTGCGATAACATTGTGTATAACACTGCTTCTTGCAGGATGCGGAGTAAGAAGTGAAGGTCGTAAGAAAACACTGTCGGAAGAGGATGCCGCGAAGGAGATGGCCAGCCTTTTGACAAAGGTTGACGTTACCACAAAGAAGGATCCCGTACTCGACATTTATTCGGACGAAATATCGGAAGCGGATGCTTTGGCGGACATCGATACCTTCCCCATAACGGTTCAGGGCAACGGAAGTATTGATGTGGAGATAGCGGCGGCTACCGAGCTGTCGGCCGATGCGCCCGATGACTGGCTGAATGAGGTTGCAAGGAAGTTCAACAGCGAGAATCACAAGGTCAATAACAAGTCGGTATCGGTATCTGTAAGAAAGATCACCTCCGGAGAGGTGGTGACCTATATCCTGAACGACAGGTATGCTCCGGACGCGTTTATCCCGAGTAACGAGGCATGGGGGAAGATGCTAGATGCTTCCGGTTATGAAACGACGAGGGTCGCAGACAGGATAGCCGGAAATACTGCCGGAATACTTATCAAGAAAAGCGTCTATGATGACTTTATCACCAAGTATAAGGAAGTTACGGTCAAGAATGTTCTGACGGCCGCAAATGAGGGAGATCTGGTATTTGCCTACACCAATCCATATACCAGCTCAACGGGTCTTAACGTTCTGTGTGCCATGCTTGCATCCTTTGATGAGAACGATCCTCTGTCGGATGCCGCTACACAGGCCCTGCTTGAGTATCAGAAGAAATCACCGCCTGTTGCCTATACAACGGCCGTGCTCAGGAATCAGGCGGCTAAGGGAGTTATCAATGCAATGGTCATGGAGGAGCAGGCATATATAAACACTCCGGAGCTTAAGAACTACATCTATACTCCCGTAGGAATAAGGCATGATCACCCGGTATATGTATTTGATTGGACCGGGCAGGAAGAGAGGGAAGCCGTTGATGAGTTCGTTAAGTACTGCCTGTCCGAACAGTCGCAGACACTTGCTTCCAGAAAGGGCTTCAACCTTCACAATGAATACGAAGCGCAGGATACCGGAATGGACGGAAGGGACTATCTGGCTGCCCAGAAGGTATGGAAGCAGAATAAGAACGGCGGACGTCCGATAGCTGCCGTATTTGTTGCCGATATTTCCGGTTCGATGAACGGCGAACCGCTCAATTCGCTGAAGGAATCCTTGATAGCCGCTTCGCCGTATATCGGGCAGGAGCATTATATAGGTCTTGTCAGCTACTCGGATGATGTTACCGTCAATCTTCCTGTGGCACAGTTTGACGCTACTCAGAGGGCATATTTCGCCGGAGAAGTCAAGAGCCTCAATGCAGGCGGTTCCACAGCTACGTATGATGCGCTTCTTGTCGGAATGAATATGCTTAAGGAAGCGGAAAAGAACATTCCGGATGCCAAGCTTATGCTTTTTCTGCTGACAGACGGTGAGCAGAACAACGGATACAAATACGACCGCGTGGATGATGTTGTCGGCGGACTCGGTATACCCGTGTATACGATAGCGTACAATTACAGTGATATATCCGAGCTTGAGGATCTTTCAAATATCAATGAAGCTGCCCAGATCAAGGCGGACAGCTCGGACGTAAGCAATGTACTCAGAAACCTGTTTAATGTAAATCTATAGTAACTGCAAAATAGTTACCGTCTGTAGCCGTAAATATAATTGAGTCAGGGGAGAAATATGGAGCCGGTTATTGAGGCGCTTGAAAAATGCCGTAATATCTGTACGATGTACGGCAGCGAAATAAATAATAATGATGAGGATCAACTGTATAACATATTGAGGTCCGACGCGCTGAACATGGCATATTTTCTGGGCTGTAGTGACGGGAAGTTTTCCGATGCGGAGATCATGACAATAAATGTTATCTTCAGGATACTTGTTGATGAAGAGATGCTTAAGGACAGCTATGGTTCGGATGTTATCGGTGAGGATTCGATAATACGCAACGTCCCGCAGAGCATTCAGATGATCGCGAAGGGTGAAAAGGATGCGAATATGGGGGGCAAATGCTATCTTGTAAGTACAAGGGAGGTACTGGATACCTTTCTCCTCATAGGCAAGCTTATCATCAACTGTGACGGTGCAAGACTCAGATATTCGGTTATGCTGCTTGAACATTTCTACAATATGTGTCTTGAGTACATCGGCAGGATAGAAGAGAATGATGAGCTTATAAACGGCGATGGCAACAGACAGAGGCGCGTTCGCATAGAAATGGACGGTGAAGCACCTGATCCATATGCGGACAGTGCAGAGAAAAAGGATGTCAACGAGATACTTGCCGAGGTTGATTCCCTTATCGGACTGCACGGTGTCAAGAAGGAAGTTCATGATATGGTCAACCTCATGATGGTGCAGAAGGCAAGGCAGAGCAGAGGGCTAAAGTCCGCCGAGATATCGCGCCATATGGTTTTTTCGGGTAATCCCGGGACGGGGAAGACCACCATCGCCCGTGAAATGGCGCAGGCATACCGGTCGCTCGGTATTCTGAATAAAGGACATCTTATTGAAACCGATAGGGCGGGAATGGTAGCAGGCTACATGGGGCAGACCGCACAGAAGGTACGTGAAGTGGTGGAGTCGGCCCTGGACGGTGTTCTGTTCATAGATGAGGCTTATACGCTCGTGAGTGAACGCGAGGGTGATTACGGACAGGAAGCCATAGACACTCTGCTCAAGCTTATGGAGGATAACCGGGAACGGCTGGTTGTCATAGTTGCGGGTTATCCCGAGCTTATGGAACGCTTCATCAATTCCAATCCGGGACTGAAATCCAGGTTCAATAAATATGTTTATTTCAATGACTATTCGGATGAAGAGCTTACACAGATATTCTTAAAGTATTGCAGGGGTCAGGATTATGAAGTGGATCCCGCTTTGTATCAATATATTGCGGAGCGTATATCACAGCTCAGATATTATGAGGGAGAGAATTTCGGAAATGCCCGTTCCGTACGTAATTATTTCGAACAGGTGATTTCCAATCAGGCTAACCGTATTGTTCGTGAAATGAACGGTAACAGTGCGAGCAGAGCCCTTATGGAAATTGTAAAGGCAGATCTGTGAGATGGATAATTGTAAATGTGTGAGTGTCAACAAATTGAAAGTACAGAAAAGCCCCGGTGAGTGTATGCGCTCCCCGGGGCATATTTATGTCTGATATTTGTATCTGTACAATACACAGCCCTGACTTGTCAGCCGATCAGCCAGTCGTACATTTCCTGATAACGAAGTGCACTTACGCTCCAGGAGAAGTCCTTGGCCATTGCGCGGTCGATCATCTTGTTCCATTCGCGGCGGTGATTGGTGTACACATCGTATGCGTAGCGGATGGTACCCAGCATCTCATGCGCATTGTAGTTGACGAATGAGAAGCCTGTTCCCGTGCTCTCGTACTGGTTGTAGGGTTCAACCGTATCCTTAAGGCCGCCTGTCTCACGAACGATCGGGATAGTGCCGTAACGCAGGGCCATGATCTGTGACAGACCACAGGGTTCGAACAGTGACGGCATCAGGAAAGCATCCGCACCGGCGTAGATCTTGTGAGAGAGACCCTCGGAGTAATAGATGTTGGCTGAAACCTTGTTGCCGTATTTCCAGTCGAAATGTCTGAACATGTTCTCGTAGCGTTCCTCGCCTGTACCGAGGATGACAACCTGAAGATCCATCTGACACAGTTCATCCATTATGTAGGCGATGAGGTCGAAGCCCTTCTGATCGGTAAGACGGCTTACGATACCGAGCATGAATTTCTTGTCGTCCTTATCAAGTCCCAATTCCTCCTGCAGAGCCCGTTTGTTCTTGAGCTTCTCCTTGCGGAAATCACGCGCATCATAAGGGAATGATATGAACTTGTCCGTAGTTGGATTGTAGTCGGTGTAATCAATGCCGTTAACGATACCGCGGAGACTGTCGCTCCTTGCCTTCAGCAGGCCGTCGAGACCCTCGCCGTAGAAAGGTGTTTTGATCTCCTCGGCATATGTAACACTTACGGTAGTAATGGCATCGGCAAATACGATACCGCCCTTAAGCATGTTGGCATCCTTGTATGATTCGAGCTTGTCCGGAGTGAAATAGTAATCCGGAAGCCCTGAATATGCCTTGATGGTCTTGACATCCCACTTGCCCTGGAACTTAAGGTTGTGGATCGTCATGATGGACTTCATATTGCGGAAGAATTCACCCTCATGGAACCTCTCTTTAAGGAAAACCGGGATGAGACCCGTCTGCCAGTCGTGGCAGTGAACCACGTCGGGCTGGAAACCGACAACCGGAAGGATTGACAGTGCAGCCTTGCAGAAAAAGCAGAACTTCTCAATATCCCATAAGATATCTCCATAAGGCTTGGGGCCTGAGAAATAGTGCTCATTGTCAACGAAATAGTAGGTTATGCCCTGATATTCGAGCTTCATGATGCCCACATACAGGGTCTTGTTATCCATATCCATGTAGAAGTGACCGACATATTCCATCTTATCCCTGTATTCCTGTGATATACACATATATTTGGGGATAACAACACGACAGTCGAAATATCTCTTGTCAAGACACTGGGGAAGTGAGCCCACAACGTCCGCCAGACCGCCTGTTTTAATAAACGGAACACACTCGGATGCTACAAATAATATTTTCTTCATATGATTCCTCCAATACTTTATACCACTGTCAATAATTGTAACAAAAATACGCTAAAATTACCATACTATATTTGTCAGAATGGACAAATTCGTATATACTGTTAGATATGTAAGAAATACATAAAGATCCTGCGATGAGACAGGTTTTCATTTGTATGATCAGAGGAACGCCATGGATTATTCAATGTATGTTTGTCCCAAGTGTAACCGCAAGTTCAAGGTTAAGGGGACAGGTAAGAAGATAAAGTGTACCAAATGTAAGGATGTCTATCTTGTAAGTAAGACTTTTTCCTTTCTGCATCTGGCCGATCTTCATCTGGGAAGATACCTTTGCGATATGGATCTTATTGATGATCAGAGGTATATCCTGTCGCGTATCATCAAGATAATTGAGGATCGGGAGGTGGATGCGGTGGTTGTTGCCGGTGATGTCTACGACCGTGCCGTGCCTTCGGAAGCGGCGGTAAGGCTCATGGATGATTTCCTTAACAAGCTTGTTGAGCTTAAGGTTAAGACATTCATAATCGGCGGCAATCATGATTCGGAGGAGAGGATCGGTTACGGAAGTGCCCTGTTTAAGAGCAGTAAGGTATTTATCAGTTCAAGGTATGAAGGCAGGCTGTACAAGCAGACTGTTACAGACTGCTACGGGGATGTTGACATATATCTGCTGCCGTATGTGAAGGCGTCGCAGGTTAAGACCTTCTATCCCGATGATGATATCACGACATATGAGGATGCCGTGCGTGTCATACTGGAACATGCGAATATAGACAAGACAAGGCGGAATATACTCGTTGCACATCAGTTCGTGGTGGGGCATACGTCAGATCCTGCGCTGGCCGGTTCCGAGAGTGTGGCAACACATATGGTCGGCACGGTCGAGAAGATAGGCTGTGATCTGTTTGATGATTTTGATTATGTTGCGCTGGGACATATACATTCACCCCAGAGGGTGAACCGGAATGAGATAAGGTATGCCGGATCTCCTCTCAAGTATTCCATAAGCGAAGTGAACAATGTGAAGTCGGTTCCGCTTGTGACCATGGGAGAGAAGGGCGATACCCATATCGATCTCATACCGCTTGAACCGCTGAGGGATCTGAGGCATATTAAGGGGCCCATGCTCCAGCTTCTTAAGAGAGAGAGCATTATGTCGCCCAAGGACTATATCTATGTAACTCTCACTGACGAAGAGGTGCAGAATGATGCGATGAACATCTTCAGGCAGTTCTATCCTTATACCCTTAAGCTCGACTATGACAATTCGCATACAAGGAGCATTGAACAGAGTGATTTTGATGTAAGTATTAAAAACAAGTCCTTTGACGAGCTGGTTTCCGAGTTTTACGGGATGATGTACGGATGTAATATATCCAGCGGAGAGTTGAGAGTGATCAAAGAGGTGGCAAAGGAAGCGGGTGTGTTGAATGAAGCCGGTTAAGCTTATCATCAGTGCCTTCGGTCCTTATGCGGGAAGAATGCCTGATATAGATTTCGAACAATTTGAGGAAAAGGGTCTGTTCCTGATATCCGGTGATACGGGTGCGGGAAAGACCATGATCTTTGATGCCATCTGTTATGCGCTTTACGGGACGGTGAGCGGCAGGTACAGAGGCATAAAGAACTTAAGGAGCGAGTATGCGGACGATAAGGCGGACAGCTTTGTCGATTTCTATTTCACTCATGCCGGTAAGCCGTATCATGTTCTCAGGAAGCCTTCATATGAGAGGATAAACAGGAACGGTAAGCTCACGGAGGAACCGGAGAAGGTGGTATTGTATTATCCCGACGGCAGGACTGAGGAGGGTAAGACCAGGGTTAATGCGGCCATTAATGAGCTGCTTCATGTTGATGCGAGGCAGTTCATGCAGATAGCCATGATAGCACAGAATGAGTTCCTGAGTCTTCTTAATTCAAATACAGAGAAAAGAACCGAGATATTAAGGACCATTTTCCGTACGGATGAATTCAAGAACATCGAGAGTATCCTGTCCGAAAAAATGAAGAATGCAAGGGCATTAAAGGAGAAGAATGAGAACAGCATCGTACAGTATTTTGCCGATGTGATCCCCACGGGTGACTATGAGCTTAAGGAGGAGCTTAAGACGCTGCAGGATAATGCATCCGAAACGGGAAGTGTGTACAATCTGAATGAAATAAACGATATCGTGGTGAAGCTCATCAGATGGGATGAACTTAAGCAAATGAAGGATGCGAAGGAATTAAAGAAGGCTGAGGACGAGTTTGATTCCAACAATAAGATGCTTGCGATCGCGGAAATGAACAATCAGGCTATTGAGAAGCTTAAGATGCTTGAAGAAGAAAGGAAGGAGCTTGACGCCGCGAAATTTGAAATGCGTGATCTGAAATCCAGGTTAAAGAAACAGAGGATAGCGGTTTCGGAAGTGTATCCGCATTATCTTACGTGGAAGCATAAGTCCGAGGATGTTGAGCGTACCGAGCGCGATATAGAAGCAAAGAAGAAGAGTTTCATTAAGTTAAATGATGAGGCACGTGAAACGGCCGAAAAGTTATTGGAAGAAGAGAAGAAACTGCCCGATGCCGAAAAGCTTAAGAAGAAGGCGGATAAGATAAGGGATAACAAGGACAGGTATGAGCTCCGCGACCAGCTTAATGAAGAGCTTGCCGGAATAGAAGAAGAAGCCCTGAAGTATGCAGAGCAGTATACCGAGCTTGAAATGAAGGAGAAGGAGCTTAAGGAGAAGATAAAAGAACTGACACAGAAGGCCGATGATCTGAAGGATAAACCCGAAGAACTTGTAAAGACAAAGGCCGAGGGAGAGAAGCTGCTCATACTGTATGATTCGATACGTACGTTGGTGGAAAAGGATATCTGCGCCAGAGAGGATAAGGTTGAAGAGCTTAAGGACAGGCAGGATGTATATGAGGAAGCCCGCAAAGATTTCGATGTTTCATCCGAAGCAAGGAAAAATGCGGAAAAAATGCTTGAGAACTCAAGGGCCGGGATCCTTGCCAAACTTCTTGTCGAGGGAGAGAAGTGCCCGGTCTGCGGTTCCACGCATCATCCCGACCCCGCTACTCTTCCGGATGATATGATCACGGAAGAAAAACTTGATGAACTCAGGAAGGATGAGGAAGAAAAAGAGAAAATAAAGAATGAAGCCCTGACTGCCGCAGAATCGGTAAAGTCGGCGCTTGAACAGATGGAAGAGCATCTTAAGTCGGACATGAAGGACTGTATTAAGGATCCGATGTTTGGATACGAAGATGAAACCGATGATATAGACGTGCTTATCGAACGGACTGTTAAGGCCAAGGATATTCTTGTGGATGAATATGACAGGAATGAGAAGCTGATAAAGGAAATAGAAGAGGCCTGCGTTGAGCTTGAAGAAACGAGGGAGAACCTTAAGAAGTCAACTGAGACCGAGCTTACGGCCCTGACCGATGAGATGAAGGAGGTTGACGAGAAACGTAAGCTCAAGGATATGGAGATCACTGCAAGAAGGGCAACTCTTAAGACGCTTGAGGATCTTAAATATCCTGATTGGGAAAATGCAAGGGATAAGATGCTTAGGCTTGATGTGGAGGCAGCGGAGATCCTTGACAGTATCGAAAAGGCAAGGGAGAAGAAGGAGGCAGCCGAAGTTACTGCCACGACAGTATCGACTGAGATAAAGACCCTGACGGATCAGTTAAGGGAAATGAGCTCCGAGGATGAGAAGCTGAGGAAAAAGCTGAATGAAGTTCTTAAGGACAAAGGTTTTTCAACGATCAGGGAGGTACTTGACCATATAGAGGATGTTGAGGAAATAGACAGGAAACAGGAGAGGGTTGACAAGTTCATGCAGGATGATGCTGCCAATCTGAAGCTTCTTGAACAGGCCAGAAAAGATGCTGAGGGCAAGGAGGATGTTGATATAAAACGTCTCAGGATAATGGTTGATGCAATGGGACGGTCGGTGGAAGCCAAACGCAAAGATATGAATGAGATGGAATACCGTCTTAAGATAAACCGTGACAAACAGGTACATATAACGGAGCTGAAGCAGGGCTTCGAAAGAGCGGCCAAGGATTATACTATCTGTGACAGACTGTACAAGCTGGTGAGCGGCCAGACAAGAGGCGGGAAGATCACGCTTGAGCAGTATGTTCAGGCCGAAGGCTTCGACAGGATAATCGCAGCAGCCAACAGACGGCTTCTTCCGATGAGCGATCATCAGTATGAACTCAGGCGTCGTGAGGAGGCGGTCGACAGAAGGAGCAATACATATCTGGATCTGGAGGTTATAGACAATTATACCGGTCACACAAGACCTGTCGGGGATCTGTCGGGTGGTGAGAGCTTCAAGGCTTCGCTGAGTCTTGCGCTCGGTCTGTCAGATACGGTTTCGTCAAGCCTTGGCGGAATACAGATGGATGCACTGTTTATAGATGAGGGCTTCGGTACGCTGGATAAGAAATCCATAAACAATGCAATGGAGATACTTGTGGAGCTGTCGGGGATCAATAAGCTGGTGGGTATCATAAGCCACAGGGATGAGCTTAAGGAAGCTATCGGACAGCAGATAAAGGTCAGCAAGTCAAGAAAGGGAAGCTGGTACACCATAGAGACCGGCTCCTGAGCGGGAATAAAGATAAATGGCGGATGATAAGGAATTCAAACGGGTCATCATCCTGGATGAAAAGCGTAAGGGAAATAAGCCCGTTGACGATGAAGCGGCACAGAGGCTGCTTGATGAGCTCAACCGGGAAGATCCTTTCGCGGATACCGATGATGAACCGGATCACAACGAAGCCGGTGAAGAAACGGAAATAACCGGGGTAACCAGACTGAGGATAGTCAGGAAGAAGAGACTGTCGAAAAAGAACAGGCTGCTGATAAGTCTGGCTGCTTCTCTGATCGTTCTTGTTATAGTTGCAGTCATGGCAATACAGGCGGTAAACAACAATTACCGGACTCCCGTACGGATATATGAGGAATACTGCAATAAACGCAGCTATGACGGAGAAGACAGAAGTACGGCTTACGGAAACGGTGTGGCGTCAGGGGAACTTAAGCAGTTGCGTATGCTGCTCAGACGATCGGATGATTACGTAAAAGGTCTCAATGAGTCCGTAATGCAGTCTGAGATGAGGTATCAGGACAATTGTCTTAAGTACGGAGAGGATTTCCGGATCCGGGTTGCAATAGAAAGTACATCGCCTCTTAGCCCGGCGGAACTTAACAGCTGCAGGGCGGAGCTGTCGGGAATAATAAATGATATAGGCAATTCCTCTCTTGCAAGGTCCGGTAACAGTGACCTGACGGGGGCTGTTACAGAGCTTACGGATGTTCTCGGACACCCGAGGATCACAAAGGGATACAGGTTAAGATGCGTACAGTCGGTAACGGGAAGCATGCAGGACGGTCCGGTGTCGTCGGTTGAGTATAAGGACTTTACGGTAGTCCGTCTGAACGGCCGGTGGATCATGTGGGACGGGATATATGATATACTCAGACTGTCCTATTGAGCATTGTGCCGGCAGACAATGCCGATCACATGATCGGAACATAAATATATATAGCAGAATCACATAAAGTATGATATATTTAATCTACTGTGCAATAATGAGATTCTGTAAGATCCGTGATGGATTAAAACATGATCCGGCACGGATTTTTTAATATGGAAAACGGAAGAGGAAAACAAGATGGCTGAAGCTAAAACTATAATAAGGCTTAATAATGTAAGTAAGTCATATGACGGGAAAACCAATGTCATAGAGGATCTGAGCCTTGATATCAATGAGGGTGAGTTCGTTACACTGCTCGGTCCGTCGGGCTGCGGCAAGACGACAATACTCAGGATGATAGGAGGTTTTGACAAGCCTACTGCGGGTGAGATACTGCTTGATGACAGTGATATTTCCATGCTTGCGCCAAATGAGAGGCCGGTAAATACCGTGTTTCAGAAGTATGCGCTGTTTCCGCATCTTAATGTGTATGACAATATAGCATTCGGACTGAAGCTTAAACAGATCCCGAAAGGGGAAATAGATAAGAAGGTTTCAGACGTGCTTGAGTTGGTTGATCTTGAAGGTTTTGAAAAGAGGAGCATTACGACTCTGTCCGGCGGGCAGCAGCAGCGTATAGCGATAGCACGTGCTGTTGTAAACGAACCGAGGGTGTTGCTTCTTGATGAGTCTTTAAGTGCGCTCGATTACAAGATGCGTAAGGAGATGCAGTTGGAGCTTAAGAACATGCATAAGCGTCTCGGAATAACCTTTATTTTTGTTACGCATGATCAGGAAGAAGCTCTTACAATGTCCGACAAGATAGTCGTTATCGCCGACGGCAAGGTACAGCAGGTGGGAACTCCCGAGGAGATATACAACGAGCCTGCCAATGTATTTGTTGCCGACTTCATAGGCGAGAGTAACATATTTAACGGTGTTATGACAGGGAAGATGAAGGCATCCTTTGCGGGTGCGCAGTTTGAGTGCGTGGATGATTACGAAAACGGTAAGAAGATCGAGGCTGTGATAAGGCCTGAGGATGTTTCCGTTGTAAAACCGGGTGAGGGACAGCTCACGGGAGAGGTGACAAGCGCTGATTTCAAGGGCACCTTCTACATAACCTTTGTACAGTGCGGGCAGTATGAGATGGAGGTACACTGTCTTTCGCATTACAAGCCCGGAACCACTGTGGGGCTTCATATACTCCCGGACGATATACATATCATTCCTTACGATATGACCATAAATAATTACGAAGGCGTCATTGACGGTTTTTCGGACGGAAGAGGACTGTATCTTGTGTTCAGGGATTTTGCGTTTTTTGTTGATGCTCATAAGCTGTTTCCGGATTCCAGGGTATCAAAGGGCAAACTGGTTGATGAAAACGGAACGGCAATTGATTATCAGGGGAAGAAGGTTGTTGCTTTCTTCAGTCCGGAATATGCCGAAATGTCCGATGATGACAAAGCCGGTGATGTTGTCGGTAAGATCGTGTCGTTCTATTACATCGGTGACCATTACAGTTATACGATAAGGACGGACAGTGAGATTGATTACGTGGTTGATGACGAGGATCTGTGGAATCAGGGTGATAAGGTCAGTGTTCTTATTCCTAAGGCGAAGATGAAGTTCAGGATCAAGGAGGAAGAGGAAGCGTGAAAAGATCATGGTTTGACAGGAAACAGTTGGCGTTTCCCTACTTCATATATCTGATCCTTTTTGTGGTGATGCCTCTTCTGGTGGTACTGTACTATGGTTTTACCGATGAAGAGGGTAATATTTCTTTCACTAATTTTGTGTTGTTTTTTACAAACGGCAGAACAATGGGTACGCTTGTGTATTCGCTGGTGATCGCGGTATTTGTAACGGTTATCTGTCTGATACTTGCATATCCCGTGGCCTATATTCTTGCCAAAGGCCGGTATGCACGCAGGCATTCGTTCCTGATGGTATTTGTGCTTCCGATGTGGATCAATTTTACGCTCAGGATCACGGCGCTTAAGGAAATACTCACACTTATCGAGGGTAATCTTGCCTATTATCCTTTTGTGAATACGGTCATATGCATGGTGTATGATTTCCTGCCTTTTATGATCATGCCGCTGTTTAATGCACTTACCAAGCTTGATAAATCGATGATCGAGGCCGGACATGACCTTGGGGCGACCTTTCCGCAGGTGATGCTTAAGATAGTGCTTCCGTTGTCAATTCCCGGAATTGTAAGCGGTATAACCATGGTATTTCTGCCTGCGATGACCAATTACGTTGTTTTGGATATGGTCTACAACAGCACATATATAATGGGAAGCCTTATAGGAAGTTATTTCAATGCCTACGATTGGAACAATGGTTCCATAATATCGGCTATACTGCTGATGTTCATCGGTCTGTTCACGATAATCACCGATAAGATAATGACAAAGGAGGAGGCTTGACTATGAAAAAATATGGACAGCATATTGTGATATGGCTGGTGCTTGCCTTCCTTTATTTGCCTATACTGATACTGACATTCTACAGTTTTACCGAGTCCACAATGATAGGTGCTGTAAGGGGTTTTTCTTTACAGAATTACGTGACTCTGTTTACCGAGCCTGAACTTCTTGAGATGATGTTCGGAACTGTGTCACTGGCTGTCGTTGTTGCATGCATTTCGGTTGTGCTTGGCACGATAGGAGCCATAGGCTCGTTCTACAGCAGAAAGGGATTTCGCGGAACCATTGAGGTGCTGAACCAGATTCCCGTGGTCAACGCAGATGTTGTGACGGGTTTTTCCATCTGTATCTTCATGATCGTGCTCCTGCATTTGGATAAGGATACATATATACCGCTGGTGGTAGCTCAGACAGCTCTTTGTACACCCTTTGTTTATCTCTCGGTAATGCCAAGGCTTAAGATGATGGACAATTCACTGTATGAGGCAGCACTGGATCTGGGATGCGATCCGGCTCTTGCATTAAGAAAGGTCGTGCTTCCTCAGATAAAACCCGGAATAGTATCGGGCTTCCTGACCGCGATAACTCTTTCACTTGACGATTATTTCATAGCAACATATACCAAACCGGCTACTTTCGATACTATCAGCACATATGTCGTAAATGCCACACGAGGAGCGCATACCTCGATCAAGACAGCCCTGTGGGCATTGTCCGCAGTTATGTTTGTTATAGTTGTCGGTGTCGTAATGGTATCAAATCTGAGGGCAAACGAAGAAGAGGATGGGGGTGATGAGGTATGAGAGGAGGAAAGCTGCCTGGCCGCATTGCCGTCACCTGTATTATTGCCTGTGCAGTCATGATAACCTGTCTTGGCGGATGCTCCGGGAATAAATCCGATGTGATAACACTCAGGGTGAGTAATTGGGAGGAGTATATCGACGAGGGCGACTGGGGCGAGGATGAACTTATTGAGCTTGATGACGGAACTGAAATAATCGGCAGAAATAACCTTATAAATGATTTTGAGGATTGGTACCTGGAAACCTACGGCGTGCAGGTTAAGGTTGAGTACTCTACCTTCGGTACCAATGAGGATCTGTACAATCAGCTTACCATAGGAGATGTTTATGATGTGGTCTGCCCGTCGGAATACATGATCATGAAGCTGATGCGCGAGGGCATGCTTGTACCGTATTCGTCTGATTTTCGAAATGCTTATGATGAAAACAATTACTACGAGAACGGGGTTTCGCCATATATCCGGTCTGTATTTGACGATCTTTCAATAGAGGGAGAGCCGTTATCGAAGTATGCGGCAGGATATATGTGGGGTACACTCGGGTTCGTATATAATCCGGATGAGGTAACAAAGGAGGAAGCCTCACACTGGAATATCCTGCTTAACAGGGATTATTACCGGAGGATCACCATTAAGGACAGTGTGAGGGATGCGTTCTTCGCGGCTGCGGGAGTGCATTTTTATGATGAGATAACTTCTGATGAATTCATTAATTCACCCGATTATCATGAAAGGCTTTCACAGATCATAAACAGTACGGATGTCGATACCGTTAACAGTATTGAGGATATATTGGCCAACGCCAAGGATAATGTCTATTCATTTGAGACGGACAGCGGTAAGGCCGACATGGTAACCGGTAAGGTTGTTGCCAATGAACAATGGTCCGGAGATGCGGTATATACTCTGGATCAGGCTGAGGAAGACGGAGTTGAGCTGTGTTATGCAGTACCACAGGAATGCACCAACCTGTGGTTTGACGGCTGGGTGATGTTAAAGAGCGGGATAGAACAGGATACACGGAAGCAGCATGTGGCCGAAGCCTTTGTGAATTACTTAAGTAAGCCGGAGAATGTTGTCAGAAATATGTATTATATCGGGTATACCTCAGTTATATCGGGGGGTGACTCGGATACTGTATTTGACTACCTTAACTGGTGTTATGCGGCTGAGGATGAAGAAGAGGCAGAAGATGAGGAGACCGCTGCTGATGCTTCGGAGGATGATCCTCAGGAAGAAGAGACTCATGAAGAAGATGCTGAGCTTGTTGAATATAGTGAGATCGGGTATTTCTTTGAAGCAGATACGGATGAGGCGAATAAGAAATATTCCGTTATAACTACAGAGAATCAGCTCGACAGACAGTTGTTTGCACAGTATCCTCCGATGTCAGTACTTGACCGGGCTGTGGTAATGGCCTGCTTCGATGACGAGAGCAATGAGAGGATCAACCGCTCGTGGACAAATGTGCGCTGCTTTGATCTTAACAGTCTTTTCGGGTCAAAACGTAAATACGAATAGCAATGAATGCGATCGGACCGGGGCCTTCCGACCTGTTCTGAACGGTTATAAATGTACATTGAAATACAATCGTGTACATCGATGTGCATTTAATGATAAGGATTAACTTCCAATATTGTCTTTACATATTTATGATATTTTAATAAAATGTAATTGTTCAGAACAGGCAGTATCATAAGGACTCCACCACTTCGTGGTATCCTTAATGATGAATTCTCATCGTAAGATCTGATATTTCCGGAGGTAAATAGATGGAAGCTGGACAAAATAAGGTAGTACTGGTTGCGATGAGCGAGGGTATTATCGTTAAAGGAATAGAAAGAAAGCTGAGCGATGCCGGAGTTGACGTTTCATATTCGGCACCACTTGTGAACCAGCTCAGCCGGTTTGAGGAATCATCGGCTGTTTACGTCGTATATATTGCCGGCGATCTTGATTCAATGATAGAATCGCTGGTATATATAAATGATGTTGTCAAGGAGGCCGAGAAGGATCTTCTTGTTATCTGTGAGAATACCGAACGGAATGACCTGCACAGAGACATTCCCGGATTAAGAGTTACCGAGTGGTTCATAAGACCGCTGGATATGGAAGCCTTCGTATACGGAGTTAATAAGCTTTTGAAGGCACGAGCGAGCAGGATGAGTGCCAGGAGTATACTGGTTGTTGATGACGATCCTTCGTATGTACGGATAGTAAGGGAGTGGCTCAAGGATGATTACCAGGTGTTTATCGTGACTTCGGGTATGCAGGCCCTGACTTTCCTTATGAAGAAGACGGTCGATCTGGTGCTCCTTGATTACGAAATGCCGGTAACTACCGGACCGCAGGTTCTGAGGATGCTGAGAAGTGAACCGGATACTGCCGGTATTCCCGTTGTATTTCTGACCGGTATAGGAGATGCCGAAAGCGTTAAGCAGGTTATAGCTCTTAAACCTGACGGATATATACTCAAGTCTACATCAAGGCCCGATCTTTTGCGCTGGTTGAAGGTTTTTTTTTCCGGCAGATAGTAAGGGCGGCTTTGATGGTGAATTCACATTATGAAGGAATCTATTGTCTATACCAATGATAATTGTATAGGTTGCAATAAGTGCATTAAGGTGTGCAGTGCCATAGGGGCGTGTGTATCGCGGGAGGAGCGCGATAAGGCGCATATTGTGGTTGACGGCAGCAAATGTGTTGCGTGCGGAAGCTGCATTGATGTATGTGAACACAATGCGAGGGAATTTCTTGATGACACTGACAGATTCTTTGAAGATCTTCGCAGCGGTGAGAAGATCTCTGTTTTGCTTGCGCCGGCTTTTAAGGCTAATTATCCGGACGAGTATGAGAAGGTACTCGGCGGTCTTAGGGAGCTTGGTGTAAATCGTATCATAAGCGTTTCGTTCGGAGCGGATATTACCACATGGGGTTATATCAATTACATGGAAAAGTACGGCTTTGCAGGTGGGATTTCCCAGCCGTGCCCTGCGCTGGTTGCCTACGTGGAGCGTTATCTTCCGGGGCTTATTCCCAAGCTTTTTCCTGTTCAGAGTCCTCTTATGTGTGCGGCTGTTTATGCGCGTAAGGAGCTGGGGATTACGGACAGATTTGCTTTTATCAGCCCGTGCATTGCCAAGAAGATGGAAATAGATGATGAACACAATGCCGGTCTGGTGCAGTACAATGTCACCTTCGATCATCTGATGAAATATGTGCGTGCAAACAACCTTGCCGGTAACCCCGAAAAGAGCGAGATCGAATACGGACTCGGCTCGTATTATCCAACGCCGGGCGGCCTGGCCGAAAATGTAAGATGGTTCCTCGGAGATCAGGTGTTTATACGGCAGGTAGAGGGTGAGAAGCATCTGTACGAGTGGCTCCATCGTAATGAAAAAGTGATCGGGAACGGGAATACCCCGTTTCTGTTTATAGATGCACTTAACTGTAAGAACGGATGTATATGCGGTACGGCTGTGGATCCGGAGAGGGCGGATACCGATGAAGCACTGTACAATCTGCTTCGCATCAGGGAGGAAGTAAAGAAGGAACAGAAGGGAAATGCGTGGTCCAGAAGCGATACTCCAAAGGAGAGGCTTGAGGCTTACAATAAGCAGTTTGAGAATCTCAGGCTTGAGGATTATCTGAGGGGATATACCGACCGTTCGGAAAGCTGCGGTTATGTTACGCCGTCCGAGGAAGAGCTGGATGAAATATTCCTGAGCATGAATAAAAGGACCGGTGATTCGAGAAACATAAACTGTACCTGCTGCGGATACGACAGCTGCAGGCAGATGGCCTATGCGATTTATAACGGCTTTAATCACAGGGAGAACTGCATATATTACGAGAAGACAATGGTGCATGAACTTGAGCTTGAGAAACAGATAGCACAGCATGCAACCGAAGCGAAGAGTAACTTCCTTGCAAATATGTCGCATGAAATTCGTACGCCCATCAATGCCGTTCTTGGAATGGATGAGCTTATCCTCAGGGAAAGTGAAGAGGACAATATCCGTGAATATGCCGTGAACATACAGCGTTCGGGAAATATGCTTTTATCGCTGGTTAACAATATTCTTGATTTTTCCAAGATTGAGGCAGGAAGGATGGAGATCGAACCCGAGAGATATGATTTCGGAGCTCTTATTAGGGATATTGTGGACATAACCAGGCCGAGAGCTGAAAGCAAGGGTATAAAGCTGTATACGGAGGTAGACGGTTCGATACCCAGATATCTGTTCGGAGATCCCGTAAGGATCAAGCAGTGTATATCCAATATACTTACCAATGCCGTTAAATACACTTTACAGGGGTATGTAAAGCTGAGTATCAGGCTTATTGCGTTTAATGAAGGGAGCGTAACGATTGAAGTAAGCGTTGAAGATACCGGAATCGGAATACGGGAAAAGGACATTGAACGACTGTTTACCGCCTTTGAACGTATAGACGTGCGCAGGAACCGTACTGTGGAAGGAACCGGACTGGGTATGAACATTGTTCAGAGCCTCCTTGCCCTGATGGACAGCAAGCTTAATGTGAAAAGCGTATACGGGGAGGGTTCGTTGTTCAACTTCGAACTTGAGCAGGAGGTATTGGCGAAGGAAGTTATCGGAGATATAAATAAGCAGAGAGAGGATGGCCACGAGTCATATGCAGAGTCATATGTTGCTCCGCATGCACGGATTTTGATGGTAGATGATGCTGAGATGAATCTTAAGGTCGGAGCGGGACTTCTTAAGAAGACGCAGATACAGGTTGATACCGCTCATAGTGGGGAAGAAGCGCTGAAGAAGATCGAAGGATCCGAATATGATGTACTTCTGATTGATCATATGATGCCGGAAATGGACGGTATAGAGCTTTTTCACAGGATCAAACAGTTGGAGGATAATGCAAACAGTGTAAAGCCGTGTATAATCCTTACTGCGAATGCGGTATCCGGTGCAAGAGAGTACTATATGAATGAAGGCTTTGATGATTATATGAGCAAGCCTTTGAACGGAAAAGCGTTGGAGAGGCTTCTGGCAGAGTATATTCCGGATGAAAAGCTTATATATAAGAAGAAAGAGCCTGATGCAGAGGATGAAGTGCCTGAGCGCTACAGGAATCTGAACGGTATCGATGCCCTGGTTGGAATCCGTAATTGCGGCTCGATTGACGGTTACAGATCCGCACTTGGTATTTTTTACGATACGATAGAAGCGAAGGCTGATGAGATAGATGATCTGTATAATAAGAAGGATTATAAGGATTACACGATAAGAGTGCATGCACTAAAGAGTTCGGCCCGTATTATCGGTGCGGAGGAGTTCGCATCTAAAGCGCAGGAGCTTGAGAATGCAGGTAAAGCGGGGGATACCTTATATATTAAGTCTAACCATGACGGTTTTATTTCCGGATACAGACATTATCTGGATGTGCTGAAGCATGTCTGCGCGAAGGAACAGTACGGTGAACCGGTAAACGACGGTTCTGATAATGATAAGGTTCCTGTGGCGGATGAATATATAATGAAGGAAGTGTACAGGGCTGTGCGACAAGCCGCCGAAAACATGGATATTGATGCAATAGAGGATGCCCTGGGAGAACTTAAGGGTTACAGACTTTCTGACACAGATGCTGAGGTTATCGGAAGGATACAAAGCTGCTGCGATACTTTTGATTATGACGGGATCATTTCTACAATATATTGACGAACGCTGATCTGCCAATACAAAATATTGGCGTTATGTCTACCGGCATATTTTTAACAGTCCCTTTTATTACATCTTAATTTAAAAAGATTCCTTAAAAACACTGGAAATATCTGTATTTATTTGATAGAATAAAACAGAATATGAAATTATTTGCGATTTTGCATTTTTTTTATGTTAACAAGACAATCATTATAGTGAGGGAGAAGACATGAAAAACAACAAGACAAATTGGGGGTTAAGAGGTGCTGTGATTCTGATGGCATTGATCATTTTTGTTGCTGCGGGTAACCGGAACGATACATATGCCAAGACAAAAGAGGATAACAACAGTAAGGTTGTCGTTAATGACAAGGACGGGAACTTAAGCAGTGACGATTATAAAGACAGGATGGTCGTGCTGTTCGCAAAGGCGGCAAGTGAAAATAAATCTGTGATGACCAAGGTGAATCAGCTCAAGGACTACTATGAGGACCTTGGTTCCGAGGTCGTAGTGGTTGAGATCGAGTTCGATGATGAAGGTAACACTAATGTTGATGTTACCGGAGATATCGCATCTGTGCTTTCTAAGCTCGGAGACGGCAATGATATGCAGGGACTGATGCAGAAGATGGCTCAGAAGGGCTTCTCGAATGTTGATATCATTGTTGTGGACAAGAACACAAAGGTAGAGGATTTCTATGTAAAAGATGCCGGGGAGGCTGAAGATACCGACAAGGACACAGACAAAAACGCCAAAGAAGAAGCAGTAGAGGAAGCTGATGCAGAAGTAAAAGAAAATGAAGAAGTAAAAGAAAATGAAGAAGTAAAAGAAAATGAAGAAGTAAAAGAAAATGAA
>CAMORO010000022.1 GCA_946623875.1 uncultured Lachnospiraceae bacterium | reverse complement strand
TATCGATCTGACAGCGGATGACTTAAAAGAGCTTGCAGGCCAGTTCAAGGCTGAATACAAGGCAAAGATCGGTTCTGACTTCCCGACAGATCCGAAAGAGCAGCTGATGGAGGCTGTCAAAGCCGTATTCCGTTCCTGGGATAACCCGCGTGCAAACGTTTACCGTCGTGACAACGATATCCCGTATTCCTGGGGAACCGCTGTTAACGTACAGTCCATGGCATTCGGTAACATGGGTGATGACTGCGGTACCGGTGTTGCGTTCACACGTGATCCCGCAACCGGAAACAAGGGACTGTTTGGTGAGTTCCTTACCAATGCACAGGGCGAGGACGTTGTTGCAGGTGTTCGTACACCCATGAAGATAGCCGAGATGGAGGAGAAATTCCCCGAGGCATTCGAACAGTTCAAGGATGTGTGCCACAAGCTTGAGAGTCATTACCGTGACATGCAGGATATGGAATTCACCGTTGAGCACGGCAAGTTGTACATGCTCCAGACAAGAAACGGTAAGAGAACCGCACAGGCCGCACTTAAGATCGCCTGCGATCTCGTAGATGACGGAATGAGGACTGAAGAGGAAGCGGTTGCAATGATCGAACCCCGTAACCTTGATACTCTGCTGCATCCTCAGTTTGATGCTGCCGCACTTAAGGCAGCAACACCTCTTGGCAAGGGTCTTGGCGCTTCACCCGGAGCTGCCTGCGGTAAAGTCGTATTTACGGCGGAGACGGCCGTGGAATGGGCCGGAAGAGGTGAGAAGGTGGTTCTGGTACGTCTTGAGACATCACCCGAGGATATCACCGGTATGAAGGCTGCACAGGGTATCCTTACCGTTCGCGGCGGTATGACGAGTCACGCAGCAGTAGTTGCCCGCGGTATGGGCGAGTGTTGTGTATCGGGCTGCGGCGATATCGTAATGGATGAAGCAAACAAAAAGTTCACACTTGCAGGCGAGACCTTCACCGAAGGTTCGGAGATAAGTATCGACGGTACAACAGGTAATATCTACAAGGGAATCATCCCTACCGTCGACGCACAGATAGCAGGCGAGTTCGGAAGGGTTATGGCATGGGCTGACAAGTACCGTACACTTAAGGTCCGTACCAATGCCGACACTCCCGCAGATGCGAAGAAGGCACGTGAGCTCGGTGCGGAAGGTATCGGTCTGTGCCGTACAGAGCATATGTTCTTCGAAGAAACACGTATCGAAGCCTTCCGTCAGATGATCTGCTCCGACACCGTAGAGGAGAGGGAGAAGGCACTTGATAAGATACTTCCCTACCAGCAGGGTGACTTTGAACAGATATATGAGGCATTGGAAGGATGTCCGGTTACGATAAGGTTCCTCGATCCGCCTCTTCATGAGTTCCTTCCCACAGAGGAAGCTGATATTATGAAGCTTGCAGCCAATACAGGCAAGTCGGTTGAGAAGATCAGGGAATACATCCAGTCGCTCCATGAGTTCAATCCCATGATGGGTCACAGGGGCTGCCGTCTTGCGGTTACCTATCCTGAGATAGCCAGGATGCAGACCAAGGCCGTTATAAGGGCTGCTATCAAGGTTTCGGACGCACATCCCGACTGGAATCTTAAGCCCGAGATCATGATCCCGCTTATCTGTGATGTTAAAGAACTTAAGATGATCAAAAGAATAGTTGTTGAGACAGCCGATGAGGAGATCAGGGCAGCAGGCTCATCCCTTAAGTATGAGGTTGGAACGATGATCGAGATCCCGAGAGCATGTCTTACGGCTGATGAGATCGCAGGCGAGGCTGATTTCTTCTGTTTCGGTACCAACGACCTTACACAGATGACCTTCGGCTTCTCGAGAGATGATTCGGGTAAGTTCCTTGATTCCTACTACGATACCAAGATATTCGAGAATGATCCTTTTGCAAGGCTGGATCAGTCCGGTGTAGGCAAGCTCATGGAGATGTCAATAAAGCTTGGAAAACCGGTAAATCCTTCGCTCCACATCGGTATCTGCGGAGAGCATGGCGGTGATCCCACATCCATTGAGTTCTGCAATAAGATCGGACTTGACTACGTAAGCTGCTCACCGTTCCGTGTTCCCATCGCAAGGCTTGCGGCAGCGCAGGCTGCAATCGCTCAGAAGGCTGACAAGAGTTCGGACAGCGGCGAGAGATTTAAGGAGAAGGCTGATGATGCCAAGGAATTCACCGATAAGGCGGTAGAGGTAGTCCAGGAGGTGGTAGAAGCAGTTGCTTCGGTCGGCGCCGAGGTGGCAAAGGTAGGAATGGAAGTAGCCAAGGCAGGGTTTGCAGGTATAAAGGCAGGCTTTGAAGAAGCTAAGAGAACCTATGATGAAAATACGAAGGAATAAATAAACCGGTAAAGAACAAAATTGATCTTACTGAAAGATAAGCACCCGTTCGCGGGTGCTTATTTTTGCAGGTAAGTAACAGCTCCTTAACGGATATGGATCGTTGCCATATCTATCTCGAATCCATCATATTCAAAAAGAATACAACGTCAACAATAAGAACGACATTCGGGAAGAAGTGGATGGTATGTTTACATAAAACATTATAGTTACATTTCCCCTAAAAAATGATATAATTTATGTTATGAAAATGGGCTTTTATGCCGATATACTGAATGGTGATATATGCTCATCTGTCTATTAATGATGCTGTAAAATCGATACTTTGAAAAGATGAGCCATGCCATAACAATATGATGTGGTGAGGATATTGTGTGATACAGGATATAGATCGGTCTCGCTATTACCGGTTATAGGATGTAAACAGGGAACAGGGATGTAATGAGAAGAACAGGCAGAGTGCATCGTATTGATGATATAAGTTTAAACAGAATACAGAACAGCAAAACACGGAAAGTGAAGGACAACAGAGGTTTCACTCTGGTTGAGCTGATAGTCGTTATGGTATTAATAGCGATAATGGCAGGCCTCACAGTTGGCGGGATACTTGCATGGAGAGACTGGGCTGATTTCAATCGTGAGAACGAATACGCCGAGACTCTCTTTGTTGCTGCCCAGAATCAGTTGAATGATTACAGTGCGAGCGGCCGGCTGGAAGCGATGCAGAAGGCACTGAAGCCTGACTTCAACAAAGCCGGCGGAAGTACTGAAGATGATATGGATGTTATCAGCAGGCTCAGAAGCGTTAACGGAAACAGGGTCGAGTTCGGCGTAGGCAAGAACTGGAAAGTATATGACGGGGATTCGTCAAACGAACACTTCGTTGAGTCCGGTTATACAAGGGAAGAGATAAACAGTATCTGGGAAAACAGTAAGTCGGAGGAGAAATACCAGGACAGGATAATAAGCATACGTGCAGGCAAGGGAGATTACAGCACATATTTAAATAACGGTTTTACAAAAAATGATGAACAGTACTGGGTATATGAGCTGCTGTCATCATATATTTATGATCCGTCAATACTCAATAATGCAGCAATATGTATCGAATTCACACCTGCCGACGGACAGGTTTTTTCTGTTTTCTACAGTGATAAAAATGAAAGGTATACATATGCCGGAAGCACCGGGGAACCCGACGCGGATACAGGCAGTATTTTTGATGTAACAAAGAACAACCGTACTGAGGATATAAGACGGGGACGAAAGGTTGGATACTATGATGTTGAAGCACTGTATAAGGCTACGACCACAGCAAACCGGAAACAGCCCGTTATTGACGAAGTAACACTTCACAACAAGGAGGCTTTGTACGCAACCTTCATTATCAGCAAAGAGCCCGAAGCTGTTAATCAGATGAATTATACGCTTTCTCTTCTGGATGCTGATAAGGATAATAAGCCTGAGCTTGTTATTGAGATTGAGGGAAGCAAGATAAAAAACAGAGACAGCGTGTTATACGGACCTGAAGGTATTGAACCTGTCCTTTGTAAAGTAAAAAGATATGATCTTGCATATGAGAGCGGGAAAGGGGGAACCAAAAGAGTTCAGGAAATAGGCTGCGGAGAACTCAGCAACGGAGTGGAACTTGGTTATGTACCCATGATAGTATGGTCGGAAGCAACGGATCATAACGGGAATTATATAAACACTCTCAGTTCGCAGGTGCCCATGATCCACGTAATACTGGATATGATCGATCTTACGGCGACGCAGGAAAGCTACAGGGCATACAATGATGAAGTGCAGAAGTATTATGAAAGTCCGGAAAATTACGGCAAAGCACAGGATTCTGTAATCCCCGAGGAGAGTAACAGCTTCATGGGTACACAGAGCTTTTTCAGGTTCGGACTTGCCCCTGATGACGTGTTTGTTAAGGTTGAAGGAGGTAATTCAACAAAATACAGGAGTCCGGAACCAAAAGACAATATAGATTTTCTTAGAAATAACAAGGAGAATACCTGCTTTGCCGACAGCGGAAATTCCACAAGTAAAGAAGAGAAGAAAGATGCTTCGGATGAATACAGGATCGTAAACAGGCATTCCTATTCCGTTACGAGAACCAGACACCTGTATAACATGAGGTATATAGAGGCTCTTGATTACGATAAGCAGGATATAGTGATCAAAAAGAACGGTGAGGGAACGGCAGGGTCAGGACATGCGGACGTTGCTTCAGTCAGCTTCAACATAAGAAATGATATCAAATGGAATGCTCTGTATACGGATGATGTTGATGTCGTACCCTATCGTATAGGACTTAAGCAGGAAAAAACCGGAGAGACAGTTGAGGAAGGAAAAGAGAAGAGTGTAATATCCAATGCGGATGAATATCCCGGTATGGTAAGACTCAGGGCAAATGACGTACTCTCGGGTAACGGTAACAGTGTGATCTCGAACATAAATATCAGATATGACGAGGAAGACGGCAGGGAGTATAGCGCGTTTCATCCTACGGGATTCATAAATTGTAACTATGGTACGGTCAGGAATATTACGCTTGACCGGGCTACTGTATCCGGCGGTGATTTCACCGGTGGATTCTTTGGCGTTAATGCCTGTGAAGCTGTAAACCTTACTCTTACTGATAACTGCAAGGTGGAAGGGCGTAAATATGTGGGTGGTATGGCAGGTATTGTACTTCCCTCCGGACTTCATGCTAAAGAGAGAACAGTTTACAGCATGAAGACCGGAAGCGACCAGGCTCTTTCCGATGTTGAGATTATGGAAAACCTTGTTAACCGAGCAACGGTTATCGGAGCGCAGGCAGTCGGTGGAATAGCAGGCGCTGTCAGAAATGATTATGCATTTATAAAGGGTATGTATGAAGGAGAGGATGAAAATGGAGGGCTGACAGATGATGAACTGGCTGCTCTGTTCACAGGCTTTGGCTTTGGAAAAGATACAGGGCGGGAAACAGCAGAAGAGATAGCAGAAGAGATAGTCAACGGAAACAGGGATGTTGATTTCCTTGTAACAAATTGTACCAATTATGGTACGGTTAAAACCGCAACGAAAGGAACCGGAAGCAATAGGATAACCGGCGATGATATAGCATATATCGGCGGTATTGCCGGCTATGTTTATGATCGGTATTACGAAGATCCTTCCGATGCCGGATCGGTTGTTTCTCACATTGTCATAGATGACTGTAACGGAGCTGCTGCATACGATGCGGAAGAAATATCAGCCATGTTCAGCACGGGGGAAGTATTTGGCAATAACGTGGAAGGTAATTCCTCCGGCGGTATTGCCGGATACAATTACGGCGGGCAGATAAGCAGATGTTACAGCAAGCCTGAGACAGAGGAGTCAGTCTATGTTATCGGGAAGAGTTACGTCGGCGGTATTGCAGGCTTCAACAGAGGATATCTTGGCGGTAATGTGGCTGCCAACGAGAGAAGTAAGGATCCTGCGAAGGGTGTGAACGAGAATAAGGTAGCAGGAAAGAATTATGTTGGCGGAATAGTGGGAGCCAATGCAGATTACAAATATCTGAACGGAACAACATATACTGATATTACCAGCTTCGATCCTGAAGCTATACAGTCATTAAGAGAAGTCGGGGATTACAGGATAGTTCCCGTTAAAGACAGTGATTTCAGGAATAAAGTGACCGATTTCGTTAACAAGGCTCAGGTATATGCATGCGGCAATTACAGCGGAGGAATAACAGGCTATAATACAGGTTATCTGTACAATAACAACAGTATCTTCTATCAGACGGGAAACACACCGATAATTGCGGAGATCGAAGCTAATTATAAAGGAAACTACATCGGAGGTATTTCGGGATATAACAACGGAATCATTGGCAATACCGTAAGAACCGTATCGGCAGACGGGAAGACAAGTGAGGTTGACACTTCTGCGGATACGGGAAGAGTCATTGAAGCTTCATGCTATGTAAGAGGTAACAACTTCCTTGGAGGTATCGTAGGATACAATGATTCGGATTCCATAATTGAAGACTATTCAGTAGGCAAAGGTTACGTGTACGGAGGAACAGGAAGCAGCTTTGTCGGTGGTTATGCCGGATTAAACAGTGCTGTAGGACTTCTTATGGATCCGGCATCAGACAACTCCGATGAAGAAGATAAGAACCGGTACAAGGCTTCACATACTATTTATTCGAATGCGGATGTTGTAACAGGCGATTATTTCGTCGGTGGGGATATAGGAGGAAATATCCTTAATAAGCAGGAAAACAGGAGTGTAACAAATATAGTTGCCGGTTCATTCGGATCGACCGGTTTCTTCAGAAGGCTGACCGGTAAGGAATTTGTAGGCGGATATATCGGATATAACCTCATAATTGACAATAAAACAACGGATTTAAGCAGTGCGCCCGGTTATGATGAGAGTAAATATGCTACACGTATCGTTGCTGACTATCTGGCTGACACCATGAGTAAAGGTGATCTGGCTTCAAATAAGATGATACTTGATAATCTGACGAATGAAACCTTAACATCCATTGAAGGACTTAAGCCTGTAAATACAGCCTCAGGGGACGATTCATACATGAGAGTGTATATTAAGGGTCAGAGAGGCGGAGAGGTATCGATATTAAACTCTGTTACCGGTGAATTGTTTGTCGGCGGAGTAATGGGCTACAATGATGAGAATACCTTCCTTTACATCGAAGATGTGGAGAATTCAACACCTGTCAAAGCAACTAAGGCAATAGCAGCTTCCGAAGAAAGGGTAATCAGGAACAATTCATATCCCAATGATTATAAGGGCGAAGAGGTTGTTTTCACCTATTCTTACGGAGGCGGTATCATAGGAAGAGTCGGCAGCCGTACCACTCTTAACAACTGCCGTAATGCACAGCAGGGACTTATAAACACAACAGGAACATATCTTGGCGGTCTCTGCGAAGTAAATAACGGAACATTGTACAACTGTTCGGTAGCTAACCTTGGATACAGTACACATGATTACGTCGGTGGTCTGTGCGGTCTTAACAAGGGCAGTATCAGGGAATGCAGTATAGACAATAAGACGATCAGCGGCAGGAATGTTGTCGGTGGTCTTGTTGCCGAGAATTACGGAACCCTCCGTAATAACAACATAAATAAATCCCACATCCGCGCCATGGGCACAGGCGATGGTGTTGCGGGAACCTACGCAGGTGTTAACGGAGAGACAGGCATCATCGAACTTGAGGATAATATTGAAGATATAGATGTAATCTCGACAGGAAGCTATGTGGGAGGCATTGCAGGAGTTAACAAGGGCAGGCTTAAGAATACCAAAATAGCATCCGGCACTTTGGAATCGGAACCGGCAGATGCAAGCTATCTGAACTGTTCGGGCAGTGTCAGAGGTGCATCTGTAGTGGGCGGTTTCATCGGAAGAAATGACATAGTGGCAAATACAGACGAAGAGGCAGAGTACTATCTGCTGCAGGGTCTTATGAATTCGTCTGAAGTTATTGCCGACAAGGGAACGGCAGGCGGAATAGTGGGTCGTACGGACGGAAGGTCAAACATTGCTTACTGTAAGAATTACGGCAGTGTTTCGTCTCCTCTGTCGGGCAATTCCGGCGGAATAATAGCTGAGAATAACGGTATCATAAGCAACTGTCATGACTACGCGACAGTAACGGCTGTCAACGGCATGAGCGGCGGTATTGTTGCCATTAATCAGGAAAATGGAGAACTGTACAATAATTACGTTGAAAAACCCGTCGGTATCGGAGGAAACATAGTATTCAGATCAAAGACTGCATGCGGCGCATTGGCAGCAAGAAATTACGGAAAGATAAAAGGAATATATATTGCCAATGTAGATGTTATGAACGAGAGCGGGTACGAGTACGCCTACCTTGGAGCAGTTGTAGGACAGAATATATTCCCTGTGAAGGATTCGGTACATACGGGAGAGTATGACTGGGACAATGAAGAACACAGGAATAAATACGGTTATATTGAACTTGCGGGAACCGATGATGCAGAGAACAGTCTGGACAGGATAATCAACTGTAATATTACGGTTAAGAGTAATTACACAAATGCAGGTGGTATCGCAGGTTCAAATACAGGTACGATCACGGGAGAATCAAGTACAAAGAGGGCGTGGGTTAATCCAAAGATAAAGATGGATGGGTGTGACTGCGCTTCTATTGGCGGAGTGGCCGGAATCAACAACAGGATAATAAAGAATATATCCGTTGATGCAGAGATAACCGGCGGTAAAGGGAATAACAATATAGGTTACGGCGGCGTAGCGGGAAATAACTACGGTACGATCAGCTATTGTACCTATGACGGCGTAATGAATACCTTCGGTGATGCGGCGAATCCTACTGCAACCGGAGGTATTGCGGGGATCAACAGAAGCAACGGAGTCGTTGAGTTCTGCGGCGTGGGTGTAACCGGTCATAATGACGGCTTTGAAAAGTCAGACAGTGGAAACACCACATGGATAGCATCAGGTGATTTCTACGGAAGGGATTACAGCTGGAATCCGGATATGAATGCATATTCATATCTGGGCGGTTTTGTCGGTAAGAATTACGGAACCGTCAGGGAAATAGATATGGATGGATTGTATGAAGATACAACATCCAATCATCTTAATACCACGGATTACGTCGGAGTGATCGGCTTCAACGGAACTGTCGGAGGTATTGTAGGTCTTAATGAGAGCGGAAGTGTAGGCGGTTATGTAAGAGCTGACGGGACAGAGAGATATATGACTACCTGCGGAGCCGGCAAGACTGAGGTTGCCATGCATGGGTCAGAGACCGGAAGCGGAGCAGGAGGAGTCATAGGCGTTGATCATTCCGGAGGGACGATACAGTATATTAAGAGCAAGACCTTTGTTCAGGCACGCTACCATGGTGATGTCTACGGTGGCGGTGTTGTTGCGGCCTGCATTCCTTCAAACGGAGGAAGAGTGACCTTTGATCATGTATATTATTACGGAAACGGAAGTCCCAAAAAAGAAGGCTTCGGCGATGTGACGGCTTATTCGGCAGCCGGCGGAATTGTGGGAACCGTCAGATATGCAGGGTTTGATTTTGCTGACTGTGAGAATTACGGCGAAATAAGATCGGAGTATGATGATGCGGGCGGCATCATCGGATCCAGCTATATGCTTAATGCAAGCAGCTATTTTACCTCATGTATCAATCATGGATGGGTACATCTTCCCAGAAATACGTGGGATGGAAAAAGCAGACACAGCAGCAGTGCGGCAGGAGGCATGCTTGGAAGCTATAATGACACAAACGGAGAAGAGCATATTTATCTTTATGACTGTGTTAATACAGGGATCATTGAAAAAAACTGGAAGGAGGGCGATGATCCGGATATTGATACCATAGCCCAAAATGTCGGCAGCTTTGTGGGCGGAGGATTTGCCAACTTAAAGGAATACAGATGTTATTGGCATTTTGACACATGCAGGAATTATAATCCGATAAAGGATACAACTGAAGGCTTCATAGGCACATCCAACAGGATGGCTTCGGAAAGCTTCACAAACTGTTTTGATGACAGTGCGCTCATCACAAAGAACAGAAAGTATTCTCCTTTTTTGACAAATCGGGGTGATGAGGTCTCAATGCGGGAATGTTATTATATAAATAATGATACTGTATATGAAACTGATGAGCTCGATACGTATTTTACATTTTCACGGGCAAAAGGAAATATACGGTATGTAGGATCCGGGACAAGTTATACCAGTGTTAAATCGCCCGGACTGTTTTTGACGCCTCCGAATCAGCTTACCGGTATGTATAATGGAGATAATAGCGGAGAGGCGGCTTACGAATTTGATGTCAGCTATGGTCCGGACAGTCCCGGTATGTCAGCCTTCAATGTATATATGTGGAATTACAGGAATTATGTGTCCGATATCAGATATCATTACGAAGTAAGCGCTAAGTTTGTCGATTACAATAATAAAGTCGGTACAACGGAAGTCAGAACGGTGGAGGCAGGTTCTGACCTTAAGAGTTCAGAGGTGGTTTTCCCTGTTCCTTCAGGTTTGGATAAAAAGATAAGAAGAGTGGTAGTTTATATGAAATATATCGATGCTACCGGAAGTGACGAAGATATTTCTGACGAAGAAACAGACAAATATATATATTTCAGAGGATTTACATGGACGCCGGAGAACGATGGTTCAGAGTATCAGTGTACATATCTGTCTGAAAAATATGGTGCGGATTTTACGGTAGCGTCCTTTGAGGGGGAAGGCGTAAATGATCATTTTTCAATGGCAACCGGAAACGGAGAACATAATATATCAGATTCATATCCGACAGATGTTCTCGGAATAGACTGGTTAGATAATGAAACATTTTATCTGCGCAAATCAGGTACCAAAGGCAATGATGCCACAATAAGTATAATTGTCAACAAAGACAGTGATTTTAAGGGCATAGATAAAATAGTATTCTACACGGGAGCGCCACAGGAAAAAACATATGAATACAAGTATAAATATCAGGCGATCATTTATGGTGATAACGATATGAGACAGAGAGTTCCGGCAGCTTATACCGGAACAGCTGAATATATACCGTTAGATAAAGATAATTACTGGGTAACCGTCAATACGTCCAAAAAATCTTCAAGGTTTGAGATAGACGTGCAGAACTATCTCGAGAAGAGTATAAGTCAGATCGATATAACATTGGGGGATATTTATAGGAGAAGCGGCGGTTCGACGGGAAGCGGTTATCTGGATGACAGATTTACATTACGGGGATTTTATATAATTCCGAGAGGAGAGAGTCAGGAATGTCTGATGGCTCCGGCAACAACATATGAAGGCATTTCTCGCGTAATGAACGAAGAGATAAATAACAAGCTTGAACTGGATTACAGTAACAGTGAATCAGCACCTTATGTGTATTACAGATTTGATCGTTCCAGAGGCTTCAATATGGAAGCCAATGACCCCGGGAACGTTAAGTACTATAGTGACAACAGTGTGTATGAGGAGTCTGTTTCCAAGGGAATTAACGGGCGTATAAGCGTATATAGGGAACTCGACCCTAAGTTTATGGAATTTATAAAAAAGAAGTATGTATTTAAAGAAAAACTCGATTCGCCCGGGAACCTTAGGATGATCAAAGAGAGCGGTTATCTGACGTTTGGCTGGGATGCGGTTCTGGATGCGTATGCTTATGAGGTTTCCTATAAGGTAACAGAGCACGGCAATGCTAATGCTGTGATAGAACAGGGCAATACATTGCTGTTGGGACAAGAAACATTGTCATATATGATAAACAACCGTGCCGAGTGGAACGGATGCGATATTATTTTCAGCGTTGTTGCAGTGAACGGCTTTAGGTATGAAGCAGACGGGGATACACGCTATGACTCGAATCCGTCCATACTCACAAAGCAAATAAGTAAGAAGGTGCTTCCGGCACCAAAGGTTCATCTTGAGCTTACCGATGACAACAACATGGTAGCGGTGCTCGATAACAGGGATGATTACAGGATCACTTATGCAGATGGAACAGAGGGTTATATTGATTGCTGGATAGAGGTTTCTTACAACGCAAGAGGTATAGATATTGCCAGGGAGAGGCGTGACAGCTTTGTGATCAATGTTAAGGACAGCAGATTCTCTACCATGAGTAAGTGGGTGGAGCTTGATGATGAAGACAGCAGGATGGCACAGATAAAGGCAAAGGCAGTACCCAATGAGGGAATATATGACAGCTATGCCGAATCGGAAGAAATAGTGAGTTCCGGTCATCTGGCTGACTGTGAGGAGCTTGTAAACGGAGATTCCTCCTTTGACAATGAAGAATATGAGAAATACAGGGGACAGACTTACTTCCCATACAATTATCATAAGCGTTTGCGTGGTTTTAAAGGCGATGATGTTGAGCATATGGAGTATATAATCCAATATAGCGATGTCAGAGACCGTGACGCATGGATGAGGTCAGATATTTCCGTGTATGATGAAGATCTTGAAATGTGGGTGGCTGTTACAACTAATGAGGCACATATAGGATCTAATCTAAGGTCATCGGATTATATAACATCCCTTGGGAATATTCCGAAAGAATGGTTCTCAGGAGAGAATCCAACGGAACTCCTTGTGCGTAATTACCTTGACAGATCTGAGAATGATATAGTTAAGTACGGACGTACAATAGCTACCGGAATTAAACTGGACGGAGGTTCGGCTGAAGCCAATAAGGAGATACTTAAGCAGTACAAAGATCCGTATTATCTGACAATAGACTGGGATGCTACAGAGGCGGCGAAAGAATCAGGAGAGATCACTATATTCAAAACCAGCAAAGGAAAGGAGTATATAGAAACATATTGTGTTGAAGTGGAGGAAGACAGATCCATATGGGATGATGAAACCAATGATCTTAAGCCCGGATATGTTCTTTATAAGGAGAATACAGATGATGGAAGTGAAACATATGGTATTTACTTCAATTCCACATTGATGCTTGCAAAGAATAATGCTATTGAGGAGGGTGAGTCTGATCGGTATGGCAATCCATATGAATATTACCTCTTTGATGTAGTGTATAAGGTATATGATACCACGGTTAACTCTACTCTGATAGAATACGAGAATAGCGACGAGACTGAGACGGTAAGTACCAATGGAATACGCGCTATTGATCACCGTACAATACAACTTGAACCCGATGAAGATGGTAAGCGTCATACAGTGGGAACTAATTATAATGAAAGTTATCAGTTCTCAAGGACTAATGACAAGTATTCGAGCAGAATATATCAGGATACATCACCTGAACCTATATTGGCAGGAGGTATAATAGAGAGTAAGGATGCGGACGGGAATACTACATATACGGTTAAGTGGGACGAATTCTATCGCAATGAGGAGACGTGGAACAGAGCAAAACTTAATCCGCTTGTACCGGATAATGCAGCAGCAATGGAGGCATACGAGTACTATGATCCTTATCACAAAGATCCGGATGACGGTGACGATAAGTATGTTGCGAATACCTGGACTGCGTTTACCGGTAAGACAGGATATTATGAGATACCAGATGATGATGAAAATCAGGATAATAAGCGTAAGGCGATAATGAATGCGTACTATTTAATGTACTACAGGAATGCAGATTATACTGTTGATCTTCTCGGAATCACAGAAGACGGTACAGAGGTTAAGCTTGCTTCACAGAATATAAAAGCAGAACAGAAAGTGCCGGTAGAGGATGCATATACATCAATACTGTATCAGCCTAAAGATTCTTATGGTAACGGGTTTGAGATTAACGGAAAGCCGGTTGAGGTTCCAAAATATAAAAAGTGGGTGTACAAGGCGACATTTACGGAAGGAGCCGATTGGGTATACGATAAATATAAGATCAGGATAACCAACAATGGAAGTCTGTACAGTCAGCTTGAAGGAGTGACTGATCGAGATGGCGTTAAGATGGGAATAGGAGAAGATGCTACACCCGGCGGTCATATAGGTGTTCTGTATTACGACACACCGTATGATGACATCGATTCTGTAGATGAAGATGAGAATATGTGTTATTACAGGACGCCTAAGTATAAGGAGTTTGATCTGAACCCCATGATCCCGTTCACAACCCTTGATATGCCTCATGATGTACGTATAAAGGCAGATGTGGAGAGCGGATCCTATGATGGGGGTCTTGATTACACCGTTTCATGGACGGGTCTTACCAATCCTGATGAGCTTAATGAGCTTGGCGGTTATCTGATCACGGCAGACCTTGTAGAATCACAAAAGGAGGGTGAACAGGCTAAGACGCATTACTATTTCGTTGAGGAGAAAGATGATGAAGCTGAGGAAGCATCCTATGAGCTGAATACAGAGTCGCTTGAAGAGGGTGGGATCCTTCAGATAGTTGATACGGTATCGGCTAATTACATAAAGGGTGGCGAAGACAGAAGTGAATACGACCGAAGTGTTGATCTTGACTTCAGCGATTTCTACGACGGAGATATAGTTAATGTTTCGGTTAGGGCAATACCTAAGAAGCATGCCGGCACTTACAGTGAGGGTGAAGACGGAGTTCCGTTTGAATTAACTGTTACCAATGCGCTGCATGCTCCTGATGTCATGAAGCTGGTTGTTGACAGTGAAAACGGTATGCCCGAATATGACGATATAACAAGTGAGAAGCTGATGACCGTAACAGGGGATTCCGTATCAGCCAATGAAGTGACGGTAGTTTCCGGGGATGAATACAATGTTGTGGACTACGAGACGTGGAAACAGGGTCTGTGGATCAGTTATAAGACAGGTGAGGATTCGGCTGACAGTACCAATTACTTCGATGATACATCCGTCAGTGTAAATGCGGCAATAGCAGTATATAACAGTGCGCCTGATGATCTTGAGCTTCCTGCAAAGGAGGATGAGGATGAAATACAGGCGGCTGAAAGAATGAATGAAAGGACTAAAGTAATAGCAGATTCCTATCAGAAATGGAAGGAGGATGCAGACACCGTACTCAATGAAAAGGATGTTCCGTTGGTGCTCGATTTCGTTTCGGATGGCGAT
Source organism: uncultured Lachnospiraceae bacterium (assembly GCA_946623875.1). Lineage (GTDB taxonomy): Bacteria > Bacillota > Clostridia > Lachnospirales > Lachnospiraceae > UBA2868. Next base: position 18,819 of record CAMORO010000022.1, on the reverse strand, counting down.
AAGGTACAAATAATCCTTGGTGATGAGGCTGATGGATATGGTGCTCGATTTGCGGGTAAATGGATCAAGGTAACCTTAAAGGCAATAAGTGAAACGAATGTAGATTCAAGATGGAGCGATCAGGATGCTGCGGGAGAGAGTATCAACTACAGGTGGATCCATCTGCCGTATATAAGGAAGCCGTTGGAAGATGAAGAAGGACTTACAACGCAAAGTGTTGATCCCGGGACAACTGATATTACCGGTACGGGTTCTTCGGATGTGATCATTATTGAAGATGGAAGCGGAAATGAAACAGGTAACGGTGATGCCCGGATGATCGATGGAACGGAAGAGGATATCCTTATTGATGATTCATCAGACAATGATATCTTACTTGTAATTCCAACACCTGCAGGAGTGACAGGCGTAACTGCCGTACCGACCAAAGCTCCGACTCCGACAGAAGCTCCGACTCCGGCGCCGACAAAAGCACCGGTTCCGACACCGACTACAGCTTCGGCTGTAACGCCTGTTCCGACACCGGCGATAACCACACCTGCTCCTACTGCAGTCCCGGCTCCCACACAGGCACCTGACGAAGCTGATGTGCCCGGGGAGAGCGAAACAGGGAAGAAGGATGAGAATAAGGAAGAATAAAGAAGAATAAAGATGATAGCTTAGGATAGCGGTGGTTTAGTATTGAAAACAGCAATAGAAAGGGCGAAACGCCTTAAGAGATTACAACTGAATAATGAAGGCGTAGCCCTTATCTATGCGCTGATCGCAGGTACTGTGGCAATGGTGTTTTGCCTTATGCTGCTTATGGTCAGTTACAATCTGTATGCTCAGGTATCAGCCGATACTTCAGACCTTCAGCTCAGGGTAGCGGCCGAGTCATTTGAAAATGCGCTTAAATCCGAACTGAATTCGGCTGAATCGAATTCATCCCTGAGTAAGTACATCGATACGGAGATCAGGAAAGAGCAGGTTAAAAAGAATAAACATGAGGATTATTCAAATGAGTTGAATCTCATGATTTATTATGATAATGATTACGGCGATGATAACAGTATGGGTAATTATTGTGTATATCTGACTGTCGGATATGAATTGAACGATGATACCGAAACCGAAGCAAGTCTGGCAATGGGTGGAGACGGTACGGTGTCTGTTTCAAGAAATCTGGATATTACGATCAAATGCATGAAAGGAATTCCCTACAGGGATGGAGAGGGATACAGGATGGATGATAGTCGATCATATACAATACACAACAATTACAGGATGAATGTAAAAAGATAGGCGGATCGTATGTGCATGAAATTGAAGGATGACAACAGAGGAATGACGATGACAGAGGTATTGATGGCCTTTGTCATTCTTGCAATAATCATGGGTCTTCTCAGTGGCATTATAGCATTTTCGAAAAGAATGTATATGCAGGCTGCCGACCAGAGGAGAGCTCAGGAGGTATTGCAGAGAATCATATATACGAAGGAATTCTATGATGTGAAGAACAACGCTTCAGCCAGAGGCATTGACGAGACCGTTACTGAATATCTGCCGGTGTACCGGGTCGAACCTGTGAAGGATGAAGGCGGTAATGATACCGGCATATATAACATTGCACTGATCAGGCAGAGCTTTAGTGGCGGCAGAGCTGTATATTCGCCATCTTCGGGAGATGCATTGGATAATGTATTTCCAAATAAGGCCACAATGACCGGAAGTCCGGGCTTTAACAATTCGGATTCGGTGACAATGGGTAAGAACTTTGTGCAGATAAACATTTCGGATTGGGTCACGGATGATGAGAAGGCTCAGCTTGGAGATCTTTCAACGACTAATTTTATTGTATTTAACAAGATAACTAATTGATCGGAGGCTTTTGTTTTGGTCGGATCTTTAAGACGTAAACAAGTAAATAAAGGGAATAAGAGCCTTGCTGATAACAGGGGTTTTACATTAGTGGAAATGGTAACAACATTTGCACTCTTGGGGATCTTTCTTGTTGCGGTTACGAGAATGATCAGCTATACCGTAACGCTCTATCATGAAACACAGGGAGCGGCATTCGGGATGCAGGTCAATGATATGATCGCAGCGAGAGTGAGAGGAGTGATCGAAGATTCTACACTTATTGTAACCGATTATAACTATGTGTATAAGCTCCGGGATGAGGAAAGAACCGAACTTGAGAGCAATGGCTTTGACAAAGGATTTCTGGTAGGTGGAGATGACCACATACTGCTTAAGGACGGAAATGAGGTTGCGGTAGAGATCGGTGTGGATGAAAACGGCTTTCTGGTCATAAAATACAATGAGATTCCCGACGAATATGAAGTACATGAATGGAAATTCGATGAGAAAGCCTATATTGGTTATAAGATCAAAGATATAACTTTTGCCATGGCTGAAAGAAGAGGTACTTATGAACCCAATGTTGTGTATATGAGACTGACCATAGAGAGCGGAAAATACGGTGAATATACTTCGGAATACTATATAAGGGCACCGAAATACGATCCATATACCGGATGGACCTGATGCGAGGTTCTGAATAGCTGCAGGTATTTTTTGCTTAAGAGTCATAAATAATTTATATTCAGACAGATACTAAACAAATTCATTATTATTGCCGATATATAGAAAGGGTGAATTATTTTTAACCCACATGGGGAGTGGGATAGATAATTAGACAAGGAGAAACAATCCTGATGGCAGCTTACAAGTATGTGGCAAAAGACGAAAACGGCAAGACAGTAACCGGCAGGATGCAGGCGGTTGACGAGCGTGAACTGCACAATAAGCTTAAGTCCGATAACAAGTTCCTTATCTCTTCCAAGGAGGAAATAAAGGAAGTCAGGACCAAGAAGCTTAAGAGTGATGCGTTATCGGAATTCTGCCGGAATTTAGGTGAACTTATCGGTGCCGGCGTATCCATGGTAAGGTCACTCAGGATCATGTCAGAGGATGAGGCGTATAAGCCTAATATCAGAGCACTTTATTCCAATATTCTTAAGATGGTACTGACAGGTACTGCCCTGTCGGATGCGATGGAAGCACAGGGCGGAGCATTCCCTCCGCTTCTTATAAACATGCTCAGATCTGCTGAGGAGACGGGTGATATAGACGGTATCGCAATGCAGATGGCGGTATATTACGACAAGGATCACAGGATGAATCAGAAGGTTAAGAGCTCCATGACTTATCCCAAGCTCCTAAGTGTGCTTATCGTGATCGTTGTTGCGATAATCATGGGATATGTTATCCCGCAGTTCGAGAGCCTGTTTGAAACCATGCCTTCCCTGCCCGTAAGTACCCGTATCCTTCTTGCCATAAGTAATTATGTCAAGAGTAAATGGTATGTTCTGGGGCTTATCGGTATCATTATTTATATAGTCTTTAAGCTTCTTTTTTCCATTCCGGATATCAGGATATGGCGCGATAAGATGGAACTTAGGCTTCCCAAGATAGGATATCTTCGCAAAGTCATTTACACCGCACGTTTTGCCCGTACATTATCAAGTCTTTATTCAGCGGGCATATCAATATCCAACTGTATGGTAATAGCCAAGAATACGATAGGCAATTCATATATCGAGAAACAGTTTGAACAGGTTATTCTTGATATCCGTGCCGGCGAGAAGCTTTCCGATGCAATAAATAAAGTTGACGGATTCACGAAAAAACTTGTTTCGACTATAATGGTAGGAGAGGAGACCGGTGCGCTTGACAGTATGCTGACCTCTGTAGCCAATCAGATGGAGTACGATTCTGAAATGGCTCTTAACAGAATGGTTTCCTATCTGGAGCCGGTTATGATAGTTGTGATGGCAACGGTCGTCGGTTTTATAATGATATCCGTTATCCAGCCTATCTACGGTTCATATAACGCGATAGCGGGGCAGTGAGGACAAATAATTACCTTGAGAGGATAAACATGAGTACAGTAATATATCTGGCCAATCAGCAGATACAGGTAATAGAAGGAAACAGGACCGGAAAGGGTCTCGCATCCGTCAGGCGTTATCTTACCCTGGAGGCTCCGGAAGGCAGCGTCATAAATGGTGTGGTAATGAACGAGGATGCCTTTGTCGAATTCATATCCAAAGCATGGAGTGAAGCTAAGCTTCCGACAAAGGACGTAATACTGGTCATCAACAGTACGAAGTTCGTAGGACGTACGCTCGAATTACCTGTATTAAATGAGAAGAGTACATATGAATTTATAGGACGCGAGTTCGCCGAAGTCGGTCGTGAGGATGCAGACCAGATATTCTCATATATTCCGATCGGTAAGGCTGAGACCTCTTCTGAGGTGAAAGCTCCTGTTCCGGATAAACAGGTATCCGCAGATAAGAAAAAAGGTACTAAAAAAGTGAAACAGGCTAAGGCGGCATCCAAAGCTAAAGCTGTTAAGTCTGTGGAAGATAAGAAAGTCACTGCCAAGGCAAGGCTGAACAGACTGTATGTTGAAGGTGTTGATTACGATTACGTAAATGACTGTGTGGAACTTTTCACAAGAGCCGGTCTTAAGTTATCTGCCATATATTCGGATGGAAGTAATCTTATAACCCTGTGCGGAGCAACTTCGGCAAAAAGGCGAAGAACCTTCGTCCTTCTCGTTGCCGATGCGATGACGCTTACTACGATACTCTGGGTCAACGGTTCATTTAATTACGGGAATACTGTACGCTGCTTTTTTGATCAGGGAACTCCCGAATATGCCGATGATGTGGCAAGAACAATAAGCCAGCTTGTCCAGTTCCTTAAGTCCAATCAAAGTGATGCGGTACTTGAAGGGATAGAAATAGCGGGAATAAACCCGGACGATATGGCTATGTATGCCAACGCCATAGAATCACAGGGAACGGAAGCACCGGTATCACTGTATACACCTACGGGAGCGGCATCGGCGGATCCCGAACTTCAGAAGTATCTGCATACGGTCAGCGGTCTTTACGGAACATATAAGACACAGGATTTCCTTCAGAAGACCATTCATCATAAGAAGAGCGGTAAGGGAAGTAAGGGTATCAATGAAACACTCAGGCTTTTCATTCCTGCCTTTATTGTTTTCATCATTATGGCTGTTGTTTTTATAGCCATGTATATTGTGAAATCCGGTAAGAATAAAGAACTTGATGCGCTTAATGAGTATAATGAGCGTCCCGATGTAATGATGGATACGGCGCTGTTTGATTCGCTTAAGGAAAGGACTGAATTCCTATCTGCACAATACAAAGCGATAAATGAGATAGATGAAGATATACTGACTTTCCCTTGTGGGAATACGGATGTCATACAGGTGTTCAGGACATGTGCGGCCGGCTATGCCGATATTGAGTTCGGTGCCTTTGATGCCAAAAACGGATCGCTGTCCATAACTGCCAAAGCATCAGAGGTTGAGCAGATAAACAAATTCATACGCAGGCTTATGGATGAGGAGACGTTTGAGGATGTTGACTATACCGGGTATGACTATATCGATAACGAGGATAAATGGAAGATAAACATAACATGCACGCTTGCGGAATCGGCAGGCAGAGGAGATGCTAAAAAACTTCTGGAAGAGTCGCGCAAGAGGTACGGCATTGAATCAGAGGAAGAGTCATCCGAAGAAGCAGTGGATGAACCGTCAGGCGAAACAGAGGAAGAAGTAATAAGCTGGGATTAAGGAACTGTTCAGATAGTGAAGAAACACCGGATTAAGGAAGAAACAGCGGATAAGGAAGAGATATGCAGACGACATTAACCGAAAGAGATAAAAAGCTACTCATATTCTTAAGCCTGTTCGTTATCGTGGTAGGTATCGGATACTGGGGGCTCAGACCCATTTATAAGAATATTAAGGAGACGGACGAGGCGATAGAAGAGGCTCAGGCGCTTAAGGAAAGCAATGAACTTAAGATATCACAGCTTCCCGTATATGAGAAAGATAATGAGGAACTGGAGAAAGATATCGTGGCTGCGAGACAGAGCTTCTATCCGATAATGAGTTCAGATGAGATTGATAAGATGTTCACGACGATGGTTCTTGATTACAATCTGTATTCATACTTTCTCCGTATAAGTATAGATGATGAAGAACTTCAGTCGGAACCTTACCAATACTCGAATAAGGCACTGGGACTTGAAGCCGGGGAGGAAGAGGAACCGCCCGAGGAGCTGGATACGTATGATGCCCAGGCAGTGGATGACTACGCCGAGGATCAGTATGCAATTCCCGAATTCGAGGATGAGAAGCCACAGACCGGTATATACGAGGCAAGGGTAAACATGCAGGTGGGCGGCAGGGTCGATGACATGCAGAGGCTTATTGACGATCTGTCCAATAAAAAGGACAAAATGCTGCTTGATTCCTATTCATGGTCAAGAAAGAGTGATGTTGTCCTGAATAATGCATCCGGTGAATATGAGGTGGACAACACGGATCGTGTGGAGTTCACGGTCAGTTTGTTTATGTATAAAGAGTGATGTGAAAGTTTTGACCCCTGAATCATAAGATTATAAGAGGTAATCAGCATGGAAATTCGTAAGAACCAGAACATCCGAATAGGTGACGTGCTTCAGGAATTCGGGTACGTTAATGAGGAGCAGATCGGAAAAGCAATAGAATACCAGAAGGAGCATAAGGGTGTCAGGATGGGTGGCGCCCTTATAGCTCTTAATTATATAACAGAGCATCAGATGCTCGAGGCTCTTGGACGGCGTCTTAATTATGAAGTAGTAAGTGTACAGGATCTGAATGTTGATATTCAGGCGGTTGAACGTATTCCCAAGGCACTTGCCGAGAAATACTGCATGATGGGTGCAAGAAGCGATGGTGGAACTTATACGCTTGCGGTAAACGATCCCCTTAACTTCTATGGAATAGAGGATATACATCAGGTAGTTGGAGAGGAGCTTCGCATAGTACTGTGTGAGAAAGCCGCTCTTGAAAATGCGATACAGTACTACTATTCCGAGGTATCGGCAAGAAAGGCAGCAGCCAAGGCGGCAGCGGCAAGCACCAATACCGGATATGAACCTATAGAAGTAAATATTGAGGACGGTGATGATGAAACTCCCATCATTAACCTCTTTAATTCGATCCTTGTCAGAGCTTACAATTCAAATGCATCCGATATTCATATAGAACCATTTGAGACATTTACATCCGTCAGGATGAGGCTTGACGGTGTAATAGCGGATTTCATGACCTTGCAGAAGAACGTACACAACCCGCTTATCGCGCGTATCAAGATACTGGGAGACCTTGATATAGCGGAGCGTCGTATACCGCAGGACGGTCACTTCCGTATGTCTCTTGAGGGTGTTAACGTTAACGTCCGTGTATCGGTCATTCCTACGGTATTTGGCGAGAAGGCGGTTCTGAGGCTTCTGGCCAACGCTACTACTATCGATCATTCGGGAACCTTCGGAATGACGGATCGTAATTATGCCCTTGTTAAGAAGATGCTCACTTCACCCAACGGGATCATATATCTTACCGGTCCCACAGGTTCCGGAAAGTCAACAACCCTGTACATGATGCTTGAGGAATTGTCGAAGAAGAGTGTGAACATTTCCACAATAGAGGATCCCGTGGAAAAGAACCTCCCGAAGCTCAATCAGATGCAGGTCAACAATCAGGCGGGTCTGACTTTTGAGATCGGACTGAGGGCACTGCTCAGACAGGATCCGGATATCATAATGGTAGGAGAGACAAGAGATGCCGAAACAGCTTCCATATCAGTCCGTGCTGCGATAACAGGTCACCTCGTACTCTCGACCCTTCATACCAATGACGCGGCATCGTCCGTTCTGCGTCTTGAAGATATGGGTGTTGAGCCCTATCTTGTTGCAAGCTCACTTGTCGGTATAATAGCTCAGCGTCTTGTAAGGAAGGTATGTCCTTTCTGCGGAGAATGGGGGCCGATGTCTTCCAATGAAGCTCAGTACGTTGGAAAGGAGCTTCCGAAGGTAATGCGTGCCAAGGGCTGCAGGCAGTGTAACAATACGGGCTACAAAGGCCGTATATCAATTCATGAGATCCTACCGATAACGAAGAATGTAAGGACTATGATAACCGCAGGTGCCAGCACCGACCAGATCAAGGATTACGCCATCAAAAAACTTGGCATGTCCACCCTTAAGGTCAGTGCAACCGAACTCGTCGAGCAGGGTATAACCACGGTATCAGAACTCGCAAAGGTTGCATACTATGATTGATATGGGAGCCCGCAGTTGTGAAGAGTTGTGAAGGATTTTTAAGTTGTGAAAAGTTGTGAAAGGGTGTATAATTATCCTAAAAAAGCTAAAGGAGCAATGAATGCGGACATTTAATGAATTGGATAATCCATATACACTAAGATTCAGTTATATTCCCCCCAGATTAATAGAACGTACAGTAATAACAGAAGAAATAATAAGTAATTACGTCCGAAAGATTCCGACATACACCGGAATCTTTTTAACCGGGGTCAGAGGTTGCGGAAAAACAGTAATGCTCAATGAGATCCGCAACCGCATTGATAAAGCAAAGGATTGGATCACTGTAGACTTAAACCCTGAGAGTAATCTTCTTGATTCGCTGGCGAGGGGATTGTATCTTATTTCGGAACTTAAGGCATTATTTGTTAAGGCAAAGCTTGATTTTTCGGTAATGGGATTAGGGGTGCATATAGAAGGCGCCGAACTGATAGCATCTAGTGAAGAGGATGCTCTTCTGTTAATGCTCCGTACATTGAAGAAAGCCGGGAAGAAGTTGCTTGTAACGATTGATGAAGTGACTTACAACAAAGAAGTGGCGAAGTTTTCTCATGCCTTGTCTTCATATTCGGGCGAAGGAATAGATATATATGTACTGATGACGGGGCTTACAGAGAATATAAGAAATATTCGTAATAAGAAGTCCTTGACTTTTTTATACCGTGCAAAGGTAATGGAGCTTGATACTCTTAATATAACGGCAATACAAATGGATTATCTGGATACGCTTAAGGTGGAAAGAGAACGGGCTGATGAACTGGCTTTTAAGACCAGAGGATATTCACTGGCGTTTCAGGCATTGGGATATATATACTGGAGTGAACTTTCGAAATGTGATATAAGTTCGGAAGTAGATATGAAGAAGGTCGATGCACAATTGGATAAGATTTTATCCGAACTTGCATATGACAAGATATGGGATGAATTGTCTTCAACAGACAAAAAAATACTTAAAGCAATGGCGGGTTTGAAAACAGATGAAGAATACATAAAGATTGAAAACATAAGGAAGGAACTCAGCCTATCATCTGATTCATTTACCAAATACCGTTCCAGGCTGCTTGAAGCCGGAGTGGTTGACGGCTCGCAATACGGATATTTAAGGTTTAAGCTTCCGCGGTTTGAGGATTATGTCGGAAGGGTTGGTCATTTATTTTTATAAAATCAGTTGCCAATCTAAAAGTCACAAATATCTAAAAAAATGACAAAAAATATAAATTAGGGGTTAAGTATATCATAAACCTGCCGATATATATTCTGTAGCGAGTAGTCTTAGTAATTGCTTTAGTCTCTGAAACCCCTATAAACAGGGACTTTGGCAATGAAAAGACAGGTGTAACAAAAGATTTCATTTCAAGGAGGAATTACTATGATGAAAAAAAGTTGGGAGAAGAAAGTTGATAACAAAGGTTTCACGTTGGTTGAGTTGATCGTTGTACTCGTAATTTTGGCTATCTTGGCTGCAATTCTTGTACCGGCACTCTTGGGCTACATCGACAGGGCAAAGGGATCACAGCTTCTGTTAAACGGTAAGTCGGTTCTTACAGCAGCTCAGGCTGAGGCTTCAAATGCATATGGTACTGCTACCGGTGAAGAGACTATAGCAAACAAATTAACAGCAGATGTATGTGCAAGGGTTGGAAAGACAGCAGATACTCCGGATAAATCAGGTGCTTATTTCTCAACAGGTATTGCACCGGCAGCAGCAGGTGGAAATCATGCCGCATGGACTATTAAGCAGGTAGCATATTGGGAAGGTGAAGAAGATACTTCTCCGGCAGTTTACTTTAACGGCAGTTCATGGGAAGAAGGTCTTACCAAGGCGGACGTTGCATCAAAGATTACAGCTGCAAAGGGTGGATACACAAGATCAGGTGATACATTTACCGGCGTAGAATATAAGTAAAAGCCACAGGAAGCCACAGGGACGGTTCTACTGTCTTACAAAAATAATATCAGCCGCAGGCTGACAGGGGTGTAAATCTCGTATTGGTAACAGGAATAAATGTAATTCCTTCATAAAGCATAAATAATACGAACAAAATAAGAAATGTATTGGGGACAGGCTCCGGGGCAAAAGCTCCGGAGCCTTTTATGTGTATGAATAAAACTCATTGAAATATTAGAGCCGCTAAGTTATAATTTTTTTAGAGGTAATGAAGATGTTTGAAGTGTTCTGCGGTTATGAAAGTTTTGATTTTGATTATGAAAATGCGGTTTTTGTCTGGGATGATGAAAAAGAAGCAAAGAATTTTACGAAGCATGGGATCAGATTTGCCACAGCAAGTAAAGCTTTTGCAGATGTAAATAAACTCATTCGCTTTGATGAAGAACATTCAAATAACAGAGAGAGCAGATATGATATATTAGGAAAAGTTGGTAAGGTTTTGTTTCTGGTCTGTGCGTTTAGAGATGAGAATACTGTAAGGATTATTTCAGCGCGCCTTGCCGACCAGGAAGAGAAAGAGAGGTATGAGTATGGCGATGATTACTATGAATAGTCAACCCTGTGAACTGACAGAAGAGGAAAAGAAAGAGCTCGAGCAAGCAGAAAGGCTTCAAGTAGTATATGATGATGATAGTCCTAAAATGACAAAAGATATGTTGTCCCAATTTCAACGTATGAATAGTGTTGTTGTTCCTGTTTCTCCGGAGGACTCACGAAAGATCAAAGAATTTGGTAAAGACTATAAAAGGATATTAGGCAGTTTGCTGTCTGCTGCTTTAAATGACTCTGAGCTTATTAAAAAGTGTGTAAGTTAATATTGACCAAGGATTCCGCAGACGGTTATCTTGGACAGGCTCCGGGGCAAACGCTCCGGAGTCTCTTATTATTGTAATAAAATTGAATTTTTGACTGTTTCATGATAGTATTTTATTTGTATAATTGCGCAAAAAGACAGGCTGAGATATTTCATATAGACTATATTATTGTAGCATTATCTTTCAGGATAATTTTGAAATAGATGGATCCTTCGGGAGGAGGTAGCTGTATGGAGTTTAAGGTAGGTGTAGGAAAATCTGATTTTGCTGCACTCAGGGAATCAGGTAATTACTATGTTGATAAGACGAGACTGATTTATGAGCTTGTTAATGATACTGATAATCAGGTGACGCTCTTCACCAGACCACGTAGGTTTGGAAAAACACTCATGATGAGTATGATGGAGAATTTTTTCAGCATACGCAAGGATAGCAAGCTGATATTTGAAGGGCTTGCTATAACAGAACATGAGAATTTCTGTAAGGAGTGGATGAATCAGTATCCTGTCCTTTTTGTTTCATTTAAGGATGTTGAGGCTGAAGAATTTGCTGATGCCTACGATATGTTAGGTGTCAGGCTCGCAGATGTATGTAAAGATCTTGCAGATGCAATTGATACGGATGCTGTAGATAAAGATGATAGGAATGCATTTCGGAGACTGAAAGCTGAATCAGGGAAAAAATCTGATATAAAAAATTCCTTAAAAACGCTCACGCGCATGATGAGCATTGTTTATGGTAAGAAAGTTATTCTTCTGATTGACGAGTACGATGTTCCTCTTGCAAAGGCAAGTGAAATGGATGCATCAAAGAATGGTTACTATTCCGAAATGCTTGATGTTATCAAGGGGATTATGAGTACTGCTCTTAAAGATAATGAGTTCCTTCAATTTGCCGTGATTACCGGATGCCTTCGCATTGCAAAGGAAAGTATATTCACGGGCACCAATAATTTTGCCTCATACTCTGTTCTGGACGAGGATTTTTCCGAATACTTCGGCTTTTCCGGTGATGAAGTGGATGCAATCCTTGAGGCGGCAGATCGGAAAGATAAAGCTGATATCATTAAGGAATGGTATGATGGCTATGTATTTGGTAACAGCTATGTATATTGTCCATGGGATGTTATAAACTATCTTTCAGCATTAAAAAGGAGAAAGGATGCAAAACCAAAGAATTATTGGAAAAATACCAGTCATAATGGCATTCTGCTGACATTTGTAAAGCATTCGGATTTTGATGTTGCCGGTAAATTTGAAAAACTGCTAAATGAAGGAACTATTGTTCAGATGATATCTGATGAATTAACCTATGACACTATTCATTCCACAGAAGACAATCTATGGAGTGTTTTGTTGATGACAGGTTATGTTACAAAGGCTGATCCTGATGAAGATGGAGATACGGTTTCTTTGAAGATACCAAATAAAGAGATAGCATCTATTTTTCAGGATTCCGTCATAAGATATTTCACGGATACTGTAAACTCTGATACGATACAGAATCTGATGGGATCACTTTGGGAGAAGGACGAAATAAGATCTGGCGAAATACTATCCGGGTTGTTGTGGGATACGATCAGTTATAATGATTATCATGAGGACTATTATCACGCATTCCTTGCCGGTGTATTTGTTGGTAGAGGGTACGAGGTCGAATCTAATAAAGAGAAGGGTCTCGGAAGACCTGATATACTTTTGAAGGATAGAAAAAACAGAAGGGCACTCATTATAGAGGCGAAGAAATCTGATAAGGAATCGGGTTTGGACAAAGCTTGTGATAAGGCGATAAAGCAGATCATTGATGAGAAGTATGCGGAGGGGCTTTACGGTTATGATCAGATACTATGTTATGGTGTTGCATTTTTTCAAAAGCAGGCGAAGGTTAAGCTGCTTACTACATTGAAATACGAAAGTAAAATATAGATTATTGGGGAAAGGCTCCGGAGTGAATAACTCCGGAGCCCTTAATTTCATCTCTGAATAATCCGGATCATATTTGGCAATATTCCCTGACGTAATCTGAAAAATAAGGCAGTGCAAGTGAAATATAACCTTGCCTTGCAGTGATTATCCCACGCTTTAACAGTCGGTCTCTGTAGGATGAATAGTTGGTGGGCTTATCCATCATGGCAAGCAGTTCCTCACGTTTATACTCATTCTTGTTGATCATAAGCCGGACAAGAGCACGATCCTGATCGGATAGTTCTTCCCAGATCTTTTCATATGAGTATGCGAAGAGTTCTTCTTTGAGCCGTGAGATTATCTCTTCAAGATTGATATCGTCCTGATTTTTAAAACACAGTATACCCAGCTCCTGAAATGCGTAAGCGTATCCTTTGGTCATCTGAGCGAGTTCCCGTGATTTTACCGCATCTGTATGCAGTGTTCTCTTATAGGTTTCAGACATTCGTATCATATTGAGCGGTTCTGTTTTTATCGTAGTTGCGCGTCTGAAAAATGTAAGGATCGGGACATTACATACCTGTTCGATATTTTCGTATAATCCGGTACATACCATATATACGGAGTACCCGGCACGCATCCACTTGCCGAACTCGGAAGCAAACAGTGTCATTTCGGGAGTTTTGGATACTTCGTCAACGCCTATGAATACCTTCTTTCCAAGAGAGGTTGAGAGACTAAGCATTTCATCGAGTTCAACACCAATATCTGTAAAATCATCTGCAACAGTTTTTGAGACTCCTATACCTCCTCCTGTTCCAAGAACACTGGCTGAGATATTGATGCTTTTTGATGAATATTTATCTTTAATAAACGCTTCCTTATACAGTAAAGCAGCCAACTGTCTGATCATATCTCTGCCGGGTGATATGCGGTATATAAGCCAGCTCTTATCCGTAGTGCTTTCAAGACTGAGTTCTTTTTCGATCTTTGCAAGGAGAACGGTTTTACCCGATCCTCTTACGCCTGTGATTTTGTACAGAGATTCGGACGGTCTGTCATAGCTGAAGTTCTCAAGTATCTCACTGACCTGATCTGTAGGAATATATGTATAATCAGGTATTTTAGAGAAAGTTGTTGTGAAAGGGTTCTGCATACGCACCTCGATTGATACTTTTTATAAATCTTCATACTTTTTGATAGTTTTTTATACATTTGAATATATTTTATACTTTTCTATACTTTTTGACAAGATATTTGAGTGAAAAAGTTAATGTGAATTCCACAGCGAAGGTCTATCAAGAAAACATAGCTTTTGACCGATAATACAATTGAGGTATATTTGTAAGCACAGGAGGGCAGAGATGGATCAGGGAAGATTAAATCGGAAAAAAGAAATTGATAACAAAGGCTTTACGCTGGTTGAACTGATAGTGGTTCTTGTTATACTGGCTATATTGGCTGCAATACTGGTTCCGGCGCTGTTGGGATATATAGATCGGGCAAAGGATGCACAGCTTCTTATTAATGGTAAAAATGTGCTTAACGCAATACAGGCAGAGGCGTCTCAGGGATATGCCAAGGCGGGCGATTTGACATTTAGCGGATGGATATACAAAAATGGAAGTGAGAGTAATCCCGGTGGCTATAATGATATGGTTAAGGCTATGGCCAAACTGGCAGATGTAGACGCAGGTGCTCAGGCCTGGTTTTGTATGGCAGCACCGTCAGCAAAGGCAACCAGTGAAAACCATGCAGCGTGGACGGTTTATCAGGTAATATATTATGAGCCTGACAGTGCGGCTTATTTTGATGGAACATCATGGGAGACTCTTGATATTTCATCGGGTGGTATATCGACTAAAGCTGAGGAAATAAAAGGAAAAGCCAAATATAAAAACGGCAATCCCGTATCAGAATGGTATTGGGTAGGTAAGTGATCATCGAAAACAGATTAGTGAAAGCTAATAAAACATTTGGGAGACAGGGATCGGTTCTCTGTCTCCTTTTTAGATTGACCTAAAATATTTGTGATTTTTGCCGATATAATTTAATAGGTATGAAGTACAGTGCGGGAAGGATAAGATGAATGATGCGCTATGCAGAGCGTGCAGACGAAAAGAATAAAGGATTTACCCTTGTTGAGCTGATAGTTGTATTGACAATACTGGCCATATTGGCTGCTATGCTTGTGCCCACACTTCTGGGTTATATCGACAGAACCCGTACTAATGCCGATATAATTCATGCACGAAATTGTATGCAGGCAGTTCAGACGGAGCTTATGAACCTGTATGCTTTTGACCGGTCGGGTGAAAGGGCCATGATCGGAAATAAGGATAAGAGTTCGGCTTTTCCCGGATATGCAGGAGTTAATAACAATGATAACGCAGATATAGATCTTAGAAATGCAAGTGGTAAAAAGACTGATTACGCGGCAAAGATATTTAAGACTGCTGATGAACATCCGCATTTATTTATAGTCGGAGTCGGAGCATGGGGTAAATATGAAGCTACAGATGATTCACGTAAGGCATATACCTGCTATATTTGTATGTATATGAAGGATGAAGATTCGCGTCCGATTTTTTTTGACGGTGAGTCCTGGTCTACATTTTATCCGGGTAAAGAGAATAATACCAAAGGTGATACAAATATTGTATATAACGCGGGAAACAGTAATATTATCAAATCAGGGAGAAAATATGCAGGAACACAAATACAGTATTATGTCTTTGCAGGTCCCGATCCATCAGCATACCCTGTTACATCCGATAAGCTATGGACATATATCAGGGATAAAGTAAAGAAATTCAAATAATTAAAGAAACTGTTTTAAACTGCAGATGACATGCTGTACCGGTGGTCAGGAGCATATTATGGGGATAAGCTTCCGTGATAGACAACTGAATAAAAATGATAAGGGTTTCACTCTGGTGGAGCTCGTTGTCGGACTCACTGTTCTTGCGATCCTTGCTGCTGTTGCTGTTCCTACATTGCTTGCTTTTGCCGAGAATCAGAATAAAGAAAAATGTCTTGCAGAAGCTAAGAGTATTTTGGCATATATGCAGGGACAGGCTTCTAAGGGATATGAAAGGGCTATAGGTGAAAATATTGACGATATCTTTGGCAAGAGTGATTTTCAAACCAAGGCAGCCAGTGAAACGGATTTAAGGGGCAATACTTATGTGCTTGTAGTTATGAAGGATGGAGAACCGAAGATAGCAACGCCGCAAAACAAGGATTCATGGACGATAAGCAAGCTGTATTATTATGATAAAACAGACTCGATATTGGTTACCTGGGATATGGATGCTATGAAAGAGAATGAGGAAACCGGTGCTCCGGACGAGGATAAGGATTTATGGACATGCGAAAGAGTGGCTAACCGGATATTGAATGGAAAAAAGTTGGACGATATAGATGATGGGGACGATTTTGAAGAACGATTAGGCATTGAAGGATATGCTTTTGACGGTGGCCTGAACATGAACAATGTATGGAATACCGGCTGGTGAATTCGAGCAAGCAGAAAGGCTTCAAGTAGTATATGATGATGATAGTCCTAAAATGACAAAAGATATGTTGTCCCAATTTCAACGTATGAATAGTGTTGTTGTTCCTGTTTCTGCGGAGGACTCACGAAAGATCAAAGAATTTGGTAAAGACTATAAAAGGATTAGGCAGTTTACTGTCTGCTGCTTTAAATGACTCTGAGCTTATTAAAAAGTGTGTAAGTTATTATTGACCAAGGATTCCGCATACGGTTATCTTGGACAGGCTCCGGGGCAAACGCTCCGGAGCCTTTATGTAGTTTATAAAAGGTAAAGGTATTAGACTATCCATGTGGCTTCATATTGATGGTCAGGTTGTCTGATATCAATAATGCATTTATTGCAGCAGTGTTGAACTCATTGACAGTGACAAAAAGGAGCTTCTCAATACTTTAAGGGCTCGCTTTCCGGTCAACTCGGTAAGGGCTTTACCGGAGATAATCGAGAGGATCGAACTCAATCTGTCTTAAGGCATTGGGAAGGTTCTTGTTTAAGTAACAAATTCACTAATGAAAACTCTGCTATTTACCGATAAATATTATGTAGGCTATATATAAGAGTAGTATGTCTTTATGCAGGGTTTCGGACATGTTTATCAGAACCGGATGTCTGTCACCACAAGCTGAGTTCAATTTATCATGGAGGATAAATGGCATGATCAAAAAAATGTTGGGAAAATATAAGATGAGTCGGACGGAAGATATACAGGACAATAAAGGTTTCACATTAGTAGAGCTTATCGTAGTGCTGGTTATCTTGGCAATCCTTGCAGCGATCCTTGTACCGGCTTTGCTTGGATATATTGATAAAGCGAAGGGGCAGCAATTAATCATCAATGGGAAGAATGCATTAAATGCAGCGCAAACGGTTGCTATTGAGGGATATGCTAAAGGAGAAAAAACAGTTAGGGATTATTTGATTGATCACACAAATTACAGACCGATAAAAAAAGCTATGAAAGTGGCAGATACCCCTGCTCCATCAGGTTTTATTTTTGGTATGGCGGCTGAGGGAGATTATACTGCTCAGAATAAGGCAGCTAAAGCAGATAGTCATGATGCGTGGACTGTAAAAAGGATTATATATTGGGAAGGTATTTGTGAAAGAAGTACTCCGGTAGCTTATTTTGATGGAAATGAATGGCATACGGATATGACATATCGTGAGGCAATACAGGAATTGTATAATAAAGGAGAATTCTATCGGGCAACAAAGGATGCAAGTGGAAACATAGGTGCATATAGTATGTGGACGCTTAATGATTCAATATTTACTGATATAACTATGCCTTGATATTATCATATTTCAAAATAATCAGAAGCCACATGGACGGTTCTACTGTCTTACATAAAAGGTAATGACAGCTGCAGGCTGACAGGGGTATAACTTGTATTAAAGTAGTAAAATATAAAGTATTGGGGAAGGGCTCCGGAGTGAATAACTCCTGAGCCCCTATGTAGTTTATAATATTGCAGCAGTGTTGAACTCAATCTGTCTTAAGGTATTGGGAAGGTTCTTGTTTGCATGATCTGGTTTTACCTTCGGGATTTCAGGTAAGGAAAGGGGTATTATGAAGTACGATGTGATAATTATCGGGGCGGGACCCGGCGGCATATTTTCGGCTTATGAAATGGTTAAGAGAAGGCCTGAACTTAAGGTGGCTGTATTTGAGAAGGGACATTCACTGAAGGAACGTAAATGTCCTATAGACGGAGATAAGGTTAAGTCCTGCATCAACTGCAAGACCTGTGCGATCATGAGCGGATTCGGAGGGGCAGGTGCCTTTTCCGATGGTAAGTACAATATAACGAATGACTTTGGCGGAACCCTGTATGAACATATAGGGAAGGACAAGGCAATTGCCCTGATGAAATATGTAGATGATATCAACTGTACACACGGTGGTGCCAAAACCCAGATGTATTCAACTACCGATACAAGGTTTAAGAAGATATGCATGCAGAATAAGCTTAAGCTCTTAGATGCCTCGGTAAGGCATCTTGGAACGGATGTGAACTATGTCGTGCTTGAGAATCTATATGCGGAGCTTAAGGATAAGGTGGAGTTCTATTTTGATACTCCCGTAAGTAAGATCGAAGTCCTTAATGACGGTTACAGGGTATTGTACGACGGCGGAGAGGCGGATTGTACAAGGTGTATCCTCTCAGTGGGTCGGAGCGGCAGCAAGTGGATGGAAGCGGTATGCAGGGACCTTGATATCAAGACAAAATCAAACAGGGTGGATATAGGTGTCCGGGTGGAACTTCCCGCGGTGATCTTCTCGCACCTGACGGATGAACTGTACGAGAGCAAGATAGTGTACCGTACGGAGAAATACGAGGACAGGGTGCGCACCTTCT
>CAMORO010000021.1 GCA_946623875.1 uncultured Lachnospiraceae bacterium | reverse complement strand
TCATAACGCGTCCGGTTGAATCCTTCTGAGCCTGCTTGTCCTCGATAAGGTAATCGATACCGTAAAGAGCTACTCTTCTGTAGTCACCGATGATACGTCCACGTCCGTATGCATCCGGAAGACCTGTGATGATATGAGCTGAACGGCAAGCCCTCATTTCCTGATTGTATGCATCGAAGCATCCTGCATTATGAGTCTTACGATGTGTTGAGAAGAACTCGCTGATCTCGGGATCTACTTCATAACCGTTGTCCGAGCATGCCTTCTCTGCCATACGGATACCGCCGTAAGGCTGAAGTGAACGCTTGAAAGGCTTATCTGTCTGGAAACCTACGATAGTCTCCTTGCTCTTGTCAAGGTAGCCGGGGCCGTGTGAAGTGATGGTAGATACAACCTTGGTATCCATATCAAGAACGCCGCCTGCTGCACGCTCCTGCTTCTGAAGCTCAAGTACCTGATTCCATAAATCCTTCGTGTTCTGTGTAGGTCCTGCAAGGAACTCAGCATCACCGTCATAAGGTGTGTAGTTCTTCTGGATGAAGTCACGAACGTTAACTTCGTTTTCCCATTTGCCACCTACGAAACCATTCCATTCTGATCTCATTATATGCCTCCTTTTAGTATTAGATAATGTAAGTTGAATCCGATCATACTCAATTGTTATGAGCATATCAGATGTTACACGATTAGTGTAAACTACATTATAGGTTAATCGTGTATACACGTCAAGATTTTATAGTGTACTTTTTCAGATACAAACTGCCTGAATTCAGGGCATTTTGTATATCTTGCACAAAACAAGATGGTGTTTTATTGGTCATACAGCTTGCTGTGAATTGCTAAACCGATAATGTGATAAAGATAATTGCGGTTTGGCCGGCCGGGAATAAACAATTCGTGGTCATTGTTATCTGCAAATGCGGAAAATCATATGTTGAATTTTACTATATATAATGGTATTATTCTAAGAGTCGCTAAGTAAAAGACATGTAATTCGGTTATCCGGGTTTTGATCATGTTCTGAATAGTAACTTTTGGATAGTTTAAAGGAGGAGATATCATGGCAGATATAACAAAGGATATGACAATAGGTGAGGCACTCATGCAGAAGCCTGAGATAGCACCGGTGCTTATGGGTATGGGAATGCACTGTCTCGGATGCCCTGCATCGCAGGGTGAGAGCCTTGAAGAGGCAGCTCTTGTTCACGGAATGGATATTGATGAGCTTATGAGCGAGATCGCAGCTATTTAGGTAATCCGGTCTTCATGCAAACAGGAGCCGTATTATTGTGAATGGCTCTGAACAGTTCACATTGCGAAGAAACAGAACCCCCCGACTGCTGTCGGGGGGTTCTGTTTGTTATATTGTTATGTGTACATTAATTTCTGCAGTGCATCATCCTTTATGATGATCGCATCATGTTCCTCCAAATACGCTATCGTCGCATCGGAGAGATTTATCATTTCTCCGTATTCCGAAGCAATGTTGCATACCCTTGTGAAGTCGTCCATGGTATGTGCCGATTTCGTAATAAACAACAGGTAACGGTCATTTCGGCTGTCCTTATACAGAGAACTCTTACCCGTGTAGAGACCTGATAATACATGAGCCAGCCGTATGATCTCGTCGAGATCGTTAAATGCATACGCTTTGCACAGTTCAACCGGTTCGTCACCGGAACCTGTCTGTGCAGACCCGTTGCCGTCACTCAGCTTTTCGGTTTCTTCCTTCAGGCGCTTAAACAGATCCAGCACATTCTCGGCGCCCTCGGTAAATGACTGTATCATATCCTCGAAGGATGAATCCCTTTCGCCTTCATGAACCGAAGGAGCAAAATTGGAAAATCTTGTATCCAGTTCATCGGGATCCTCTACCTTAGTTATGATAAGTACTATACAGTCAGCCGAAAGCGGAATAGCCTCTATCATTAACGGGATGTCCTCGGCCTCGAAGCCGAATTCATACGAAGCCTGCTGCATCATGTCCCGAAAGAGGTTTTTAGCCTTCTCCGTTCCGTATGCCAACTCGCTGATCTTAAGCTGTCTGTCGGCAAGATCTGCTTTGGTTAATGTGCAACGAATCTGATTGTCGTTGACCTTTTCGAGCTTCATAGAATCACATCCTTTCTTATTATATATTTATGAATTACCCGGAAACTGTTATAAGATAACTTCACATTTTGACCTTTTCGTTCTGCTCATCTGCTTAATCAAAAAATCCTGATGAAGTCCGCTGCACCTTCTCTTTGCTCATGAACAGAGATCCTTCGGCAAAATCGTATATTTATGAACAGTTTCTTAAGTATGTTTCCGAATAATGATACTGAACATACATATCTCTATCTAGTATATCGGGAAAAAACAATAAGTCAATAACCACATTTCCTAAAAATTCACCAAAAATTCGCATTTTCAACAGCCTGCAAATGCATTAACCGTTGGTAATAATCACGAGAATTACGAAAATTACGAAAATCTCTTGTCAAACCGGGCTTCCTACGCTAGTATGGCCTCGAAGATTTCCGAAGCAGTCAGTAACGAAAGGAGGGTAGATACAAGCACATTCATTCATATATATTGTAAGCCATATTTGAGTTTTTTTCCAGTGGTAACCTAATGGGTGCCACTCTTTACCCGAATGTTAACGGGTGTCCGGATTTTTCAATGACTTTCATTATTAGAATAAAACAATTGTCCTTCCTTGTGAGGGCAGCCTAAAATTCCAACCCCAGACGGATTTGTGTTGATCCGAATAACGTACAATTTAATTACACGCTTGGGAAGACTTCGTTACGGTCAGAAGCCGCAGACATTTGTATCACATTTTTGTAACCGATAAACAGATGCAGTACGGGAATAGCGGCAGGTGACTACAAATTCGACATATGCTGAAGCGTATGTATTCATGTGCAAATAATAATATAAAACGACTCGGCTTAGCCATTAAAGGCAGACCCTTATGCGTAGCCGGGTCGTTTTATATTTGTTAAATTTGTTTTATTTCTTCGTTTTATATAGAAATATTGAAATATTGTAATTTTGTTACCATTATGTTACAATTTGTTATCAATTCAGAACAGCACATAAATATATAAAATAAGACTCTCATGCTTGCATGAAAGAGGCCAGTTCTGAATTGATAAAGAAGAATTCAGTACAAATCACAGGAGGGATTGATTTGAACAGAAACGACCAGGATATGTACGGTCAGGGATATAATAACATGCCGATGCAGGGGATGCCGGGGAACTCAGATACAGGCGCAGATTTGAACGCCGGAAGAAACATGAATGCGGGACGAAATATGGATCCGGGAAGAAATATGAATCCCGCAGGAAACAGAAATCCAAACGGAAATCCGAATAGGAACGTAAATCCAAATGGAAACAGAAATCCGTACCGAAATACGGGCAGCACGATGAAGAGGCGCAATGTTTCCAAGAAACAGAAGAAGAAGGAAATGATGCACTCGCTTCTTCCGCCGGTCATCGCGATCGTACTTATCATAATAGTTGTAGTGGCAGCGATCAGTTCGGGCATGCTTGACTCTCTTAAGTATTCTTCGCAGAAGGCCGATCTGTATTCCTATTTTAACACCAGTGATGATGATCGGGCCGTAGTTGTGAAGGATGGTGAAATTACGGAAGAGACGATACCTCTGTTTGAGGGAAGGCCATACATCCTGTTAAGTGAAATAAACGATGAATTTAACGACAGATTTTATTATGATAAAGAATCTGACAGCTATCTGTATACAAGGGCAAATACGATAGACAAGGCATCTGCTTCATCAAAGACAATAACCTTTAAGGGTAACGATACAACGGTCGATTACAGTCCTTATGTTATAAAGGGCGATGATGTATTTATGGCGCTCGATTACCTTAAGCTGTATAAGAATCTTTCCTATGAACTTTATGGGGGGAACGGTGAGCCCTACAGGATATCTGTTTCAGAGGCCTGGGGCAGCAGGAAGGTTGCGGATATTGTCAAGAACCAGGCAGTCAGGCTTGAAGAGGATAAAAAGAGCGACATCCTGAAGGAACTTAATGAGGGTGATACCGTGACCCTTCTTGACAAGGGTGAGGAATGGTCCAGGGTACAGACGGATGATCTGATCACAGGATATATCGAGAACAGGTATCTGTCAGAGTCACGCGACGAGGCGGCAGTGCCTGTTACGGATGTTATTGAAGAGACGATCCCGCAGAACGGACTGGGGAAGCCCGTAATACTTGCATGGCATAATACGGTGGGTACTTCCGGTGCTGATGCAATAGCTTCGGTCCTTGCAGGTGCTCAGGGCATAAATGTAATAGCTCCGACATGGTTCACTATAACGGACAATGAAGGGAATATCGAATCCATCGGTGATAAATCCTATGTTGATATCTGCCATAATGCGGGTGTTAAGGTCTGGGGCGTGTTTGACAATCTTCAGTTCCTTGAGGTGAAATCATTCGAGGTCTTCAGCAGTGCATCAAGGAGGGCTCACGTAATAGACCAGCTTATAAATTACGCAGCCGAATACGGACTGGACGGGATTAATGTTGATGTTGAGACAATTCCGACCGAATCGGGAGAGCATTTTGCACAACTGATAAGAGAAATGTCGATCGCATGCAGACAGCACGGTCTTACGCTTTCGGTAGACAATTACGTGCCCATGGGCTTCAACGATCATTACAACAGACCCGAACAGGGCGTGTTTGCGGACTACGTTATAATAATGGGATATGATGAGCACTATAACGGCAGTGAGGAAGCAGGCTCCGTAGCATCCATAGGATATGTAAAGTCAGGTATTGAGAATACGCTCGAACATGTTCCGGCCGACAAGGTAATAAATGCGGTTCCGCTGTACACAAGGCTGTGGATCGAAACTCCCAAAACAGAGGAGAAGATAGAAGAGGAGCTGACGGCTTCGATCGATGATATGGGGAACCAGACACTTGCTGAAGAGGATGTGATCCCTTATACGCTGGAGGTTCAGACGCTTAAGATGGCAGACGGTATAGCCACCGCCAATGCACACGGAAGCGTGAAATGGGATGAGGAGACACAGCAGAACTATGCAACCTGGCAGACCGGCGGCAAGACCTGTGAAATATGGCTTGAAGACAGGGAATCCCTGATCGCCAAGCTCAGTATAATGAAGGAAAACAATCTGGCGGGAGTGGCCGCATGGCAGGTCAATTACGCCGAGGACTATGTCTGGGATCTTTTTAAGAGTTATTTTTAGTATATTGTGAACGAATTCGGTTGATATTACCTGTTCCGAATAGTTGCATAATTTTAAACAACATAGTAAAAATGTGCAAAATTTGTGCCGATTTTGCACATTTTTTATTCACTATTTCCGAATACTGTGGTATACTTTTATCAGTATACGTCATTATGAGTCTTCTGTATTTTTGCTCTTATGACATATATCTTACGTAAAGTAACATATCAAACAACATGAGACAAGAGGTGATAGCGTGATTAAGAAAGAAATGATTGCCATGCTTCTTGCCGGAGGGCAGGGAAGCAGGCTGGGAATCCTAACATCCAAGGTTGCCAAGCCGGCAGTTTCGTTTGGCGGTAAATACAGGATAATTGATTTCCCGTTAAGCAACTGTATCAATTCAGGTGTTGACACGGTAGGTGTACTGACTCAATATCAGCCGCTGAGACTGAATACTCATATCGGTATCGGTATCCCGTGGGATCTTGACAGGAATTCGGGCGGAGTTACAGTCCTTCCACCCTATGAGCAGGTAGGAAATACCGAGTGGTATACAGGAACGGCGAACGCTATCTACCAGAACATGGCATACATGGAGATGTTTAATCCCGAGTATATCCTTATCCTGTCCGGAGACCATATCTATAAGATGGATTACGAGGTTATGCTTGATTTCCACAAGGCTAACAAGTCCGAGGTTACGATCGCGGTAATGCCTGTTCCCATTGAGGAGGCCAAGCGTTTCGGTATAGTAATAACCGATGATGATAAGAAGATAACGGATTTTGAGGAAAAGCCCGAGAATCCGAGAAGCAATCTTGCATCCATGGGTATCTATATTTTTAACTGGAAGACTCTTAAGGAAGCGATGATCGCATTGGCTGACCAGCCTGCTCTTGACTTTGGCAAGCATATCATACCGTACTGTCACAAGAAGGGCATGCCCGAGTATGCTTACGAATTCAACGGATACTGGAAGGATGTCGGAACTCTCAATTCGTATTGGGAGGCCAATATGGAGCTTATTGATATCATTCCCGAATTCAATCTTTATGAGGAATACTGGAAGATATACACCAAGAGTGATACACTCCCTCCGCAGTACATCAGCAAGGAAAGCGTCATCGAGAAGAGTATTATAGGCGAAGGAAGCAATATATACGGTCAGGTATTCAATTCCGTTATCGGATGTGGTGTTACCATAGGAAAGGGAACGGTCGTCAGAGACTCGATAATCATGAATGAGGCAGAGATAGGCGATGAATGTTCGATTGAGAAGGCAATAATCGCCGAGAATGTCACGATCGGAAACAGGGTTACATTGGGTGCCTTTGATGAGAAGCCCAATGAGACCGATCCCACCATTTATACAAACGGTATCGTTACGATCGGTGAATGGTCTAAGATCCCTGACAATATTACCATCGGAAAGAACAGCATGGTATCGGGAATTACAGAAGCTTCAGACTATGAAAACGGCAAGCTTGAGAGCGGCAGAACTTTTGTAAAGGCGGGTGATTAATCTTGAGAGCGATAGGACTTATTTTAGCAGGTGGTAACAGTTTCCGTATGAAGGAACTGTCTCAGAAAAGGGCAATCGCTGCAATGCCCGTTGCGGGAAGCTACAGAGCTATTGATTTTGCTTTGAGTAATATGAGTAATTCCCACATAGCGAAGGTGGGCGTGCTTACACAGTACAATGCACGGAGTCTCAATGAGCATCTGAGCTCATCCAAATGGTGGGATTTCGGACGTAAGCAGGGTGGACTGTTCGTATTTACTCCTACGGTTACCGTCGAGAATAACTTCTGGTTCAGAGGTACGGCGGATGCCATTTACCAGAACCTGTCATTCTTAAAGAACAGTCATGAACCGTATGTTGTTATCGCAAGCGGTGACGGTATTTACAAGATGGATTACAATAAGGTTCTGGAGTACCATATTGACAAGAAGGCAGATATAACCGTTGTATGCAAGAGTGAGGATATTTCGGATGATTCCGAGAGATACGGCATCATGAGGCTGGATAAGGACAACCGTGTTGAGGAGTTCGAGGAGAAGCCCGTAGTTGCCAAGTCAAACATCATCTCCTGCGGTATCTATGTAATAAGAAGAAGACAGCTCATTGAGCTCATAGAGAAGTGTGCCGAGGAAGACCGGTTTGATTTCGTAAGGGATATACTCATCAGATATAAGAACATCAAACGTATATACGGATACAAGCTTGACACCTATTGGAGTAATATAGCATCGGTTGAGGATTACTACCGTACAAATATGGATTTCCTCAAGCCTGAGGTAAGGGATTACTTCTTCAAGACTTATCCGGATGTATACAGCAAGATCGATGATCTTCCACCGGCCAAGTATAATGTAGGTACCAGCGTGAAAAACAGCCTGATCGCATCCGGCTCGATAATAAACGGAACGGTTGAGGATTCGGTGATATTTAAGAAGGTATTCGTAGGAAACAATTGTGTGATCAAGAACTCGATAATTCTTAATGATGTTTATATTGGGGATAATACATACATTGAGAACTGTATAGTCGAGAGCCGTGACACGATAAGAGCCAATTCCTATTACAAGGGTGAGGGTGAAATAAAGATAGTACTTGAAAAGAACGAAAGATACGTCTTTTGATGCAAAAGCACGGAATTCCGGATGATCTCAGGATTACGGGAGTGAAACGGAGTAATCCGTGAGCATTAGGAAAATGGGGTGAAAAGGAAGGAGAAGGATTATGGAGATAACAGACGTAAGGATACGTAAGATTGAACAGCCCGAGGGTAAGCTTCGGGGTGTTGCATCGATAACTATCGATGATGCATTTGTAGTACATGACATTAAGGTTATCCAGGGAGACAGGGGACTGTTCATAGCAATGCCGTCCCGCAAGACTTCGGAGGGTGATTACAGGGATATAGCACATCCGATAACATCACATGCAAGGGATAAGATACAGACAGCTATCCTTAATGCATATGAGGAGACGGATAAGGAAACAGCTTAATGTTTTTTGATTACTTAATTAGAAAGCCGGGAGCATCAAAGCTCCCGGTTTTTAAGGGTGATAAAATGTATATAATAGCAGGCTTGGGAAATCCGGGCAGGGAATATGCCCACACGAGACACAACGCGGGCTTTGATACTGTAGATATACTGGCTGACAAGAACGATATAAGCATTGATACCATGAAGTTTAAGGCGCTTATCGGTAAGGGGATGATAGGTTCGAAGAAGGTTATCCTGGTAAAGCCACAGACTTATATGAACTTAAGCGGAGAAAGCATAAGAGAGGTTGTGGATTACTATAAGATAGATGCAGAATCGGAGCTTATCGTTATTTATGACGACATATACTTAGCCCCCGGAAATATCAGGATAAGAAAGAAGGGCAGTGCCGGCGGGCACAACGGCATGAAGAGTATAATAAGCCATCTGGGAACCGAGGGTTTTGCAAGAGTCCGTGTGGGAGTTGGCGGGAAGCCTAATGGTTACGACCTTAAGGATTTCGTGCTCGGCCACTTTTCCGCAAATGAAGGCGAGCATATGCAGGAAGGTCTGATAAAGGCAGTAGATGCAACGGAAATGCTGATAGAAGGCAGAGCCGACGAAGCAATGACCAAATATAACCGTAAGGAAGCTGATATAAAGGAAGAAAAGGATGCAGCCGGAAGTATTACGAGTGAGAGTGAGCTGTCATCAAATGGCGGTAGTGTATAGGAAAATATGACAGAAGAGGTATGGTGAATGAATACATTACTCACCCCGCTAACCGAACTCGCAGAATACGAGGAAGCAAAAGCCAAGCTGAAAAAGAGCACCGGCCTTATAGAGCTTAATGGCTGCGTTGATTCGCAGAAGCTGCATGTTGTATACGGACTGAGTGCGGATTACAAATATAAGATAATAGTCACCTACAGTGAACAGCGCGCCAAGGAAATATGTGAGGATTATTCCCTGTATGATAAGGATGTATGCATATACGGTGCAAGGGATCTGATATTCTATCAGGCGGATATTCATGGAAATCTGCTGACCAGACAGAGAATGTCATGCCTTAAGCCCGTCATCGAAGGCAATCCGGTAACGATAGTCACGACCTTCGATGCGCTTATGGAGCATATAGTTCCGATAGAAACCCTGGAAGATCATATGCTTGATATAGGAACCGGGGATCAGGTGGATCTTGGTATCCTTCAGAAGCAGCTTGTGACTCTGGGATATGAAAGAAACTATCAGGTAGAGGAGGGCGGACAGTTCTCCGTAAGAGGCGGTATAATAGACATCTATCCTCTGACCGAGGACAATCCGGTGCGTATCGAACTGTGGGGAGATGAAGTTGATTCGATACGAAGCTTTGATGTGCTAAGCCAGAGGTCTATCGAGAAGCTTAACAGCATAGTGATCTTTCCCGCTTCGGAGATAATACTGACAGAGGATGAGAAGACAGAAGGCTTAAAACGTATTCTCAAGGATGCCGGGAAGTATGAGAAAAAGCTGCGGGATGAATTCCTTACTGAGGAGGCACACAGGGTAAAAACACAGGCCGAAGAGCTTAATGAACAGGCCAAATATATGGGTGTCTCCAGCCTTAATCTTGAGAGCTACGTGAACTACTTCTATGATGATGAGGTATCCTTCCTTGATTACTTTGGCAGACAGGAGACCCTTATCATCTTCGATGAGCCGGCAAGGCTTCGTGAGAAGGGCGAGGTGACGGAGGCCGAGTTTCGTGAATCCATGGAACAGAGGCTTAAGAAGGGATATATACTTCCGGGACAGACGGATATACTTTTTTCCAGAGAGAGTATTATGGCTAAGGCAGGCTCATACCACTGTGTGGCTCTGGCGGCGCTGCCCGTAAATAAGAATGTATATAAGCCTGAAAACCGCTATTCAATTATCGCGAAATCAATGAACTCCTACAATAACTCCTTCGAGGCGCTCAAGAAGGATCTTGGAAGGTTCCGCAAAAACGGATACAGGGTCCTGCTTCTGTCGGCATCAAGGACAAGGGCGAAGCGTCTTGCAGAGGATCTGATGCAGGAGGATATAAGCGCATTCTATACAGAGGATTACGACCATGAGATTAAGCCCGGTGAAGTGATGATCTCCTACGGCCGGCTGCGTCAGGGCTTTGAGTATCCGCTCATAAAGTTTGTAGTGATATCCGAGAGCGATATCTTTACTGTCCAGAAGAAAAAGAAGAAGCGTGTTAAGTACGAGGGCGGACAGAAGATACAGGATTACGCCGAGTTAAGCGTCGGTGATTATGTGGTTCATGAGAGTCACGGACTGGGGATCTACAAGGGCATTGAGCAGGTGACTGTGGATCATGTGACCAAGGACTACATGAAGATAGAATACAGGGACGGTGGTAACCTGTATATTCCCGCGACCAATCTTGACGCCATACAGAAGTACAGCTCGGGTAAGGGAGCGGCTCCCAAGCTTAATAAGCTTGGAGGAGGCGAATGGAATAAGACCAAATCGAGGGTTAAGACAGCCATTGATGAGATCGCGACCGACCTTGTAGAGCTGTATGCGGTCAGACAACAGAAGGAGGGCTTCAGATACAGCGAGGATACCGTATGGCAGACTGAGTTCGAGGAACGGTTCCCGTTTGAGGAGACGGATGACCAGTTGGCAGCGATCGAAGCTACCAAGAAGGATATGGAATCCGCTAAGATAATGGACCGCCTTATCTGCGGTGATGTCGGGTACGGAAAGACGGAGATAGCTCTTCGCGCCGCATTCAAGGCGGTACAGGACGGAAAACAGGTGGCGTATCTTGTTCCTACGACCATACTTGCGCAGCAGCATTACAACACCTTCGTACAGAGGATGAAGGATTATCCTGTACGTATAGATATGCTGTCGAGATTTTCGACTCCGGCCCAGCAGAAGAAGACGGTGAACGATCTTAAGAAGGGCATGGTTGATGTGGTCATCGGGACCCACAGGCTGTTGAGTAAGGATGTTGATTACAAGGATATCGGTCTGCTCATAATAGATGAGGAGCAGCGCTTCGGTGTCCGTCATAAGGAAACCATCAAGAAGCTCAAGGAAAATGTGGATGTTCTGACTCTTACGGCAACGCCCATTCCGAGAACGCTGCACATGAGCCTCATCGGAATACGCGATATGAGTGTACTGGAGGAAGCGCCTCAGGACCGTATGCCGATACAGACCTTCGTAATGGAATACAACGAGGAGCTTGTCAGGGAAGCGATCAACAGGGAGCTTGCAAGAGACGGTCAGGTATTCTATGTATACAACAGAGTGGATACCATTGTCGAAATGACTTCATTTGTCCAAAAGCTTGTACCGGAAGCCAATGTAGCTTTCGCGCACGGGCAGATGAAGGAACAGGAGCTTGAACGTATAATGGTTGATTTTATCAACGGTGAGATAGATGTGCTGGTATCAACGACCATTATTGAAACGGGACTGGATATCTCAAATGTAAATACGATGATAATCCACGATTCCGACAAGATGGGCTTATCCCAGCTCTATCAGCTCAGGGGACGCGTAGGCCGTTCCAACAGGACAGCATATGCATTCCTGATGTACAGGAAGGATAAGCTGCTTAAGGAGGTTGCGGAGAAGAGGCTTCAGGCCATACGTGATTTTACCGAGCTTGGATCGGGCTTCAAGATAGCCATGCGTGACCTTGAGATAAGGGGAGCCGGTAATCTGCTGGGTGAAATGCAGAGCGGACATATGGAAGCGGTCGGTTACGATCTGTACTGCAAGATGTTGAACGAGGCGGTCAGGAGCAGGAAGGGCATTGAAGCGCCGCAGGACAATGAGGTGTCGGTTGATATCAATGTTGATGCCTATATCCCGGACAGCTATATTATGAATGAAAATCAGAAGATAGACATTTATAAAAGGATAGCCGGTATCGACAGCGCAGCGGAGCGGGATGAGATGATGGAGGAGTTGACGGACCGATTCGGTGAGCTTCCAAGATCTGTCATAAATCTGCTTGATATCGCCGGGATGCGTATGAGAGCCAAACAGGTCTACATTTCCGAGATCAAGGAAGAACCCCGGTCTCTTAAGCTGTCAGTGTATGAGAAGGCTCAGTACGAGCCGGCAAAGATAGCTCCGTTTATAGCACGGTTTAACGGACAGTTGGCGCTTAAGACAGGCGGAAAACCGTATTTTCTGTACAGATACCCTAAGGGAAAGTCATACGAGGGAGATGACCTCATCGCTCTTATAAATGAACTTCTTGAAAGCCTGCAGCAGTTGTGCGCATCGGAATGATGATGGCAGGGTAATACAGTAATTGTTAAGTGTCTCAGAGTGATCGTAACATTGCAAAAGCGACAGTTGTTGTGCAGATGAAAATATTGTAAAATCGACAGTGATAATTAAAACAGTAACTACGTCAAGATTTTTGATGAAGCAGATGAGTTACGGTTATATGGTGTGTTCATGACAAAAGAAAGGGAGAAGGATATGGATAACAAAGCATTGTACAGTCTCAGTTATGGTGTTTTTATGGTGGGAACCAGGTCGAAAGATGTGAAGAACGGCTGCATCACCAATACCTGCATGCAGGTCGCAAACAATCCCACAAGGGTTGCAATTTCTGTGATCAATACCAATTATACCTGTTATCTGATCAAGGAAAGCGGTATGTTCACGCTGAGTATGCTTGACAATACGGTATCTTTTGAAACGATCAGGCATTTCGGCTTCCAGTCCGGAAGAGATGTGAATAAGCTGGAGAGCCTTCCGCTTCCTGAGGATGATAACGGTATTCCCTATATGGGCTGGAGTGCATGCGCAATGTTAAGCGGCAAGGTGCTTGACAGCATCGATCTGGGAAGCCACACGATGTTCATAGCAGAGGTGACGGATGCGAAAGTCTTAAGCAGCAATCCTCCTCTTACCTATGCCGATTATCAGAATCATGTCAAGCCCAAGCCACAGAAGGTTGACGAGCAGAAGAAGATCAAAGGATGGAAGTGCAAGATCTGCGGCTTCATATATGAAGGGGAACAGCTTCCCGCGGATTATCTGTGCCCGATCTGCGGTCACGGTCCTGAGGATTTCGAACCGGTGTATGAGTAAAGCGTCAAAAAGGATATAAATTTCTTGTGTCCGCTTTGTTTTAATGCTATAATCCAGTTAGTTTACACACGCAGTCACAGCGGCCGCGTAAAATACAATATAAGAAAGGGTGAAACAAATGGCATTAGTTACTACTACCGAAATGTTTAAGAAGGCTTATGATGGCGGATATGCTATCGGCGCTTTCAACGTTAACAACATGGAGATCGTTCAGGGTATCACAGAGGCAGCAGGCGAGCTTAAGAGTCCCGTAATCCTTCAGGTATCCAAGGGAGCACGTGCTTACGCTAACCACACATATCTTGTTAAGTTAGTTGAGGCAGCAGTTGAAGAGAATCCCGAGATCCCCATCGCACTTCACCTTGATCATGGTGATACATTTGAATTGTGTAAGTCATGTATCGACGGCGGATTTACTTCTGTCATGATCGATGCATCATCGAAGTCATTCGAGGACAATATCGCTCTTACCAAGCAGGTTGTTGAGTATGCTCACGAGCATGGCGTTGTTGTGGAGGCTGAGCTCGGAACACTTGCAGGTATTGAGGATGAGGTTGTTGTAGAGTCAGGTAAGGAAGCATATACCAAGCCCGAAGAGGTTGAGGAATTCGTTGACAAGACAGGATGTGATTCACTTGCGATCGCGATCGGAACATCACACGGCGCATATAAGTTCACACCTGAGCAGTGTACAAGAAATGCCGACGGCATCCTTGTTCCCCCTCCGCTTCGTTTCGACGTGCTTGAGGAGTGCATCAAGAGGCTTCCCGGTTTCCCGATCGTTCTTCACGGATCATCTTCGGTTCCTCAGGAATTCGTTAAGATGGTTAACCAGTACGGCGGTAAGATGCCCGATGCAGTAGGTATTCCCGAGGAGCAGCTTCGTCAGGCAGCCAAGCTTGCTGTATGTAAGATCAACATCGACTCAGATATCCGTCTTGCAATGACAGGTAATATAAGGAAGTACTTTGCCGAGCATCCGGATCATTTCGATCCCCGTCAGTACTTGAAGCCCGCCCGTCAGGCTGTTAAGGACATGGTAGCTCATAAGATCAAGAACGTACTCGGATCAGACGGCAAGGCTTAAATCGTAGTGAATAGGCAAACGGAACAAAACGGTTTGCTTAATATTGAGATTTAAGACAAAGGATTGTAATACAGTTTGAATAAACCCGCATACTGTGATAGATTATTATCATGGTCTGCGGGTTTAATTATCCGGCCCGGTACTTTAACGAATACAGATGAGATATAGATAAAAACATAAGTACGAGGAGAAAATATTATGATAGTACCTGTATTATTGTTTGTTGTAGGTCTTGTGCTTCTGATCAAAGGCGGTGACTGGTTTGTTGACGGAGCTACAGGTATAGCGGGACGGTTTCATGTGCCGGAACTGCTTATAGGAGCGACGGTTGTATCCATAGGAACAACACTTCCCGAGGTAATGGTATCGGCAAACAGTGCGCTCTCGGGACATGGTGAGATCGCATACGGAAACGCGCTTGGATCGATAATATGCAATACTGCATTGATCGCCGCCATTACCGTTGCCGTTAAACCCGGTAAAGTAGACAAAAAGGCATTGCGTATTCCGGTAGCATTTTTTTTCGCGGCACTTTTGATATATGCCATCGCTGCTTATATCAGGGGATCATTTGAAAGACCTCTCGGTCTTATACTGCTCTGTGTATTTGCGGCGTATATGTTCATCCTAATAAAACAGGCGCTGGCTGAGATGAAGCTTGCGGGGAGTGTGGGCTCCGAAGGAGGAAATGCCGGCATCAGCGAAAACATTAAGAAAGATAAAGACGGTGGAACTCCGGCTTCGGATGCGGCTTGGATCAATAAGGATAAGACCGAACCGGCTCATGCAGAAGAAAAGCCGTTGTGGAAAGATATTGTATTATTGATCATCGGTGCTGTTTTTATTGCAAAGGGAGCTGACCTGCTCGTTGATAACGGTACCCTTATAGCAGCAGCAATGGGTGTGCCGGAATCGGTTATCGCGCTTACCTTTGTTGCCCTCGGAACATCCCTTCCCGAACTGGTAACAGCCATAACTTCTCTGATAAAGGGACACGGTGCGCTGTCTTTGGGAAATGTATGCGGAGCCAATCTGTTTAATCTGGTCCTTGTTTCGGGACTGGCAATAACACTGTCCCCGTTCGGGCTTCCTTCCGGTAAGACAGTGAGCCTTGCCGGAAGTCCGGTTAACGCTTCACTTGTAGTGGATATGCCGGTATGTGCACTGGTCATGCTGATACTGACTATACCTGCGATCAAAGGCGGAAAGCTGCACAGATGGCAGGGAATAACGTTGCTCAGTATTTATGCAGTGTTCTGTTTGTTTCAGTTCGTTTAATAAAATACCTCTCTCGTCAGCACACGAGAGAGGTAGTGCTCTTTAGGAGCATGTAATACCAATATCGGGAGCATCCACTAAGGAGTGGGTGCTTTTCCTTTTCTTAAATATAACATTCTAAGGCGGAAAAGACAAGTACCTCGAATAAAAATAAAAAAGGGGTTAAGTAAAACGGAATTAAGTCGATAACATTAGTGTAAACAAAAAAAGCTTACAGATATAACAGCTAAACAAAAGCGTTAATTAAAGAAGGAGTTGAGACTATGCGTATAGAGGCATATAACCAGATAGGACAGATATATGCACCGAAGAAAACCTATGCTCCGGCTAAGACCAATACAGTAAGCCGTACAGACCAGGTTCAGATATCCAGCCTTGGCAAGGATATCCAGACACTCAAGCAGGCAGTCAGCAACGCACCCGACATCAGGGAAAATCTGACAGCCCCGATAAAGGCAAGGGTTAATAACGGAACGTATGATGTAAGTACGGATGATTTCGCAAGCAAGCTTATACAGGCATACGGAGCTTAATGCAAGTGCCGGACTGCATCAGGTGAGAAACAATCATGTACTGATCACATCAGGTATAAATTTCATCAGGTACGTAACAGTATCAGGTGCATAAGAATAACAGATCTTAGGACATTAGGAACAGTTAATGATTTCGGAAATACGGACAGAATGTGAGGGAAGAGTAAGTGGCCAGCTTAATGGAAGAACTGATTGATTGTCTTGAACACGAAGTTAAGGAATTTGAGCAGTTGCTTGCCATATCACGGAAGAAGACTCCCGTAATCGTTAATAATAAGATCGCAGAACTCGAAAAGATCACGGACGAAGAGCAGATCATTGTGAGCAGGATCACCAATCTGGAAACCAGGCGTGAAACTGTTACCAAGGATATCGCAGAGGTAATCAACAAGGACGTTGAGGAATTACAATTGACAACGTTAATAGAGTTGATGTCAAACCAGCCCGTCGAGAGGAAGCACCTGTCAGATATTCATGATAAGCTGTCATCGACAGTTAAACAGTTAAGGCAGGTAAATGAGAATAATGCGGAACTCATTAAGCATGCTCTCGAAATGGTGAATTTCGATCTTAGTATAGTAACTTCAATGAGACAGGCTCCCGAGACAGCCAATTACTCAAGGGGTGCAATGAATACAGGTTCTATGCTTGGAGGTTCATCGGGAGGCTTTGACGCTAAACAGTAAGGCCATCCTTACTTGCGACCGAGGTGATAGTATGAATCTAATGGGAAGCATCCATGTTGGATCGTCAGGTTTACAAACAAGTCAAAATGCGCTAAATGCCACAGCGCACAATTTATCCAATGTAGAGACAAAAGGATATGTAAGGCAACAGGTTCTGTTGGGAGACCGCACATACAATAAGGCGGCTTCTAATGCTGCAATAGGTCCGCAGCAGACAGGACTTGGTGTTGAATTCAGCAAGATACGTCAGGTAAGGGACTATTTCCTTGATCTTTCTTACAGAAAGGAAGTCGGAAGAGGTTCCTTTTATGATACATGCTATGAAACAACAAGCGAGTTGGAAACGCTTCTCGGTGAGATGAACGGAGCAGCTTTCCAGGATACTCTTGATGTCCTGTGGACAGCAGTAGAGGAGCTTCAGAAGGATCCTGCAAGTTCGGTAACACAGGGTCAGTTCATAAATGTATGTAACCAGTTTCTTGACAGAGCAGGTTCGGTGTATGACGGACTGGCCAACTATCAGGACAATCTCAATGCCCGCATCAAGGATATGGTCGACAACATAAATGATATAGGCGACAAGCTGTGTAAGCTCAATCACAGCATCCTGACTGTCGAATTAAGTTCAGAGACAGCCAATGATATGAGAGATCAGAGAAATCACCTTATGGATGAACTGGCCAAATACGTTCAATATGATTATTCGGTCAATTCGGATGGAGTGGTTGAGGTAAGGATCGAAGGAGAAACATTTGTAGCCCGCAGCAAAAATCAGCCGTTTTATATGGGATATACCAAGGATCAGGCAACCGATTTCTATACACCTACCTGGCCATGGGCAGATGATCAGCCGGTATTTGACTGCAGTCAGGAAATATCCACAGCCAAGAATACCAACATAGGACAGCTTAAATCCATGGTTCTGGCAAGGGGTGACAGAAGGGCCAATTATTCGGATGTATCAAGCGAATATACGGATCCGGTGACGGGTGAAACGGTGGATCTGTATAACAAGGGTGCTACAGGCAAGATGGCCACAGCCAATTCCATAGTTATGAATGCGATGGGTGAACTGGATCAGTTGGTTCATAAGATGGTAACAGATATAAACAATATCTTAACGGGTGAGAAAAGTACGATAGATGCCGGAGGAACACCGACATATGATAACGTGAACGATCTTCCGAAGGAGCTTTTCGTAAGGCTCGGAACCGGGAGATATGAAGAAGACGGCGGACAGTATAAATATGTTGAGGAAGATATTTCCAGAAGTCCGATGAATGTATCATCGATGTATACGTTATCCAATCTTAAGATAAATCCTGAACTTATTAAGCAGCCTACATTACTCGGATATCCCGACTCCGGGATGCTTAAGGCAGACGGAAGTGTGGATCAGGATAAGGCAGACGGTCTTGCAAAGGCGTTCAGTGACTTTTCACTTATCTTAAATCCCAACGTAACAAAGATAAGCAGTTACAGGGAGTACTACACGGATCTTGTCAGCATGGCAGCCAATTCGGGAGATGTATACAAGAGCTTTTCCGATGCACAGGCGCTTACGGTAGATTCGCTTGATGACTCAAGACAGCAGATAATGGGAGTTAACTCAAGCGAGGAGTTAAGCAACATGATCAAGTTCCAGAACGCCTATAACGCATCAAGCCGCTTCATAAATGCGGTAAACGATATGCTTGAGCATTTGATCAACAGGCTCAGTTAGAGGATACGGGAGGTAACCTATGGCATCACAATTCTTCGGATTAAATATAGCATATACCGGCTTGCAGGCATCTCATGCATGGCTGACGACAACAGCCAATAATATAGCCAACGTGGAGACAGAGGGTTACTCGAGACAGCAGGTTGTACAGGAGGCGGGACAGGCTCTGAGAACCTTCCAGACCTATGGTATGGCGGGAGCAGGCGTTGAAGCCAAGGCTATAGAGCAGATACGTAATGAATTCTACGATCTTAAGTACTGGAATTCCAATGCAACAATGGGAAGCTATGAAGTACGTGAGAATTACGTTAAGCAGATAGAGGATTACTTTACGGAAACAGATTCCGTGGCAGGATTTGGAACCATATATTCCAGAATGTTCTCAGGACTTGATGAGGTATACAAGAGTCCGGGTAATACGGCAAACAAGAGTCAGTTCCTCTACCTTGCAGGCAACCTCGGTGAGTATTTCCATCAGATGTCCACTAACTTAACAAAGCTTCAGGAGGATGCGAACCTTGAGATCAAGAATCAGGTGGACAACCTGAATACACTGGCAGCAGAGCTTGCATCGGCAAATAAGCAGATCAATGCGATCGAGATAAACGGCATAACGGCCAACGAGCTTCGTGACAAGCGTGCTCTTATTCTGGACAAGATCAGCAAGATCGTGGATGTGGAGATACAGGAGCAGCCCATATACACAGAGGAAGGCGGAAACATCGAATCGGGAACCAACCGCTTTATAGTACGTATAGCAGGCGGACAGGAGCTTGTAAACGGTTACAGATACAATACTCTGTCATGTGTTCCCAGAGATTATAAGATCAATCAGTCTGATGCCGAAGGTCTGTTTGATGTTGAATGGTCTAACGGGCTTGAATTCAACCTTTACGGCAGGAACTTAAACGGAACACTCAAAGGTCTTGTGGAAGTAAGAGACGGAAACAATGAAGAATACTTCCATGGAGCGGTTAAGAGTGCGGTTTATGACAGTGCCACAAACACTTCGAAGATGGTGGTGGCGGCTGAATATGACTATATGAGAGACATAAATAAGGCAACTATCGATGCTGAGGGTATAATCACTGTAACCAATAAGGAACTGCATTATACCGACTGGTCATATGATGCGGATGCGCAGGAATATACATTTACAGTGGAAGATAATGCGACCCAGCTTACCAATAAAACAGCGCAGATCGGTAAGTCGGTACAGTATCAGGGTATCCCGTATTATCAGGAGCAGATGAATGAGTGGGTAAGGGAATTTGCCAATGTCATGAATTCAATTGAGCAGTCAGCCAAGGATGCTGACGGAAACAATGCGGAAGTACTCTTTGGCGGAAGATCGATAACAGGTTCAGGAATGTGGATTTTTGACGGGGATAACAGGAACTTCAGCTCCGAGGATGATACTTACTATCAGCTTACTGCATCGAACTTCATAGTAAATAAGAACATGATGAACGATGTTTCAAAGTTCCTTACAAATTCCGATCCCAATCAGGGACAGGATCAGCAGGATATCCTGAGAGAAATGATGGAAGTTCAGAGCAACAAGAACAAGATGTCATTCAGGGGTTGTTCTTCCAAGGAATTTCTGGAGTGTATTATCGGGGATGCGGCACTTAATGCCAATAATGCAACAACATTTGCGAAGAACTATAAGAACATAACCGACTCGATCAACAATCAGAGAATGTCGGTTTCGGGTGTTGACAATGATGAGGAGGCTCTCAACCTTGTTAAGTTCCAGGAGGCATACAATCTGTCAGCGAAGATGATCTCGGTTTTTCAGGAGATATATGATAAGCTGATCAACCAGACCGGTGTATAGGAGGAACCATTATGAGAATCACTAACGGAATTATTAACAACAATACCAAAAACAATATCCTCGTTAATAAGGAGATCAATGATAAATACAATACGATGGTTGCCTCGGGACAGAAGATCACAAGACCTTCGGATGATCCTATCGTTGCAATAAGGGCACTGCGCCTTAACAACAATATCAATGAGATCAACCAGTATTACAATAAGAACATTCCTGATGCAGAGGCGTGGATGGAGATCACACAGACAGCCCTTACGCAGACACAGTCGGTACTTGAGAGCGTACAGAGCAATCTGACTCAGGGTGCGTCCGATGACAATACCGCTGAGGATCGTAAGAACATTCTCGAGAATCTTAAGGCTCTTAAGGAACAGATATATGCAGCAGGTAATGCAGATTACGCAGGAAGGACGGTATTTACCGGATACAGGACAGGGGAGTCCCTGACTTTTAAGGAAAATGAGACCAAGCTGTATACGATGGTGCAGAATTTCTCAACATCTGACCTTAACAGGATGAGTTATGTTTCGGGTGTCAGGGATCAGGATCCCGAGCGTATGGATGCTTACAATATTAATGATTATAACCAGACCACGGTAAAGAACAACGATGTATACAGGCTGAGGCTTGAATACGACAATCTTACACGTGAACAGAATGACATATACGGAAATCCTCTTGCCAGAACATTCACTGTAACACTTAAGGATGGAAGCACGCAGAGCTTCTCTGTTGAGGTCAAGGAGCTTGGAACGGACAACGAAGAGAATGACAGGATATATACAGATGTTGATGATGACGGTGTTGTTCTCAACACTACCACGGGTGAACTGATCCTTGGAAAGAACGTTGCCGCTGCAATGCGGAGAGAGGGTTCGACAGCAAGCTTCGAATATGCCAAGGAGGATTGGGTCAAGAACGATCCAAGGCCCGAGCATTATTTCGCGACCAAGACATATGATGCAGATGCGTCAAGAGAGATCGATTACAACTACGATGAAAACGGAAATCCGGCCTTTGAAAATCAGAAGATAAGCTATGAGATAGCATACAATCAGAAGATCGAGATAAATGTAAATGCCAATGAGGCTTTCTCGACTTCCATAGCAAGGGATGTGGATGAGCTGGTAGTGATAACCCAGACAACACAGGAAGCCTACGATAAGCTCCAGAACTATAAGAAATACCAGAAAGAGATCGGAGACGGCGAGGATCAGGAGAAGATAAATGCATTGGTAGATGCTGCGCAGAAGGAATTCGATCTGTACAAAGAGAAGATGCAGAAGATGTTTTCGCAGGGTATGACAACCTTCGAAGGTTACACCAATACACTTAACAACAAGATTGCTGCGGTAGGAAGTCTTGCAGCAAGGCTTGACCTTACCAAGAACAGGGTTAACGACCAACTGAGCAACTTTAAGGAACTGGCTGACAGTAACATCAACGCAGAGCTTACGGAGACAGCGATCGATCTTAAGTCCGCAGAGGTAGCGCTTCAGGCCGCACAGCAGGCGGCAGCTACAATCTCCAAGACATCCCTGCTTAGTTATCTGTAAGGGGATTCAGAACAGCACATAAATTTTAAAATATGACTCTCATGCTTGCATGATAGAGGCATATTTTATAAATTTATGTATTGGATGAATCCAAAACAGCGAAAAATACGAAGTATTTTGAGCCTGTTCTGAATAGTTACCCTATAAACATATTTATATGGAACAGAGATATAAAATATGCTACAATAATAGAGTCTTCTTCCGTGTGAAGAAGGTGCCGGCGCAGCCGGAATATAAGGTGGTATTATACAGAAAGGACGAAGACCATGACGATTGAAACCAAGTTATTCGGTGAGATAAACGTTGATGACAGTAAGCTGATAACATTTCCGCAGGGTATCATCGGTTTTCCTGAGCTTAAGGATTTCATGCTGATCCATGACGGTGAAGGAAATGGGAACATTAAGTGGATGCAGTCGATACAGGAACCCGCATTTGCAATGCCGGTTGTTGATCCGCTGTCAGTTATACCGGAGTACAATCCTAATATAGAGGATGAGCTTCTCAAGCCTCTTGACGGAATAACCCAGGATAACATGCTGGTGATAGTAACGATCACAGTGCCCAAAGAGATCGAGAAGATGACTGTTAATCTCCGTGCTCCTATCATTATAAACAGCGAGTCAAGGAAAGCAGCTCAGCTCATCATAGATGATGATAAGTACCAGGTTAAGTTCCCTATATATGAAATACTGAAGGCAGCTAAGGAAAATGCTGCGGATAAAAAAGCAGAATAAGAAAAGGCAGGTGATCAAATATGTTGGCATTATCAAGAAAGAGAGACGAGTCACTTGTCATTGACAATCATATAGAGGTGACTATATTGGATATCCGCGGTGATCAGGTGAAGATCGGCATAAGCGCACCGAAGGAAATCCCAATCTACCGTAAGGAAGTATATCTCCAGATACAGGAAGCCAATAAGCAGGCTATGGAGACAGAGGGTGCCGAGGCACTTAAGAAGATGTTTTAATTATTGAGTGAAAACGGGTCAGGAGACATTCTCCTGACCCGTTATATGTTTGCTATTCTATGACTTTCCGAATGCAAACAAGGAAAATGCATTCGGAAATCCCGCCTTCTGCGGGACACGTCTCTGCCTTTGGCAGAGCCTGGTCGAGTACGAATACCGAATTTCTGATGAAATTCGCTATTCTATAATTTCAATAAATCATCGATATCATCCGCTATATACGCATATTCACCCAGGGTCTGTCTTGCTGCTGACATTTTGTCGGCGTAGGTGGATGCTTCTACCGAAGCGCCGGCAGACATAAGCCCTTTGTAATTAA
This sequence comes from uncultured Lachnospiraceae bacterium, assembly GCA_946623875.1. GTDB lineage: Bacteria > Bacillota > Clostridia > Lachnospirales > Lachnospiraceae > UBA2868. The sequence continues at coordinate 11,977 of CAMORO010000021.1, read as the reverse complement.
ATGCGGCTTCATAGTAATCGGCTGCGGCGTAGGGTATGGTATAGGTATCATTACCGGAAGCATTAACACCAAGCATCCTGTTAATATGACTGCTGCGCAACAGTTCCGAATACTTCCCGTATTCGACCAGTCTTAACATGGTCTCGGCAGAATCCGGACCGTATACATACCCGCGGGGTTTGGTATCTGCCGCGATAAACAGGCACAGGCAGAAAAAAATGATGGTAAGAACAACTATTATTATATTTAAAAGAGTATACTTTCTGTCCTTTGTCTGACCATCTGTCTTTATCTGATCATTATTTTTCATTTGCCCATGCCTCCTCCAACATTATCTGCTTTTTTGCCTTAGACAGAGTAATGAACTCATCCATATCTTCATCGCTCAGCTCAAAGTGTCCCTTTATAAGAAGCTCGGAGTGATCGACGAGATCATTTACATAAGCTACCGTTTCTTCATTGGAATAATGTTTTTCTTTTTCAGACGTTGTCTGCGGCTCCCTCATATCCTCCAGCTGTTGAGCGATAGAGGCGATCCTCTCGAAGGATTCCTCGGGTTTGTTGTATGATCCGTTCTCATACAGATAATAGATCTGATCCATCAAACCTGAATATTTGTCGGAAGCCGTAAATGCAATATAGTAGTCGTTCAGACTGTCGTGGTAGGACAGGTCGTTGGCGCGGTAGTAGTAATATACTCCGGGAAAGTCCCTTGCTTCTATAAGGTCATTCAGGGCAGCCTTATGCTCATCGATATGTGCAAGGATATTCTTCTCTCTCCTGTAATCCCTGATATCGTATTTGTTTGCAACAGCCACAAGTGCTGAAGCGATCAGTGCAATGAGAACGGCAATGATAGTCAAACGGGCCGTAAAACTGTTAAAACGTCTGCTGTTTGACAGAACCTCCTTCTTAACGGAAGTGTAGTCTTTCTCATATTTAGCCATGTCACTGTTATGACGGCTGGCTAATTTATTTTCTTTACCGCAATATGGACATACCTTATCCTCTAAGGAGAGGTTGTTGCCGCAATGTTCACATTTCATGATTAACCTCCGAACACCCTATTTAAATTGATCCATATGTTTTACTGCTACTTTGGTACACTCATCGTAATTAATGCAGTTGTTATCATCGACCAGTGATCCCTTAAGATCAGCCATATCCTCGTCCGTGAAGCCGAGCCGCTCATGAAGGACATTGTTCATGTATTCGATAACTGGCTCAAGCTTCTCTTTTTCCTCATCTGTAAGCTTATAATCAGGATCGCCGTACTTATACATATCATCACGGTAATAGATCAGGCAGCATTTGTAGAAGACCGTTTTGGCCCCGAATTCATCCCACCCGTTTTTATCAGCATATTCAAGGTCAGTAATTGTCGAAAGATAATCCATATAAGTTGAGGCAAACCGGTAATGTTCCCATTCATATACATCATGTTTCTGATCGGCAGCCGCATAAACTTCCTCGCACAGCTTATCGTAATCACCCTGCTCATACAGCCTGTCAAACTCCGCGAAGGCTTTCTTCTTCCAGGCCATCTCATCAAGCATGTTACCACCCTTGATCTTGTCGTTTTCCATTCTTTTATGCCTGTCAACAAGCCTGTATGCAAAAACAATCCCTGATATGATAAGAAGAGTGATCAGGGTGATCATTATCAGCTTAATTGTCTTACTGTATCCCTTGCCGTATTCAGCCGCGGCAGCCTCGTCAACCTTATCAAGATCGTCCTTAATATCATAGAGATGATCCATATAGGCCTTCTCGGCACCTTCTTCATTGATATAGCCACAGTAAGGACATTTGGTATCTGCAGAATTTATTTCCGCCCCACAGTTGGTGCAGATAAGTTTCGTATCACTCATATGAGCCTCACTTTCCAACAGTCACATACTAATTTATCATAGTCGATAGAAATAAGCAAATTGATTATATATTCAGAACAGCACATAAATTTTAAAATATGGCTCTCATGTTTACATGAAAGAGACATATTTTATAAATTTATGTATTGGATGAATCCAATACAGCGAAAAATACGAAGTATTTTGAGCCTGTTCTGAATAGATTAAGTAGAGTAAGAATTGTACTTAAGCCGGCAGTTTTGTATAATAACGTATAGAGTGTTGGCTTGGAGCCACCTCAAGCCCAAAGGGTAGTGTAAAGCAGATCATTAGGTAGTGAAAAGCAGATTATAAAAGCTGAGAACCGTCATAAGGAATCCGCCGCCTTATGACATTCGTGATAACGAATGCATATCGCAAGCGGTACCCCTTATGACAAAAAGACAGGGAATGAAGAATGAAAAAGGAAATCAGCCTGAACAAAAAAACAATACTTGTTACCGGTTCACCGGGTTTCATCGGAGCCAATCTTGTAATGCGACTGCTGCGGGATATGGATGGGGGCACGGTTATCAGTTTCGATTCCATGAATGATTACTATGACCCTGAGTTGAAAGAGTACAGACTTGGCCTGATAGAGAAACATGCAGAAGCTTCATCCGCAGATCACATATTTATAAAAGGCGATCTGGCCGATAAGGATCTGGTTGATGAGGTATTTACCGGGTATCATCCCGATATAGTTGTTAACCTGGCTGCCCAGGCCGGCGTCAGATACAGCATCGATCATCCCGATGCATATATCCGGTCAAATATAACAGGATTTTTTAATATTCTTGAAGCAGTACGTTATTCCTATGACGGAGAAAAGGAAGGGGTGCAGCATCTGATCTATGCATCCAGTTCCTCTGTATACGGCGGTAACAGGAAGATCCCGTTCAGTACGGATGATAAGACGGATAATCCGGTGAGTCTGTACGCGGCAACAAAGAAAAGTAATGAAATGCTGGCGTACAGCTACTCCAAGCTTTACAATATACCGTCAACAGGCTTAAGGTTCTTTACGGTGTATGGTCCTGCCGGAAGGCCGGATATGTTTTATTTCAGTGCAACACAGAAGCTTGTAAGGGGTGAGAACATTAAGTTATTCAATTATGGTGATATGAAAAGAGACTTCACATATATAGATGATATAGTTGAAGGTATAATACGTGTCATGAAGGGTGCACCTAGGAAAGCTACAGGTGAAGATGGTATGCCTATAGCGCCTCATGCCCTGTATAATATTGGTGGCGGTACTCCGGAGAACCTGCTCGATTATCTGAATGTGCTGCAGGAGGAATTGATAAGGGCTGGTGTCCTTCCGAAGGATTATGACTTTGAAGCTCATCGTGAGCTTGTAGGAATGCAGGCAGGGGATGTACCCGTTACTTACGCCGATTCCGAAGGATTGTACAAGGATTACGGCTTTAGACCCGGGATCGGGATCAGAGAGGGACTCAGGAAGTTCGCTGAATGGTATAGGGAGTATTATTTTCAGAAGGGATAGATTAAGCCGGAAATATACAGGCTTAAGAGCAGGGACAGAGGACGAATATGGTAAACAGAGAATCAGTGGTTAAGGCATTCGAAGATTATATCTCAAAGTATAATCCGGATAACCCAAAGATAAAGCTTAAGATCGACCATACATACAGGGTGGCTGATCTTGCGGAAACAATAGCAAAAGACGTTAATGCCGGTGAAGATATGGCATGGCTGTGCGGAATGCTTCATGATATAGGCAGGTTTGAGCAGATTAAAAGATACAATACATTTTCTGATGCATTATCTGTGGATCATGCGCTGTTCGGAGCAGATATCCTGTTCGCAGACGGTCTGATAAAAGAGATATGTCCCGATCTTGATGAAGATGAGATGAGGATCCTTGAAAAAACCATCAGAAATCATAGTGCGTACAGAATAGAGGCGGGACTTGGCAGTGAGGAGCTGATCTACAGCAACATTTTGCGTGATGCTGACAAGATAGATATCTTTCGGGTGAATTGCGATACACCAATGGAAGATATTTACAATGTTACGACTGAGGAGCTTAAAGCATCACCGGTCTGCGATGAGGTCAAGGAGTGCTTCAGGAACAGGACAGCGGTCCTGAGAAGCCTTAAAAAGTATCCCGCAGACTATGTAGTCGGACACATATGTCTGATATTTGAGCTTGTATATCCTGTCAGTTTAACGATAGTGAGAGAACAGGGATATGTTGAGAGACTCTTAAGCTTCGAATCGGATAATCGTGATACAAGAGAATGGTTTGATCATATGAAAAAGACTATTTGGGATAATGTATAAGGAATATGGTACCGTGCCCCATGAATGTAACAGTACGCGGTATCCATATTTTGATGAAGGATGACAGTTTCAGGCAGTATTCATCCCATGACCGTGCGCTTGTGACCAATACTATCCTGGAGGAGGTCAGAGGCAGAATGCTTGAGGAAATAGTACTGCTTGAAACAAAGAAATGTGTGCCATCAAGCAAGAGAGTGTTTAAGCTGGTATTTCCGGTGGGTGAATTTGACATGGTAATAGCTGATGAGAAATCGCTTACCTGTGAAATATTTGAAGTAAAACACACAGATAAAATATATGAGGCTCAATATAAGAATCTCATTGATAATGAAAAATGCGCTGCTAAAGAGCATGAATATGGAACCATTATTAAAAAAACTGTTCTTTATCAGGGCGAAAACACTGTGATCGACGGGATTGAGTATAGAAATGTTGCCGGGTATCTTGAAGAGCTCTGACTTGCTTACAGAATTATAAATGAGCTTCCGGTTACTGCACTGCATATTGGAGCAGGATCCTTGTTACTCTTGGTGAGGTTGACTGTCCGGCACATGTATTTAGACAGGCTGAAAACAGAATAGGGATTATCATGACATAATTGAAGAATTGTTGGTAATTATATAGACTGTTTAAACCATATATCTGAAATGGGCTTCATGGTCGGATGTTGGGAGACCGATAGCTTCTCAGAGTGATACGGTGCCGGTGCATTTGGATGATCCATATCCAAAAAGCGGAGATGAAGACAGCAGAAACAAGGCAACTGAGTATTTCAACGAATTTCAGCTTAACCGCCATCTGTTGGTGGGGATGTGGTTATTGTCTTGTTAAATGAAACGATAAATGATATGGATGGACATTATGGATATATCAGCTTCTTGCAGAAGGGAATACAATTCATGTGGTATGTTATTCAGGTAAAAAGCGGCGAAGAGTCCGAAATGAAAACGCTTTTGGATAAGCTCAGGGGTGATGAAGCTTACGGGGAGTGTTTCGTACCGCTGTTTGAGGATGTGAAAAGAAGCGGTGGGAAATGTCGTATTGGATTTAGGAGATTGTTTCCGGGTTATATTTTTGTAGAGAGTGAAGATCCCGATAGCATATTTAGGACACTTAAGGGTATCCCTGAGTTCACCAGACTATTGGGTACGGTCGAAACAGACGGCAGCAGGCTGTTCATTCCTGTGGGAGCTGATGATCAGGAATTTATGAAGACCATGTTTGAAGACGGGATTATGCATATCAGTTACATACATTTGGGAAAGAACGGGAGAATAGATAAGATAGCCGGTCCTCTTGCCAATTACCGCAATCACATAACCAAACTGGAGATAAGGCATAGAATGGCCATAGTAGAGGCAGAGATGTTCGGCAAGAAACGCAAGGTTAAGTTTGGTTTTTTTACAGATGATGATCCTGAACTTCCTGCAGTCGCAAGACTCAAGGAGGAGGCAAATGAAGGGAAGTATAAGAGCGAAGATGTGCTTGACGGAAAGGTTATATTTGACATAGGAATCCGTCCCGGAGACAAAGTGACAGATGATACCGGTATATATGGGGATCATATATTCGAAGTAAATAAGGTAGATGCAGGCCGCAGAACTGTAATATCAACCATTGAAATACTCGGAACCTGTGCAAGGATAGAGCTTAATGCGGATGAGGTAACTAAGGTTGAGTAAGCTTGTTTAATGTAGTCTGCTTGGAATCATGTCTAAACATTTTTTATTTTCTTCCGATATACAAAATGAGTAAGGATGCGTATTACTGAGAATGGATTCTCGAAAATGAAGGTCATGTAAGTGGTTATATCCCATAATATGGCATCCTTAAATGCCTACAGACAATATGGAATAGTAAATACCGGTAAGGCAAAAACTACAGAAAAACTGTCTTCAGGGTATAAGATAAACCGTGCAGCAGATGATGCTGCAGGGCTTACTATTTCTGAGAAAATGCGCGCTCAGATAAGAGGGCTTAATCAGGGTGCCAATAATATTCAGGATGGGATATCCTTTCTGCAGGTTGCCGATGGGGCAATGGAGCAGATACATGACATGCTTCATAGAGTAAGTGAACTGGCTATTCAGGCATCAAATGAAACAAATACAGCTGAGGACAGGAAGGCTCTTGACTCTGAAGTACAGAATATAAAGACTGAAATAAACAGGATAAATTCAACTACCGAGTTCAATACAAAGCCTGTATTCTTTGAGGAAGGCAGTACAACAGTATCCCAAACACCTACTGCAAACAGCAGGTTTTTTGAAGTAATGGGGAATAATGCCACAAGAACAGGTTATATGCAGGAGCCTATTCCTTCCGCATATCTTAGATCCATAAATCATACAGAAGCTCATAATATTGAAGGCACCAATCCCTTTACCGGGGTTCATATTGATTTTGGCAGTGTTGTCAACGGAGGAAATATAAGTTCGCTCAGTGGTACACAGTTCTATGTAAACTGTTGTACCGATTGTTGTGCGACAGTTGTTAATTTCAAGGATGAGGTTGGAACGAGTATATCAAATGATGTTCCTTCGGTGAATGTCAGAAAGGTTATCAATATAGGATTAAAGAAAACGGATACAGAGTATTATGATAATGCTTCGGAGTTTTGTCAGTCGATAGTTGACTCGCTTAGAAATATTAGCGGCCATGTGGAGTTTGCTAATGACGGTGATAAATTGTTCATTTATGATGTAGATCCGAATGAGTGGTCGGAAGCAAGTATGAGATCGGCATATTTCTGTGATACATCGAACTTCTATAATCCCGGTACGATGGTACAGTCCGGATTGTGGATACAGATGAGCGGAAATAAAGATGATGGAGTGTATATCAGCACCGGTAATGTGGGAACTGTTTCTTTGGGTATAGAAGATGTAAAGCTTGATCCCATAGAAGAAGCAAAGAAGACAATAGAGAGGACTAAGGCAGCCCTTAGTAAGGCATCCCGTATCCGTTCAAATATCGGTGCCCAGCAGAACAGACTGGAGCACGCTTACAGAATTGATCAGAACTCTTCGGAAAACACCCAGAAAGCTGAATCCCAGATCCGTGATGCTGATATGGCAATGGAAATGGTAGAGTATTCCAAGAATAATATATTGGTTCAGGCGAGTCAGGCAATGCTTGCCCAGGCAAACCAAAACAGACAGGGAATTCTTTCGCTGCTTCAATAGCGGAATAAGGAGACAACACCGGTTGGGAAAGATACTAAGTCTAAAATGTGATAATTGTGATTATAGTGAGGAACTTCGTATAGGTAATGGAATTAAGGACAATGATCCGGACATGGTTTCGGGTTATTTTCCTGATGACAGGCGGGAGATCATTCATAAGATAACAGCAGCGAGAACAGTATGGAATTACAGAAGAATTCCGGTTCTATGCAGGAAATGCGGAAGATTTACAACTGTCCCTCTGTTTGAGGCATTAGGTAATGATACATTACGTGTTGCGGGAAAATGCGGATGCAGTCATGAGATAAGGACTGCCGTGCTAATAAAACCGGAGGAAGGGATTGTAAATGTATCATGTCCCAAATGTGGCAAAAGAGTAAGATCCGAAGTGATCGGATTGTGGGACTGAGAGGTACCGAATGGTAATTAATACGAATATTCCGGCAATGAATGCCAACAGGCAGCTTGGGATGACCGGAAGATCAAAAGCAAAAAGAGCGGAAAAACTCAGTTCCGGATATAAGATTAACCGTGCAGCTGATGATGCCGCAGGTCTTACCATATCAGAGAAGATCCGCAGGCAGATTAATGGTTTAACACAGGCTTCTGCAAACACACAGGATGGGGTATCGTTCTGTCAAATTGCCGATGGAGCTTTGACAGAAGTGCAGGATATCCTTAAAAGATGTCAGGAACTGGCTACTCAGGCAGCAAACGAAACAAATACCGACGAGGACAGGCAGAATATACAGTTGGAAGTAAAAGCATTGTCCGAAGAGATAGATAAGATACATGAAACTTCAACATTTAATTCTTTTCGTGTTTTTCCGGATGCTGGAAATCCGCCCACCGGTGTATCTGTAGCAGATGCAGATATCGGTATTTCAGGTTCGTCAAGGACAGTGATCGCAGGAAATACCATGATTTCTTTTGGGATGATCGGTGAAGACGGAATAAATCCGGCAACAGTGGTCGAATCCTCTGCAACAGGAACAGCGAATACTGATTCGATCCGAAATTCAGCGATTGCTGAATTCGCAGTAAATGCTGCTTCATCTGCGGTAAGTAAGATAGCAGACAGATATCCGAACCTGTTCTCCCGTGCATCATCAGGTAATGTTCAGGTTGGATTGGAGCTTAGTTCCGAAGGCAGGGGCAACAGGCTCGCTTCGGCAGGCTTGAACATGGTGCCCGGAGCTGACAGTACGGTTGCTTCATACAGATTATGGGTGGATACTGCAGATTATCCCATAGAAGGCTTTGAAAATACGTCAGCAGCGCAAAAGGCGGATCTGGCAGGTGTTATCTCCCATGAGATGACACACCTTGTTATGTTTGATACGGTCACATCAGGTATGATCGGAGTTTTTCCTGAATGGTTTGTTGAAGGAATGGCACAGACAACAAGCGGCGATAATGGCTGGCTGAGCAATCGCCTGGGACCTTCTTCATCGGATGCAGCCATCAACAGTTTCAAATCGCAGATAACAACTATGCCATATGGAGCCGGATATGCCGCGTGTATGTATCTTGGACAGGTGGCAAGTGGAGAAACCGAGGTAAACAGTACAAATATAGCCAGGGGACTGGACAGATTGCTGACAGAGGTTGCAAACAGAACGCACGAAGAAGGTACCGACAGCACAACCATATTGGATAATGCGATCAATGTGGTAACAGATGGCAGATTTACAAGTACGGCTGATTTTCAAAACAGCTTTAGTAACTCTTCTGATGCAGATTCTCTGGAATTCATGCACAATTTCCTGAACGCAAGAGGTACAATCGGAGCAGGTTCTGTATTGGGAGAGTTGAATGATCCGGAAGAGACTGTTTTCGGTACCGTCTCCGGAGAATATAGCAGCTACAGGGTTAACAGGGATAACAATTGGTATTCCAATGCGTTTGGTACCGGTTATACTTTTCCGAGGAATCTTCCGGGTTCAAACGGTGGCGGCGGTGAACAGACAGGTAATGATCGTGAGGGTCTGATGCTGCAGGTTGGAAGTGAGAAGGAAAACGAGATATATGTAAAGCAGTTTAATATCTCGAGCAGTTCCCTGTTTGATAATATGCGGATGGATGTATCTACCGTAGCCGGAGCCAAGGCTACAATATCCTTATCTCAGAAAGCCGATCTAAAGATATCCGGTGTACGTTCATACTACGGCGCCATGCAGAACCGCCTTGAGCATACCATAAGGAATCTTGACAATGTAGTGGAAAATTCGACAGCTGCTGAATCAGGCATTCGGGATGCGGATATGGCATCGGAAATGGTAGAGTATTCCAAGAATAACATTTTGGAGCAGGCAGGTCAGGCTATGCTGGCCCAGGCAAACCAAAACAGACAAGGAATTCTGTCATTGCTGCAATAGAAGAATATGGAAATGGAGCATTCCTGTAAGGTGAAGAAATATTATGAAAAAAGTAATAACCTACGGCTCCTTTGATCTGTTTCATGAGGGGCATTACAACATACTTAAGAGAGCTAAGGAGCTGGGCGATTATCTTATTGTCGGTGTTACTACCGAACATTATGACAGAAGCCGTGGCAAGCTTAACCTTGTGGATCCAATAATGACGCGTATAGATAACGTGCGCAAGACCGGTTTTGCCGATGAGATAATAGTTGAGGATCATGAGGGTCAGAAGATAGAGGATATCCAGAAATACGGGATAGACACCTTCGTACTTGGAACAGACTGGGTGGGAATGTTTGATTATCTTAAGGAGTACTGTAATGTGGTATACCTTGAAAGGACTCCCGATATTTCATCCACGTTAAAAAGAAATGATATGATGCAGCTTGTAAAGCTTGGCATAGTCGGAACAGGCAGAATAGCGAGGAGATTTCAGGCTGAGACAGTGTATGTTTCAGGTATAGAAACGATTGCTGCATATAATCCCGAAAAATCAAGTCTGGAAAGTTATGCGAAGGAATTCACCTTGAAGCCTTTTTCGGAAGATTACAGTGGGTTCCTATCGACTGTTGATGCCGTTTATATTGCATCTCCCAATGAAACACATGCCGCCTATGTAAGAGAAGCCATTAACGCCGGTAAGCATGTACTGTGCGAGAAGCCGATGACTTTTACTTATGATGAAGCTGTCGAGCTGTATAAGCTTGCGGGAGAGCACAGAGTAGTGCTCATGGAGGGTATAAGAGCTGCATATCTTCCGGGATTTCAGCAGCTTCTTACAGTAGCAAAAAAAGGAACGATAGGAAAGATATGTGATGTAGAGGCATGTTTTACAAGAATAGGCGTACCTGATTCAAGAGAAATGTCCGATGCAAGATACGGCGGAGCATTTATGGAATACGGAAGCTATACCATGCTTCCGATATTTAAGCTGCTTGGCCTTGATTATGAAGACGTTATCATAGATTCCATTCTTGGAGAAAGTGGGATAGATCGCTTTACCAAGGTCGGCTTCAGATATAAGGACAGTATGGCAACATCCAGAACAGGGGCAGGTGTTAAATCAGAAGGACAAATGGTTATCTCCGGAACCAAGGGTTATATTTTGGCGCAATCACCATGGTGGCTTATACGCAGTTTTGATGTCAGATATGAAGATGCATCCCGAGTAGACCACTTTGAGGCTCCATTTGTTGGGCGGGATGGTTTCAGATATGAAATAGCCGAGTTTCTGGGTAAGATTAACGGTACGGGAGGTAAGGACTACAAACTTACAGCCGAAGAATCAATAGCTATGGCAAAGGTCGTTGAGAAGTTCATGAATATAAGACGTAAGCAGCAGGGATTTTAGGATGAGTATAAGGCTTGGTATAATAGGTACCGGAAGAATTGCATCACGGGCTGTAAATGAGATAGAGAAAGTAGACGGATTGAAGATCGCAGCGGTTATGAATCCGAATGTGAATCATGCACGTGAATTCGCAGATAAGTTTGGTATAGTTAATGTGTGTGAAGGTATCGAAGAGTTTAGGGACATAGTGGATGCTGTTTATGTAGCTTCGCCTCATGGAACGCATTTTAGTTATGTACGCGATCTTCTTAATATGGGATTTCACGTAATATGCGAAAAGCCGATGTCATTGAATCCTGAACATGCCAGATCGTTATATTGTCTTGCTGCCGAAAAAGAACTTGTTTTGATGGAAGGAATAAAAACGGAATATTGTCCCTGCTTTAAAAAGATAGAGGAAGTTCTGTCAAGCGGTGTTATAGGGGATGTGGTTGACATTGAGGCTGCATTTACAAGGCTTACAGATATAGGCTGCAGGGAATATGATGACAGGAAATTCGGCGGTTCTTTTACTGAGTTTGGAACTTATACCATGCTTCCGATCTTCAGGTTTCTGGGAACGGAATACAAGAATATTTCGTTTATTAGTAAGAATATAGGATCCGTTGACGGATATACAAAGGCGGTCTTCGATTTTGGGGACCGCTTTGCCTGTGCAAAAACAGGATTATCCGTCAAGAGTGAGGGACAGCTTCTTATTTCGGGTACTAAGGGGTATATACTTGTACCATCACCCTGGTGGCTTACGAGATATTTCGAAGTAAGATACGAAGATCCTAAGAAGATAGACAGATACGAATGTGAATTTGAGGGTGACGG
>CAMORO010000020.1 GCA_946623875.1 uncultured Lachnospiraceae bacterium | reverse complement strand
AAACAAGTATGAATGAACAAACAAGAAATTACTTTCTTTCAATATATTACAGCATTTTTATGGGGAAATTCAATAATTTAGGTAAAACCATACCGTTGCCGAAAATAAAAATCACGCGCAGGTATACTGTCAAGGTTTGGATAAATGTGTTAAACTTAAAATATGCAGACAATGCTTCAATATGGGCAGTACCGGCTCAAAGGCAGTCAGGCCGGCATGTGAGGCAGGAGAACGACTGATATATTACTTGAAACTAATTGGCAGCAATAGACAAACCTGCCGGGAATGATATGGCGCTTAAATATTTACAGATAGAAGAAGATTTGAAAAATATGATCCTGTCTGAGGAGATCAGACCGGGAGACAGGCTTCCGTCAGAAAATGTCCTTTCCGGGCGGTACTCGGTAAGCAGGCAGACAGTGAGGAAAGCCCTGTCAGATCTTGAAAACGAAGGCTATGTTTATGCGGTTCACGGAAGCGGTACCTTCTGTTCGATAGCATCAAGATTTAAAAAAGATTCAAAGGATATAGCCGTTGTTATGACCTATCTGTCCGATTATATCTTCCCGAAGGTTATAAGCGGAATAGATTCGGTGCTTACTGAGAACGGATACAGCATTATCCTCAAGAATACCAACAATTCACGCAGCCGCGAGATAAAGTGCCTTGAGGAGCTTATTGAGAAAAATATCGACGGAATAATCATAGAGCCGAGCAAGAGCAATGTCTTCTGTAAGCATAAGGATCTGTACAACAGATTGGACAAATACGGAATCCCGTATGTTTTCATCCAGGGTGTTTATTCGGTGATGGAGGATAAGACTCATGTGCTTATGGATGATGAAAAGGGTGCCTACCTGCTGACGGAATATCTGATCGGTCTTGGTCATAAGAACATAATAGGTGTGTTTAAAAGTGATGATTCGCAGGGACAGAACAGGCACAAGGGTTATGCGAAGGCTCTGGCCGAGGGTGGAATTGCCTATGATCCGGAGAATGTTATCTGGTTCTATACGGAGGACAGGGCTGTACATCCGTATGTGCTCCTTCAGGATATGATAAGAAGCGGAAAACCCATAGATGCAATAGTTGCATATAATGATCAGGTGGCTTATCATCTGATAAAGGCCATAAGGGAAATGGGACTTGATGTTCCGGGGGATATCTCGATAACGGGATATGACAATTCGCAGACGGTAACCGGTACGGGAATATCACTTACCACAGTAGCACATCCTCAGGAGGAGCTTGGAAGGATCGCGGCGCAGATCCTTCTTAAGATGATACGCGGTGAAAAGGTGGAGAAAAGAGTGATCATTGAACCTGAAATAATTTGGGGGAATTCCTGTTCTGAAAAAGTTACGTAAATAAAGCACGGGTAATGAACTTATGAAAAAAAGAATCATGCCGGAATATACAACTTGACTACTTGTACATACAAGTTTGAGAATAAAGGTGTAGCGTGATCTATATCTTTTATTTTCAAGCGGAGGGTTTACAGATGATCAAGAAAAAAGAGTACAAGTTTTGGTTCTGCACAGGTTCTCAGGATCTGTACGGAGAAGAGGTATTAAGGCATGTTGCGGCTCATTCGAAGGAGATTGTGGACGAGCTCAACAGATCGGGGATACTTCCCTACGAGGTAGTGTGGAAGCCCGTTCTTATCACCAATCAGCTTATCAGACAGACATTTAATGAAGCAAACGCTGACGAGTCATGTGCCGGTGTTATCACATGGATGCACACTTTTTCGCCGGCAAAGTCATGGATACTTGGGCTTCAGGAATACAGGAAGCCTCTTATGCACCTTCATACCCAGTACAATGAGGAAATTCCCTATGATTCGATCGATATGGATTTCATGAACGAGAATCAGGCGGCTCACGGTGACAGGGAGTACGGACATATAGTGAGCAGGATGAGGATAGAACGAAAGGTTGTGGTCGGATACTGGAAGGATGATGAGGTAAGACAGAGGATCGCTTCATGGATGAGAACAGCTGTAGGTATCATGGAATCAAGCCATATCAGGGTCATGAGAGTGGCTGATAACATGAGGAACGTTGCAGTTACCGAGGGCGACAAGGTAGAGGCACAGATCAAGTTCGGCTGGGAAGTGGATGCATATCCGGTCAATGAGATAGCACAGAGCGTTAATGATGTATCGGATGCTGAGGTTAATGAACTGCTCGATGAATATTATGAGAAATACAACATCATTCTTGACGGAAGGGATCCCGGGGAGTTTAAGAAGCATGTTGCAGTACAGGCAAGGATTGAGCTCGGATTTGAGAAATTCCTTGAGGAGAAGAATTATCAGGCGATAGTAACTCACTTTGGTGATCTGGGTGCACTTAAGCAGCTTCCGGGACTTGCCATCCAGAGGCTTATGGAGAAGGGTTACGGCTTTGGCGCCGAGGGTGACTGGAAGGTTGCAGCCATGGTCCGTCTTATGAAGATAATGACCGAGGGAATGAAGGATGCCAAGGGTACTTCAATGATGGAAGATTACACCTACAACCTTGTAAGGGGCAAGGAAGGAATATTGGAAGCTCACATGCTTGAGATCTGCCCTTCAATAGCCGACGGTCCCATAAGTATCAGGGTTAAGCCGCTCTCTATGGGCGACAGGGAAGATCCCGCAAGGCTTGTATTTACTTCCAAGGAAGGAAGGGGTGTTGCGGCATCACTTATCGATCTTGGTAACAGGTTCCGTCTCATTCTTAATGAGGTTGAATGCAAGAAGACAGAGAAGCCCATGCCCGAGCTTCCGGTAGCGACCAATTTCTGGACACCTTATCCCGATCTGTATACGGGTGCGGAAGCATGGATACTTGCCGGAGGTGCTCATCATACCGCATTCTCATATGATCTTACCGTGGATCAGATGGCCGACTGGGCTGAGATGTCCGGAATAGAGGCAGTGATAATAGATAAGAACACAACAATCCCCGCATTTAAGAAGGATCTTAAGCTCGGCGAGGTATTCTACGGATAATAATAGTTTTTAGATATTTAATGTAACAGGGGACGGTTTATCGCCTTCGGATTTTACCGAAACGATGAACCGTCCCCTGTTCTAAATTGTTCAGAAGTGATACAATTTAATTATTCAGGATAAGGAAGGGTATTTTGTAGCGTAGCACGAGACCGGCTTAGCCTGCAGCGGTTTCAGACGCGTGATAAAGCAGATTGTCCGATCTTTCTGAAACACACATTTAAGTGTACCTTCCTTATTGAGTATATTTTACATCATACAAAGGACAAAAGCTATGTTTTTATATAAATATATGTGCTGTTCTGAATAGTTACAAAATGTGCAATAATCTGGATGACAGATAAGTAAAACGGGAGAATTACAGTGAAAGTATTGGAAAAGGCCGGACTAATGAAGGTCAGGGAAGAGTTTGTTGCTTACAGTAAAAACAGAAGAAAATATACTGAAGAACAGATGACCGAAATAAATGAATATATAATGAGCGATGAATGTGCGAAAGATATAGAACGGCTTAAGATGGGTGACTACTTTCTTGACTATCCTCAATATCGTCTTATCCCGAAAAATTTTAATAAAAAGAAAAGGGCTGTTTACTTTTTTCCGGGCACAGAAGGTTATCTGATGAAACTTATTGCTTTTGCAATGCGGGGTATGGAAAGTATTTATTCGGATCGTCTGTTTTCGTTCAGGTCTGATAAGACGGGAGGGGATCTGCTGAAGGAGATCAGCCGGGAGAGAAACGTACAGAATATGTATGTTCTTAAGACAGATGTATCAAAATATGGTGAGTCTATCGTTCCCGAACTGGTTATTCCGATGCTTGAAGATGTGTTTATGCCGGATGATCCCGAATTTTTCTCTTTTCTTAAATGGCTTCTTACACGTAATAAAGTCATAGACTTTAACGGACAGATCATAGATCGCTGTCCCGGAGGCATGGGGGGTGTTCCTATAGGGAATTTCCTCAATAATCTTTACCTGCATGAAATGGATGAATATTTTGCCCCACGTGCATCATTATATGCAAGATACTCGGATGATATTCTGATATGCTCTTACAGCCATGAAGAGATCAGGAAATATGAGGAGAAGTTCTACGAAATCCTTGACCATCTGAAGCTTACCGTGAATAAGGAGAAAACCTCTGTGCTGATGCCCGGAGAGTCCTTTGATCTGTTGGGAATGGAGCTTAGTGAAGGCAATATAAGGCTGTCCGGGCACAGTATTAAGAAGATAAAGCGAAGGATACGCGGGTATGCTGACAAAGCGCTGATCGGTTGTAACAGAGGCTGGCTTACAAAGGATGAGGCAGCTCACGGTCTTATTATAAGATTCAACCGTTATTTTTTTGGAACCGAAATAAACAGCAACCGGTTAACATGGTCCAAATGGGTATTTCCCATAATTACGGAGGAGGACTGCCTGAAGGAAATAGATAACTATATCCGGGACAGTATCAGATATGTGCTCTATGGCTCAATGAAGAGGCGTAAAAATTCGATTTCATATGAAAAGCTGTCTGAGCTGGGATACAAGACCCTTGTCTATTACTACCATCATCAGGACAGGATAGAAGAAATACCGAGAGAATTAACGTTGAAACAGCAGGATGATATATGTAAAGAAACAACAGATGAAGAAAACGGAGGAGATGCGGTGCAATGAGGATTCCGATAGTGATCCAGATGAGACCGGGCGAGAATGGCGCGGCTGCTCTTGGTATGATGCTCGGATATTACAAAAAATTCGTCCCTATTGAAGAATTACGTGAAGTATGCGTGTCATCCCGCAACGGTTCCGACCCTGAGCAGATGTCGGATGCAGCCGGGAGGTACGGATTGGAAGCAGAGACAGAAACCATTTCCGTTGAAGAACTGAAGAGCAGAAAGCTTCCGCTTCTCGTATCCTGGAAAAAGCATTACTGGTGTGTGGTCACTTCGATACATAAGGACATTATTTCCATTGCAGATCCCGCCAGAGGCGAGATCAGAATGACGATGGAGAAGTTCACACAGCTCTACAACGGTACCGTTATCACTCTTAAAAAAGGACAGAATTTCGTGGCAGATGGCAAAAGAGAATCCCTCTATTCCCTTATCAGAGAGAGAATGGAGCATCTGCGCAGGCCGATGACAGTGCTGGTAGTACTTACGCTGGTATGTATTATCTTAAACATCGGTATGGTAAATATCCAGAAGGATATATTGGATACATATTTGAAGTCGAATAGTATTCAGGACATGAGCGCAGGGTATCTGGTTATTCTGATATATATATTGGCTCTTGCTGCGTATTTTCTTTTCAGTCTGGCAAAGACGGGACTGATCAACAGATCCAGCCGGAATATTTCGGCAGTATCCGGCAGCCGCCTGTTTAAGAAGATATTTGACCAGCCTCTTAAGTTCTTTGAGCAGTACAGTGCGGGAGAGCTGATAGCCAGAATAGAAAATAACATAAGTCTTGATAATTCCATCATGCGATCCCTTGTTCCGCGTACCATTGATGCATTCATGACGGTAGTATATCTGTTGACACTGATGAAATACAACCTGCCGATAGCCCTCGCCTGTTTTGCCGCAATATTTATAAGCCTGGCTGCGACTCTGTATATCCAGGATAAGAACGCTATAGCATCGAGAAGCATGACTACCTCCGGAAATATGCTGAATACGACGATACTGAACGGAATGAGCATGATAGATACCATTAAATCGTCAGGAGCGGAAAGATCCTTCTACAATCTGTGGCGGGAGTCTATGGTACAGGCAAATGAAGGCAAACTGAGGACTCAGTCGATAAACGCGGTACTCAATTTCGTTTCGGGGATGCAGGGATCCGTACTGCAGGGTATACAGCTGTTCATCGGAGCTTATTTTGTCGTGAAGGGTAATTTCACGCTGGGTTCAATGGCACTGTTTCAGGGTATTCTGAATAACATGCTCTCGTCCATGAACAACTGCATGACATCTTTGAATACCATGCAGACCATGCGGACAAATATAGAGAGAGTCAATGATATCATGAACAGGGATGGCAGACAGCCCATTCCTCTGCCGGAAAGCGAGTATGAGACTGCGGATAAACTTGAAGGACATCTTGTGGCAAGTCATGTCAGTTATCGTTACAACCGGGCAGACCGTCTTGCGGTGGATGATGTAAGTATGGAAGTGAAGCCCGGACAGATGGTAGCCATAGTCGGGAAGACGGGAAGCGGCAAGAGCACAATGCTCAAAATACTTGCGGATCTCTATTCGGCTGAGTCGGGAGAGATACTGTATTCCGGAAGACATCGGGATGAAATACCGGATGTTATCTTTCGCTCATCCGTCATGACTGTGGATCAGGACACAATGATGTTCGAGGATTCGGTATATAATAACATACGTATGTGGGATACAACCATCGAGAATTATGAAGTAATACTGGCCGCACGGGATGCACAGATCCATGAGAGAATAGTGCGTAACAGGAAGGATTACGGTGCGATGATAGAGGAGAACGGACGTAATTATTCGGGCGGTGAGCTGCAGAGGCTTGAACTTGCAAGAGCGCTGGCACACGAGCCGACATTACTTTTCCTTGATGAATTCACATCTGCCCTTGATGCCCTGACCGAAGACAGGGTGATCAGATCGATCCGCGACAAGGGAACCACATGTATCATTGTAGCCCACAGACTGTCGACGATAGTAGACTGCGACCGGATATATGTCATGGACAAGGGAAAGATAGTGCAGGAGGGGACACATAAGGAACTGTATGCTCAGGGCGGGCTGTACCGCGAGCTGATAGAATCATAGCGGAGAATACCATGGGTCTGTATACAAATAACATAAGGGAAAGAGAAGAAAATAATATAAAGCTTGAGCGCTATGCGGATGATGCTCTTGTTTTTAATCGTAAGATGCTACGGGTGGAAGAGGATATTGAAGATGTTCAGACTGCGCTGATCTATATGCTTGAGAGATTCGGTGTTTCAGTTTCGAGGATACCAAGACAGGACACTCTGGAATCACTGTTTGAGACAATGCTCGATCCTCTCGGAATGATGTATGAGGAAAGGATATCGGTGGCAGAAATGAGCCGTTCCGGCTCGGAAAACCTGCTTGCGTTCAGGGAAGACGGGAAAGCAGTTGTTCTTATGCCCTCCATCCGGGGCTACCGTTTCTACTGTCCTTTCGATTCGAGCGAAGGAATGGCAACGAAACATTATATAGATTCACTTCAGCCCGTCTGCTATACACTGAGCAGACCTCTTGAAGAACGCAGTACTCTGCTGCACACATTTATTTACAATGTTCTTCATACACTGACTCTTTATGATGTTTTGAACCTTGTTATCGCTACAGGGCTTGTTACCGGCTTCGGATACATACTTCCTGTTGTCAGTAAATGGATCTATAACGTGTACATTAAGGGACATGGGTCTGCCGCAGGATTCAGGCTTGCGTTGATCATATTCCTGACTGTAAGCCTTATAAGGAGAGTGCTGTCACTTGTAAAGAGTGTGATGCTCGCCCGGACAAAGATAAGGGTATCGGCTAGAATACAGGAGGCTGTAATGGCCAAGATACTGCATCTTCCGCAGGAATTTTTCCACTCTACTTCATCTGGAAAGCTGTCCAAAAGGATCACCAACTGCGGAAGACTGTCGGATATTATTGTGCAGATAGTCATGGATGTTCTTCTCGATCTGAGTTTTTCGATCGTATACCTGTATCAGATGAACGGTATCGCCCCGGAACTCTTTGTTCCTGCTGTTGTGTTTCTCCTTTTGAAGATAATTGCCGCAATACTGGGGGCGTTAAGCTATGCATACAACGAGGCGGGCATACTTCGGATCGATATGGAAAACAGTGGATTTATGTACTCTGTGATACGCGGAATACAGAAGATCAAAGGCATGGGTTCCGAAAAGGCTGTTTATTCAAAGTGGGCGGATCTGTACCGTAGAAAGCTGGCACTGACTTATCAGCAGCCCTTTTTCCTTAAGTACAACACAGAGATCCTTTCTTCCATCAGCATTGCAACGACTATAGGACTGCTGGGCTTCTCCATGTACAACAGTGGTGTCGACAATGCCAGATATATGACTTTTATGGAATCCTACAGCCTTATCATTGTTGTGGTGTCTTCTCTTACAGATATAATGCAGAATATATTTCTTATGAATATGCTCATTGAGAATGTAAGGCCGGTCTTTGAAGCGGATAATGAAGAGAGTGAAGCGCTGGAATATGTAAAAAGACTGAACGGGGATATAAGGGCAGAAAATATCCGGTTTTCCTATAATGATGATCCGAGGGGATGTCTGAAAGGTGTTACACTTGATATAAGGCGCGGGGAGAGAGTGGCGATCGTTGGAGAGAGCGGATGCGGTAAGACCACACTGCTAAAGATACTGCTAGGTATTGAGAGGCCTGAGGAGGGAGAGGTCAGTTATGATGGAAAACCTCTTAATTCACTCAATTTACGATCCTTAAGAAGACGTGTCGGTTCGGTATTTCAGTTCAGCAGGGTGTTTCCGGGAACCATTGCGGACAATGTGATGTTCGGTTCCGTAGGAAGCTATGATGAGGATAGGATATGGGAGGCACTTGACAATGCCGCTATCGGAGATTATGTCAGGGGACTTCCGCTGAAGCTTGATACGGAGATATCCGAGTCGGTCAGCAGCGGGCTTTCGGGAGGGCAGAGACAGCGTATACTTCTGGCAAGAGCATTCATGGATAATCCCAGGGTGATTATACTTGATGAGGCAACATCGGCTCTTGACAATATGACTCAGACAGCGGTAATGGAAAACATCCGGAAGATGAAGGTGACCGTGGTAATGGTGGCGCACCGGCTGTCAACGGTAGAGAACTTTGACAGGATAATCATGCTTGAGGATGGTGTGATAGCGGAAGAAGGCAGTTATGAAGAGCTTATGAGGAAAGAGGGTAAATTCGCCGAACTGGTAAGGAAACAGCAGCTTAAATGAAACTCAAATGAAGCGTCCAAATGTATTACAGTCAGCCCTGCTCCACCTGCTTGATCTCATCTTTAGATGCATCTTTAAGTGCATAGGTGTCAAATGCCGCGTCTTTTGGAAGCTGTATCTCAATACTGCTTCTCTTGGCAAGACGCACAAGCCCTTTCTTCATGTTAAGATCATACACGTGTCCGCCCATTGTGCGGTCTTCATTTACGAAATGAAGGTGCCAGCCGGATGCATTGATCCCGTCCATGTAATCAGGGAAATATACTCCGACGATGCTTCCGCATACCTGATCGAATTCAAAGGAGGTCTGGGTTTTCTCGAGCATTGACTTAAGCGTGACATGATGCGATCTGTACGGTGCTTCCGAGCGTGCATATACCTTTTCAAACATACCGTTTATCTGAATGATATGCATGCTGTTAAGACCGAAATCTTCCTCTATCCGGTTGTTTAATTCATCCTTAAGGCTTGCCATATCGTAGTCTCCGGATATTTCGAATTCCCGGCATTTATCCATATAACCGACCGCCGAAAAGGGGACGCCCCTGTCGTCTCCGGCTTCTTCAACAGCACCGTTCTCGGTGGCACGGTAGCATTTACCGTCTATTGCTATCATTTCACCGTTAACGTCTTCAAACGTTCCGAGACCCGTCTCTCCGTGTTCCATCAGCTCCCTGACCGTTATTACGCCTCTTGTATAACCTAAGGCCAGTGCCTGAAGGGTTGATACCTGATACATCTTTGTCCGCTCGTTTGCCATATAACTGTTTCTCCTTTGTATAAGTTCCACACATTATAAATATTATATCACAAGCATATAAACGTGTGATATAATATTTACAGAGTTTTTATAACATCACTCCAAAGGTAACGGAAATGAGGAAATTCAGTTTTAGACGGATACATAATATAGCACATATTATAAAGACCGGTCTTGAGATGGTGATCCCGATTCTTTTCATAGGAAGTATAGCGGTTCTTTTGAATGAATTTCCGGTAAAGGAATACCAGAACTTTCTGGGTTCATTTATGGGCGGAGCAATCAGAAGCCTTTTTAATACGATCCAGTCCACGACGACGGGATTACTGGCTGTCTATTTAACCATTGCACTCAACCAGTGTTATTTGAGTATCAGGGAGGAAGGGCAGCGTCTTATGTTCCGCTTCGGAAGTCTTATGGGCAGTCTGACAGCTTATTTTATCCTTGTCGGTTTCTTCTTTTCCGTAAGAATTGACATTTCACTCCTGGGAGGTCAGGGCATCTTCAGTGCGCTTATTGCAGGCATCGCAGGTTCGGCACTGTTTCTCAAATTCGAGACACTGTTCAAGACAAGAAAGAAGGTATTTGCGGACGGGGCGGATTCGGTGTTCAATACGGCAATTCATGTGATGGTACCGTTTCTTGCCGTTGTTCTGTGTTTTACCGTTGCCAGTTATCTGATCTCCATCTGTTTTAATGTCAAAAGCTTTCAGCATCTGTTCACTAAGGTGATGGACGGTATTTTCATGAAGATGCAGCGTTCATATCTGAGCGGGCTGCTGCTGGTATTTCTGACCAGTTTTATGTGGTGCTTCGGCATCCACGGGAACAAGGTTCTTGACCGGGTTGTGGAGGAGATGTTTATGGATATCATTCCCGGCCAGATCGTTTCCAAGAGTTTTATTGATATATTTGTCAATATGGGCGGTACCGGCTGTGTCATCGGACTGCTTATATCGCTTATGATCTTCGGAAAGCGCAGCTCATCCAGGAAGCTTTTGAACATGGCTGTGTTGCCGGGATTGTTTAATATAAGTGAACTGATGGTTCTTGGATATCCCGTTATCTTAAATCCGCTGCTTATGATCCCGTTCATACTGTCACCCATACTGTGCTATTCTAATGCATATCTTCTGACGAGGATGGGGGTTATCGGTCAGGTTACATCCACAGTCACATGGACTACGCCGGCTCTTATGAGCGGTTATATTGCTACGGGCTCCGTTGGTGTGGTGCTCGTGCAGCTTTTGAATATACTGATATCGGTTGCCTGTTATTCGCCCTTTGTAATCCTGTATGAAAAGAAATCGCTGGATGCATCTTCCGATGCGATGAATGAGCTTGTCGGAATAATGAAAAAAGCAGAGAAAAACGCCGAAGAGGTAATGCTTACGGAATGCGAAGGAAATGCAGGACGTCTGGCGAAGCTTCTTGCGGCCGATCTTGATGTGTCCCTTTCCGCATCGAAGCCGGATATGGATGATATGAAGGATGGCAGTATCCTTAGTCCGTTGCTTATCAGGTATCAGCCTCAGTTTGACAATAAGGGTCACTGTATAGGAGCGGAAGCTCTTCTTCGGTGGAATCATGAACGGTACGGTATCATATATCCGCCGCTGGTAGTACGTCTTGCAAAGGAAAGCGGAAGCCTGTACAGCCTGGAGACTTATATCATAGAGAAATCCGTAAGGGATTCCGCCATCTTCAGGGAGGTTTTCGGAGATTCCTTTAAGCTGAGTGTGAACGTAACCGTTACAACGCTGTATGATAAGAGATTTATCGACTTTATCAGGTCACTCGCCGGGCGTTACAGCTTAAAGCCCGGAAATATATGTATCGAGATCACGGAAGAAACAGAACTGGTAACATCGGAGGAGACCGGAAATCTTATCAAGGAAATAAGATCCTATGGTTACTCCTTTGCGCTTGATGATTTCAGTATGGGACATACATCCCTTCAATATCTGCAGCATAACCAGTTCGATATAGTGAAGCTTGACGGAAATCTTACCAAGTCACTGCTTGGCAATGACCGTACCAAGGAGATCATCAACTCCATTGTATATCTTTCCCAATCCCTTGACTTTAAGGTACTTGCGGAATATGTCGAAACTATAGAGCAGAAGGATACTCTGGAAAAGATCGGATGTCTGCTGTATCAGGGATATCTGTACAGTCCCGCAGTGGATCGTGAAACACTTATATCCATGGCCAAATGATCTCTCTCAGGGAGAAGTGAGCTGTGGTCTGTTGCTTCGGGGAATGCTTAGTTATCGCAAAAGGTGTGTATTCAACTAAAGGTGAAATGTATTTATGAGTTCAGATGCGGAACGGGATGAAAAGAGACTTAAAGTAAGAAATATAGTGACCGCTGTTCTTGTCATTATATTTTTTACGGGAATAATAACGATGTATTACCGTATGCTCTATAATGAGAAACGGAATAATATTATAAAGAACGGCGAGATGACAGCCCGGGAAGCCGCTGAACTTATCGACCGTTATTTAACTACAAATACCGCGTCTGTCAAGCTTGCGGCTTATACTTTGGATGAAATGATACGTGAAGGACGGACGGATGAAGAGATACAGGATTACCTTGTGGGTCAGTCGACAGCGGTAAGGGCTGCCATTATTGAGAATTCAACGGGATTATACGGTTATATAAACGGCAGGTTCTTTTCCGGTACCAACTGGGAGCCTCCCGGAGATTACGATGCCACGAAACGCCCATGGTATTTAAGGCCGATGGAGCATCCGGGTGAGATAACCATCCTGGATCCGTATTTTGATGTCCAGTCCGGCAATGTCATGCTTGCCCTTGGTAAGACGCTGTGCGACGGTGTCAGCGTAATATCGGTCGATGTTTCCCTCGATCAGATACAAAACCTTACCGAGGAAGCCGTAAAAAACGGGGACTCGGATATGGAAATGATCCTTAATGATAAGGGAACCGTAGTGGCTCACTCGGACAAAAACGAGGTGGGTAAGAATTATCCGGATGATAAAGGCTCGCTTGGATCGGAAATAGCAGACAGGCTTAATAAGGGCAACTCATATTTCGAGTTTATATACAATGGGGCGAATTACATAGTTTATGTTGAGGATATGCAGAACGGGTGGTCATGTATATCTGTTTATGATGCTACCGGGGTATTCGGTTCGCTAAGATCCATAATGATATGGACGATAACCGTGGTCATAGCCATTGTGCTTGTGATAAGCCTTCTCATGACACGTTCCAACAGATATCTTCGTATGTCTTCGAGAGCGATAGCCGCCAGTGAAGCCAAATCGGAATTCCTATCCCAAATGTCCCATGAGATAAGGACGCCCATAAATGCAATGATGGGCATGAATGAGATGATCTTAAGAGAGAGTAATGATGCCTCGATCCGTACATATTCGGAAAACGTAAAGACAGCGGGAAGGCACCTTCTGGGACTTGTTGATGAGATACTTGATTATTCCGGAATGGATAAGGATAAGAAAGAGGACGAAGCAGGGAACCGGCGGGAGGATTATGATACGTCCTACTGGGAGAATATTGCGATCAAGGAGATATATCATGAGAAGTTCATAGCTCCCGATGCCCGTATCCTTGTAGTGGATGATAATCCCATGAATATTATGGTATTTAAGAGTCTGGTCAAACAGACCAAGGCGATCATAGACACCGCAAACAGCGGTGATGAGGGTATCAGGCTTACGGCCGGCAACAGGTATGATATCATCTTCCTTGATCATATGATGCCGGAAAAAGACGGGATCGAAACTCTTCACGAGATAAAAGGCAATCCCGCCAATCCCAACAAAACAACACCTGCCATATGTCTTACTGCAAATGCCATACCGGGCGCAAAGGAAAAATATATTTCCGAGGGTTTTGATGACTATCTGACCAAGCCTGTAGATCCTGATGCACTAGATGAGATGATACTCGAATATCTTCCGGAGGATATGGTAATTAAATGCTCCTTCGATGAAGATGCTGAAGAAGGAGACGATACAGAGCTTCCGGAAGCAGTGAAAGCTATAAGTTCAGAGCTTATAGATACGGACAGGGGACTGAGAAACAGCGGAACGGTTGAGTCATATCTGGCTCTGCTTAAGGTGTTTTATGAGGACATAGACGGAAAGACCGGGGAACTGAACCGCTTTTATGAAGAAGAGGATTACAGAAATTATACGATAAAAGTTCATGCCCTTAAGAGCTCGGCAAGGATCATAGGAGCAGGTGATCTCGGTGAGGAGGCACAGAGGCTCGAGAATGCCGGAAAGGCCGGTGATATCGAGTACATAAAGAGCCATCATGAAACGTTTATAAACAGATACAACAGTTTCAAAGAGCCGTTGTCTTCCGTGTTCCCGGCTCCTGACAGTGATCACGACAAGCCTGAAGCAGATGCAGATCTGATGGAAGGTGTGATGGAAGAGATAATGGCGGCAGCCGAAGATATGGATTGTGAAAAACTAGACAGTATCTTTGAGGAAATGGGGGATTACCGTATTCCGGAAAAGAGCAGGGATTTATATGAGAAGCTAAAGGATGCTTCGGAAAAATACGAATACAAAACGATCCTTAAGCTGATCGGTGAGGAATGGCATCCGTGATGATGAATGAGCCGTTCTTTATGATATAAAATGGGAGAAAGATATGGGTTACTGGATAGCGGTAGTGGACGATGAACCTTTCAGTCTGACCAATGCAAAGAATTTATTACGTGAAGAGAATATGCGTGTAAGCTGCCTTCGCTCAGGGAATGATCTGCTTGAGTTCATCATAAACCACACTCCGGATCTTATCCTGCTTGATATACTGATGCCGGATATGGATGGCTTCGAAACATACCGGGCATTGCGTCAATATGAAGAAGACAACGGAATGTCCCCCATACCGGTGATCTTTCTGACAGGAGAAAACAACAGTGAAACGGAACGAAGAGGCCTCAAGGCGGGTGCTTCGGATTTCATACATAAACCTTTTGATAAAGACATACTTATCAAACGTATCAGAAATACGATAGATAACAGCAAGATGATAGAAAGCCTGACGGAGGAGGTCACCATTGACAGGCTGACGGGATTTTTAAATAAGGCAAGCGGTACGGAGAAGGTTTCTGAACTTTGCAGGGAAACAACGGGTGCGCTGGTGATCATGGATCTTGATAATTTCAAGCTTGTAAACGATCTCTACGGTCATGATATGGGCGACCGTGTACTTGTTGCATTTTCCGGGATAGTCAGGCTTAATGTAAGGGCTGATGATGTGGTATGCAGGATAGGCGGCGATGAATTTATGGCTTTCTTTCCGGGTCTTTATGATGAGGATTCCGTAGCTTCACTTACCGGGAGGCTTAACGGGCAGCTTATGAAGGAAGCTGAGATCCTGATGGGAGAAGATTACGGTATACCTCTTGGAATATCGGTAGGAGCCGCTTTCTCGGATGAGCATATGCGGGATCATCAGATACTGTTCCGTTATGCAGACAGTGCGCTGTATGAGGCGAAACGCAGCGGCAGGCACGGGTATTGCATATACGAGTCCGGTGTTTCAACCGAAAAAAATGAAGAGGATATCGGGGATGAACTGACACGCATAACGCAGATAATGAGTGAGCGTACGGGAGGAAAAGGAGCATTGCTCCTCGGGCAGGATGCCTTTTCGTGGAATTACCGTTTCATTGAACGGTTTTTCTCGCGTTACGGCGGGGTGGCCGACAGGATCCTGTTTTCTTTATCGTCCGATGAAACGGGGATCATATTTTCGGAAATGGTATCTGAGTTTGGGAGTGTTCTCGTAAATACTCTCAGGAAATCCGATATCATTATCCAATGGCAGCAGAATATGTATTTTGTCGTACTGCCGATGCTTTCGCCGGACAACGAAGCCGGAGTCATAAACAGGATCATGAAGGCATGGACGGCTCTTGGGTATAAGGACAGGGTAAAAATAGATTATGCAGCATCCGTATTAAGAAAGGATCGATATGGGACAGCTAAATAACGGGAAAGTAATCGTTTTTCTTGTAACACTGGCATCTGTGGGTATGATCATAGAGAATATCCTTATGGGGTGGGAATTCTGGGTAACGCCAGTTATTGTATTCGCAGTGGCCGGATTATGGGCAATAAGTCTGTCCGAGGGCATGGATGACAGATTACGTAAGTTTTTCTATTTCGGTTTTGCGTTACTGATGGTATTTTATCACGGAGTGCATGGGACGAGCCTGTTCGATACGGCTTTGGTAGCGGTTCTGGTAATGTCGGCTTTTTCAATGCTGAACAGTATTTATATGATCAATGCGTTTTTGATCGAATACTTTATTCTGTTGTTCATCCACTTTGCCGGTCTGCCGGGCGGGGATCCGTTTGTATTCGACAAGCTCAATGTATTAAGGATCCTGCTCCATATCTTTATCGTATTGTTTGTACATTATATCTGTATAAGAGCGATCAACGAGAGGCTGTATGCGGAAGAAGAGAAAAGGGTAAGAGATGAGCGTATCCTTGCAAATGATGAGAGCATGGAGGATTTCCTGTCAAATATCTCCCATGAACTCAGAACACCTGTAAATGTGGTAAACGGGATGTCGGATCTTCTTATTAAGCGGGGCGCGGGTTATGAGGCCGATTCGATCAAGACGGCTGGTGTACGGCTTTCATACCAGATCGAGGATATACAGGATTATACCGAGTGTAAAAGAAACAAAGTATTTATCGAAGAAGACAATTATATGAGCACATCACTCATAAATGATGTGGTCACGAGCTTTCGTATGAGCGACAATCCAAAGGATCTGGAACTTGTTGTTGATTTAAATCCCCTGACGCCCGCAATGATGAGAGGGGATATCAAAAAGCTGCACAAGATATTCAGGCACCTTTTGGAAAATGCCGTCAAGTTCACAAGAAAAGGCGGTATTTATGTAAAGATGTTTACCGAGGAAATGGGATACGGCGTGAATCTCACAATTGAGATGACCGACACCGGTATCGGTATGGACAGGGAAGCGATAAGATCCGTCAGTGAAGGAATGTATCAGGCCAACAGAAAGAGAAACCGGAGTTCCGGAGGCATTGGTCTTGGTCTTTTCATAGTATACGGATTTGCTCACAGTATGGGAGGTTTCGTTAAGATAGAGAGTGATAAACGAAGCGGTACCACGGTAAGAGTCACTGTCCCTCAGAAGGTAACGGACAGCTCCCCCTGTCTTAAGCTGGAGGATTCGTTTGAAGGAGCGGTTCTGTTCCATGTAAGACCCGATAAATACAAGGTGCCAAGGCTTCGCGATTTCTATCGCAGTATGGCGGCAAATCTGGCTTCCGGCATACATGTCCCCCTCTATCCTGCGGAGACAGTATATGAAGTTGAGCGTCTTAAAGAAAAGCTTAATGCAAGCCATGTGTTTATGGGGCAGGAGGAGTACGAGGAAAACAGAGGTTATTTCGAGGAACTTGCCAGGGAAGATATCGTGGTTGCCGTATCTGCGGAACCGGATTTCAGACTTCCCGAGAACAGCAGGGTAGTACTGATACCCAAACCTCTGTATGCCTACCCGCTTATAAAGGTGCTGAATGAGGGACGTAACGTTAAGGAACTGAACTGTACCGAAAGTACCATGAAGCCGGTTTTTGCGAATATAAAGGCTCTTGTGGTCGATGACGAACCCATGAATCTTGTTGTTGCCACCTCACTGTTTCGGGATTACGAAATGGTTGTCGAAACTGCGGGAAGCGGAAAGGAATCCATACGTAAATACCGTGACAATGATTACGATCTGATCTTTATGGATCACATGATGCCGGAGATGGACGGTGTGGAGGCGATGAAACAGATAAAGGCGGCCGCGGCGGATCTGGGAAGGAATACCCCGGTTGTTGCACTTACGGCCAATGCGGTATCGGGCGCAAGAGAGATGTTCATAAAGGAGGGATTCGACGGGTTTATTGCCAAACCGATCAATACATCGGACTTTGAGAGGGTTATGCTGCATGTACTTCCGGCAGACAGTGTATCTTATAAGCGGAGGGACGTGAAATGAAGCTGATAAAAAAGGTTTTTGAAAGACTTACGGACTTTACACGCAGTTACGAAGAACGCTCCTATATCATGCTTTCGATCATAGGTGTCTCCTCGATGCTGATAGCTCTTATATTTGATATAATCGGCGGGGAAAGCATGGTTGAGATAATAACTCTCATTGTTTCTGCCATATGTATACCTGTCATTGTCTGCTTAAGCGTCCATTTTAAGAGGATTTTTCTGGGGTCACTTATAACAGTGTGTGCTCTTGTATTTATCATCCTGCCGATAACCTTTTATTACGGCGGTGGTATCAGGGGCGGCGGGATATACTGGATCTTATTTGCATATATGTTCGTCGGCATGTCCCTTACCGGGAAATTAAGGATTGCCATGATGCCAATACTTACCGGTATCGCTGCCCTGGAATACTGGTCAGCATACAGGCATACCGAATGGATATACCCTCACACAATGAAAATGGGCTTTATGGATTCGCTGGTATCGGTCATTCTGGTAGGTATCTGTATTTTTATAATGCTGATGTATCAGAAGATGATCTTCGCGGAAGAAAATAAACGGGCTCTGGCGGAAGCCGAAAGAGTGGAAGAGCTTAACCGCGCGCAGAACAGGTTCTTCTCAAGCATGAGCCATGAGATAAGGACTCCGATCAATTCAATTCTCGGGCTTAATGAACTGATACTGAGGGATCAGTATGCTTCGGATGATGTGATCAGGGACGCCGCAGGTATACAGGGTTCCGGGAAAATGCTCCTTGCACTTATCAACGACATACTCGATTTCTCGAAGATAGAAGCCGGGAGTATGGATATAGTCCCCGTTGATTACCGTATAGGCGATATGCTGTCCGAGATCGTAAATATGATGTGGCTTCGGGCCAATGATAAGGGGCTGGGATTTGAGGTGATCGTTGATCCGGAGGTTCCCACCGTTTTGTACGGAGATGAAGTACGTATTAAGCAGATCATCATAAATCTGCTTAACAATGCCGTTAAATATACGGTAAGGGGGCGTGTCGGCCTCCGTGTCGAGAGCAGGGAAACCGGCGATAATAAGATAGAGCTTATAGTGTCCGTATCGGATACCGGAATGGGAATAAAGAAGGAGGATATACCTTATCTGTTTGATGCTTTCAAACGGGTGGACGAAGGCAAAAACCGTCATATCGAAGGGACTGGTCTCGGACTCAGTATAGTTAAACAGCTTATTGAACTGATGAACGGAACCGTTACCGTCAACAGTGTATACGGAGAAGGATCCACCTTTACTTTTACGATAGAGCAGGAAGTATCCGACCGCACAATGGTGGGTGAGCTCAACATCCACAATCAGCAGATGGTGAAGAGAAATGCGTACGAGAGCCGCTTCTTTGCCCCTGAAGTCAGGATACTTATCGTAGATGATAACGAAATGAATTTAGAGGTGGAGCGGAGGCTGCTTGAAGATACGGATATGGCGATCGATGTGGCAAAGAGCGGGAACGAAGCTCTGGAAATGTGTATCAGAGCCCATTATGATGCCATTTTCATGGATCATCTGATGCCCGGCATGGATGGAATAGAATGTCTTGAAGCTCTGAGAAATCAAACCGGCGGTCTGAACAGAAATACACCCGTTATTATTCTTACCGCAAATGCGGGAAGCAGGAACAGGGAATTGTACAATCAGGCAGGCTTCGACGGATATCTTGTAAAGCCCGTTTCCGGTGAAGCCATGGAGGAAATGCTCATACGTTATATTTCGGATGAGAAGATCATATTGAGATCCGTCATGACAGGTGATGGTGAAGAGATACATACAACGGATAAATACGCTCACAAGTTTTCTGTCATCATTACATCCTCGAGTATGTGCGATCTTCCCGATACGGTGATCAGAAAGCTTCATATCCCCATTATGCCTTGTACCGTAAAGACGGAAAGTGGTGTATTCAGGGACGGGATCCATATGGATGCAAACGAACTGATCAAACATATAAGCGCGGGCAAAGAAGCAGTATCTTCGCCTCCCGATGAAGCGGAATACACTGAATTCTTCGCCGATAATTTAAAGAATACACATCATCTCATTCATATAGCCATCACCTCAGGTATGAGCAATGATTACAGGAATGCATACGAGGCGGCGAAATCTTTTGATAATGTTACGGTCATAAATTCGGAATGTGTCTCAAGTGCTACGGGTATTCTGGTGCTGATAGCTTACAAGCTGGTGCAGCAGGGGAAGCAGGTTGAAGAAATAACAGCCGAACTTGAAACGGTTAAGAAACGGCTCAGATGCAGCTTTATCATCAATACCACAGAGTATATGGCAAAAAAGGGACTTGTGGGCATGAGACTGCATAAATTAGCCGAAGCATTAAGTATTCATCCGGTCATAAGGATAAGGAATGACAGGATGAGGATCGGCGGCACATGGATCGGAAGGACCAAAAGAGCCTACCGCAAGTACATAAACAGTGCGCTTCCGCCCGATACAATACCCGATACGGATATTCTGTTCATTACATATGCCGGTGTGAGTACTGATGTGCTCAGATGGATCGAGGAAGAGGTCAGGAAGACAGCCGATTTTAAGCATGTGATCTTTCAGCAGGCTTCAGCCGCAATTACTTCCAACTGCGGTCCGGGAGCCTTCGGTATACTGTATTTGCTTAAGTCAAATAAGTCATATAACATAGCATCATTTATAGACGATGTGAATCTGGAAGATGTGGCTGCGGATGAGGATACAGCGGTTGAAGAGGCTGAGGGGAATGTCACGGATGAGGAGCTTGCCGATGCCGGCATGGAAGATGTCGCTCAGTTGTTATCGTATGATGAACCGGGCATCAGCGAAAGCGTCTCAGAGGAAATTCCGTTAAACGAAATCGCGGGAATCGATACAGAGACCGCTATCAGGAATTCGGGATCAGAGCAGGCTTTCAGGGCAGTCCTTCGGATATTCCATGATTCCATAAAGGATAAGCACACGGAGCTTGAAAACTGCTATTTATCAGGGGACTGGGAGAATTATACGATAAAGATACATGCACTTAAGAGTTCGGCGAGGCTTGTGGGAGCCATGGAACTGGGAGACAGTGCGGAGAAGCTGGAAATGGCGGGTAAGGGTGATAACATTCAGTATATAAAGGAAAATCATGCTTTCGTGATGGATGAGTATATGAGTTATCTTGAGGCTCTTTCCCCGATATTCGATAATGATAAGTCAAAGGACGATGCCCCTTCAAAGCCGGTTGCGGATGAATTCCTGATGGAGAGTATCTATGAAGGGCTTAAGGCAGCGGCGGAAGACATGGACAGCGACATGATTGAGGACATACTGAAGGAGATAGAAGACTATGCCATACCTGAATCTCAAAAGGAAAGATTCGAT
This sequence comes from uncultured Lachnospiraceae bacterium, assembly GCA_946623875.1. GTDB lineage: Bacteria > Bacillota > Clostridia > Lachnospirales > Lachnospiraceae > UBA2868. The sequence goes on along the minus strand of CAMORO010000020.1, from coordinate 14,273 downwards.
CTTGTCCTTGAGAAAGCCGACAGGTTTGACTATGATGGTATGATAGAGGTACTGGGTTAGAAAAGGAGGAGTATTATGGAAGTGGCAGTTAAGGAAAAGGTTGAGAAGATCCTGCGTGGAGAGCTCAGATACACATCGGCGAATCTGGCTTTCAATATGCTGATCTCAAAAATGCAGAAAAGGCTCAGGGCCGGTTCGGTGGATATGGATACATGCATGAAGGAAATGGATGAATTTCTGGCAAAGTATCCTATAGTTGCAAAGGTCGATCTTGCCAATATAGCAGCACTGTGAACAGTTGTGACAAATATAAGGAGGTAAATCTTAAATGCTTGTTAAATTAGATGAGGCAGTACGTTTGATAAATGAAGGAAAAATTTTGCATATTGCAGCCGATGACTCACTTTTGCGTCAGCTTCCGAAGGGGAAATGGATAGGCGGGACCACGCCCTATTTTATCAGTGAAGAAGGCGGACTTATGACGAAAGAGCGGCTGTTTGTAAATGAAATAGACTATGCCGAAGAGATAAGGGTTGAATCTTACGGGAAATACAATATCTTTCAGATCGTTGAAGAATGCTATGACAACGGACTTACCATGCTGATAATGCCTTACGGTTCTTTGGTTGCGACCAAGTACGCAAAGGAAGCCCCGGAAGTGGAGGAACTGCTGATGCATCCGACCGTTGGATGGATATCAGGCTTTGATCTGACCACCAACGGAACAGCTTCAGTCTATGACGGTACGAGAGGTGTATCGTATACCGATAAGGCAGTTGCGATGTATATTAAGCTCCCGGAAGGTAAGAGCGCCATGATAAATATGATTAACATCTTTTCTGATGATAAGACAGATCCGGTCATCCGGTTCTACGATAATGATCTGAGTGTTACGAAATGCACGGTAAACGGACAGGAAGTGACTTTCTCCGAATACATAAAAAAGACAGGTATAGACACCAAGATGCCGCTTGTGGCTGATTACAACGGTTCATATATCAATACTTCCATTAAAGATGTGGCTGACGGCGAGGTAAGCTTCTATGCGCCCGTTTTTCGGAATATAGAATACAGATTTGCCGTGAACGTGGATGATTACGCTGCAAGATTCAGGGAAAAGATCAATGAAGCCGGTGCGCGTAATCCTGTCCTGTCATGCAACTGCATACTGAATTATCAGTTTGGAAATCTGAGCGGACAGAAGATTCCGCCATACACAGGTCCGGTTACATTTGGCGAGGTGGCATATCAGCTTATTAATCAGACGCTGGTGTACTGTGAGATCCTGGAGGAGGAGCCTAAATGAGCGCAGAACGGAAAAGCCTTGTACTGGTAGTGTTACAGTACAGTGTTGTTGTGAAGGGAATCGAGAGAAAGCTGAATGATGCCGGCTACAATGCATCGATCCTGTCAGATAATTTCGCCAGGATAAGGGATCTTGCCGGCAGTACCGATCTCTTCCTTCTGTATCTTCCAAGCAATATAACCGATAACAGGGATAAACTGGACGAGATGGGATATATCTGCGGGAAAGTCAACGACAGTGGAAGAAGCATGATCATTATAGGTGAAGAAACCGATCATGACAGCCTGTTCCGCTTAATGCCGGTTATCGGTGACTACGCCTGGATCAACAGACCCATTGAGATGGATCTGCTGCGCCATGCGATAGACAATGCCATTATGGGACCGGAAGCGGCAATGGATAAGAAAAGGATACTGATCGTTGATGATGATCCTTCCTATGCCAAAATGGTCAAAGAATGGATAAAATATAAATACAGGGTAGATATCGTTACAGCCGGTATGCAGGCCATTACCTTCCTGTTAAAGAATAAGGTCGACCTTATCCTGCTGGATTACGAAATGCCTGTTGTTGACGGCCCCCAGGTATTGCAGATGTTAAGGCAGGAGGAAGAAACAATGGATATACCCGTGATATTCTTAACAGGTATCGGTACCAAGGAAAGTGTACGGAGAGTGATGTCGCTCAAACCTGCCGGCTATGTCCTTAAATCCACCACACGTGACGACCTGCTGGAATACCTTGATATTAAGATAAGATGATGATTGGGAGGCAATTATGGTTTTCTTTCAGGATTCTGACTATTTGACTGATAATGTTATTGACAAATGGTCCAAACGTACACAGGAAGAATATATTAAGGTTGCGGGAAAAAGGGCAACCGATTTAAAAAAGCTTCAGTTGTCACTTGAGGAAGTGCTGCTTCGTTTCCGTGAAGCCTACGGTACCAAGACGCCCTGTACGATCCGGGGTATCAGGGCGTTTGACCATATATATTTTGAGATTTCGCAGACCGGTACCCAATTCAATCCGCTTGATATCGCGCCCGACATGGGAACCAGTTATGATCTGCTTGCATTGATGGGTGTTTACCCCCGCTATGTTTTCAGGGAAAGACAAAATCGGAACGTTGTTATAGTGCGTGCAAATCTTTTGCCGAGAAAAAACGTTATGCTAACAGGCATTTTGTGTGCGGCTGTACTGGCACTGTTCACCCGGCTTTTGTCGGGATGGCTTCCGGCTCCTGTACGTGACGGATATCTTCTGCCCTTTGTCTCGGGAGTATTCTCCAAGATGACATCCGTTTTTTCCGAGCTTGCGACTCCACTTGTGTTCTGTGCTGTTATCATCGGAATTGTGGGAATGGAAAATCTGTCCTCCTTTGGAAAGCTGGGGGGAAAGCTTGTGAAACGTATGATGCTTACATACGGAATTGCCATGGCCGCAATGCTTGTGATAGGCATTCCGATGGGGCTGGTGACCGGAATGAAGTCTGCGGGCGGCAGAAACGTATTTTCAGACCTTCTTACTCTGGTGCTTGATATCATTCCCGGGAATCTGATCGAGCCGTTTCGGATCGACAACGATATGCAGGTTATCGTTCTGGCCATGTTTATCGGGGGCGTAATGCTCGGACTCGGAGACAGGGTGGCTAAGCTCAGACAGATACTTAATGAGTTTTCGCTTCTTATCAACGGGATGATGGTTGCTGTATGTAAGCTGCTTCCGCTGCTGGTATATTTTGGCCTGGCAAATCTGCTGATCGGTGGCAGGATTTCTCATCTTGCCGATGTATCCAAGATCATTGTCATATCACTTGCCGGTGCAGCCATTACGATAAGCATTACCGTGATCAGGACACTGAAGGTGACAAAACTGCCGTTTAAGCGGTTGTATGAGGCACAGCTTCCCTCGTTGCTCATCAATCTGACAACCAGTTCACAGGTATCTGCCCTGCCGGAAAGCATGAAGTGCTGTAAGGAAAAATGGGGTATTGATGAAAAGCTTACGGATTTCAGCCTTCCCTTCGGTATTGTCTTCTATATGCCGAACGGTGCCATAATGCTCGGATCCATTGTATGGGTGCTGGCAGACATGAGCTCGGGAGCTGTAGATCCGATAACGCTTGCCAAGCTTGTATTCGTGGCGGTGGTCGTTGCCATTGCGGCGCCGCCCATTCCGGGATCTGCGTTTGCGGTACTGCCGATACTTTTCTCGGCCTGCGGAACGGATCTTTCAATGATGCCTCTTGCGGTTATCGTAGGTTCGACAGTGGGATATCTTCTTCCTGCCATGAACGGATACTGTCTGCAGCTTGAACTGCTTATGAGCGCATGGAAATCGGATTGTGTTAATATGCCTGAACAAGGGCATACCTGAATTATCATGTTCTGGCTGGTCGGTGTATTCTTTGTCGTCACGGAGTGGAAGAGTATCCGGGCCGGAACTTTCAGTAAGCTCCTGCACTTATGGACGTTTCCTGTCTGTAAAATGGCTTGATTTTTCGGCAGAAAAAATATATCATGGATTCAAAGTTATAACCAATTATAACTGAGATAGAAAGTTATAATCGGTTATAACTGAAATTATTTGTTGATTATATTTCTGTAAGCATATCATAGTTTTCAAACAATAGCTGCAATTCTTGTTTTTCCGGGTGATACAAAATAAATTGTCATATAACATACTTAATGATAAAATATGATCGGGGAGGATCATAGTCGGAAATGTATTATTCGTGCATAAGCATACTTGCTCTTATACTTCATTTAATAATAAACAGGGATGCGGTCTTTAAGAACGCCGGCTTGGAAGAACAGGAGGAAGCTGGCCGTAAGGTTGCTGTCCGCTACAGGTATTTTCTCATTGCGGCAATCCTGTATTATATAACGGATATCGCATGGGGGCTCCTGTATGAACATCATGATATAAGTAAGCTTTTCCCCATCCTTTATTCTGATACGGTCTTTTATTTCATTTTCATGTTTCTTACAATGCTGACCTGGGCGCGTTACGTGGTTGCGTATCTGGACAAAAGACGCCGCCGCAGCAGGGTACTTCTGTTTTCGGTGTGGGCGTTGTTCGTATTCGGACTTATATGTCTTATGTTCAACCGTTTCCATGCTTTTGTTTTTTCGTTTAATGACAGGCAGGAATATGTGCCAGGGCAGGGCAGATATATTGTTTTCCTGCTTCAGATCGTTCTGTATATGACAGTTTCCGCATATATGCTGTATATAGCGAGTAAAACCACCGGACAGGAGAGGATCCGGTATTCAGCCGTAGGTCTTACAAGTCTGGTGATGGAAATCTTTCTTATATTTCAGATCATCGATCCGTCTTTCCCATCCTATGCGATGGGACTCATAATAGGAATATGTGTGATCCATTCCTTTGTGGAAGAAGGGGAGAAGAAGGAAAAAGAGGTATACGACAATATAGCGACCAGTCTTGCAGAGGACTACGAAGCAATGTATTACATTGTTATAGAGACCGGAGAGTACCGTGAATTCTCAAAAAGCCCCGAATATGAGTCCATGAACGTGCCGGCACTCGGGAAGGATTTCTATGCCGAGACCCGTAAGAATGCCGAAAAATATGCTCATCCTGATGACAGAGAGTTCGCGAAGAGTCTTTACTACAAGGATACAATGCTTAAGCATCTGGAAGGAAGGAAGTCATATTCATATAAATACAGGATCATGGTAGGGGGAGAACCCAGATATTTCCGTTTCACGGTGATGCTGTCCGGTGACGGGAAGCATTTTGTCCTGTATGAAAAGGATATCGATGATGAGATCACTGAAGAAACCATGCGTATGGAGAATCAGAAGAAGAACATCACTTTTGGCAGGATCGCTGAAAGTCTCGCTTCCAATTACGACGTGATCTACTATGTAAATGTGACCAGCGGAGAATACGTCGGCTACGGTTCCAACGATATCTACGGTCAGTTGGAGGTAAGACAGGCAGGCACGGACTTCTATGATGAAGCACTCCGGGATATCTGCATTGTTGTTCATAAAAACGATCATGATATAGTGGCTGATTTCCTTGACAGGGATCATCTGATCAGAGCACTTTCGCATCGGAAAAGATACAGTCTGGATTATCGTCTTGCGATCAACGGTAAGACACATTATGTGAGGATGACCGTTCGTAAGACCAGCGATGGGAACCATTTCATTATAGGTGTGGAGAATATAGATAATGAGGTAAAGAAGGAGAAGCAGGTTTTAAAAGAGCTCAATAATGAGAAGGAACTGGCACGACGCGACGAAATGACAGGAACGAAGAACAAGACCGCATACAGGGAACTTGAACGGTCGGTACAGTCCAATATCGACAACGGTATGGATTACCTGACTTTTGCGATCGTAGTATGTGATGCCAATAACCTGAAAATGATAAATGATAATGAAGGTCATGTGGCAGGCGATGAGTATATCAGAGCCTCAGCGAAGCTACTGTGCGATACATTTGTTCACAGTCCCGTTTTCAGGGTGGGCGGAGATGAGTTCGTTGTGTTCTTAAGAGGCAGCGATCATGCAATAAGGCAGGAACTGATAGATAAGCTGAGGGCGACGGTAAGGGAGAATCAGAAGACCGGCATGGGTCCGATCCTTGCTGCCGGAATGGCGGAATATGATCCGAAGACGGACAGTCTTGTATCTGAAATATTTGACCGTGCAGACAAGGCAATGTATGAGGACAAGCAGAAACTCAAGAATGAAATGTAAAATACAGCCATTTTGTACAGATGATACGTATAAACCATAGTAAGGCATTTGAAGCCCGTACTGAACAGTTATCAAATTAGCATGAAAGGAGATAGGGTCATGGATGATACAAGGCTTATGCAGCACAGGTTGGATGATTCGGTTCTGGAAAAGGTATCGGGAGGAATAGCCGAAGCGGGAACATCAACCCAGAAGAAGTGTCCTGTATGCAGCGGGAAGGTATTTTATTCAAGGAATACCAGACTTGAAGGCGGAAATCTGACTTTGTACAAATGCAATGCATGCAGCAGGGAATATTCATTTACTCAGATAAAGGGAGAAGAGAACTTAAGCGTGAACTATACCGGATTGGGAGATGACAAATTCGGAAGGTAAAGATATTATATCTGAAAGGAGAAGTAAATGATCACTTACGAGAACACGAAAACCATACGGGAATTACTGGAAAAAAGCGTGGAAAAGTACGCACAGATGCCATATTTTCGTTATGAGCGCGATGATGTCGTATATGACATCAGTTATGAAAGATTCGGAGAGCTCTGCCGTATAGTGGGAGCATATGTAAATGAATACAGAAAAAAAGAGGGAAGGCAGATAAAAGTCGGACTCTTTGGTTCATCCAGTGTTCATTACATAAGCGTGATGGTCGGGGTCATGGCTTCGGGAAATATTGCGGTTCCGCTTGACAATCAGCTTGATATCGAACATCTTGCGGATTGTCTTGACCGTTCGGATGTTGATATCCTGTTCTACGATTGGGCACTCGGGCCGATGGTTGAGGACATTAAGGATAAGTGTAAAAAGGTTAAGGAATACTATTCGCTGCAGACGGTCCGTAAGGTTCCTTCTCTTAATGATATATTGATGAATGTCCGTTATACAGGTAAGGAATGGTCTGTGGATGGTGAAGACACAGCGGCAGATCCGGACGATCTGTGTATGATCCTGTTTACTTCGGGAACGACCGGACGAGGTAAGGGCGTTATGATGACCAATGCCAATCTGGTAGGAAATGTTCTTTCGACAGATGAGATCGACGATGAAGGTATACATCTTGTCTGTCTGAACGTTCTGCCCATACATCATTCCTTCTGTATAAATACAGATGTTTTCCAGATGATGCTCAAGGGAGCCACACTTTGTATTAACGGACCGCTTACATATCTTGGCAAGCATCTTCGTATGTTTGAGCCTGTGGTCATGCATATGGTACCAATGATCGCGAAGGCTCTGTACAATAAGATATCGGCTATGGCAGCTTCGGATCCCGGACTTACTGAGGCGGATGCTCTGCGTATGGTATACGGACGCAATATTTCACGTATAGTCTGCGGAGGCGGCGGATTGTCGGCAGATCTTGCGAGAAAATATGCCGATCTCGGAGTCCGTATAGGACAGGGTTACGGTATGAGCGAGTGTGCACCCATCATATCTGAGCCTGTATATGACCGTCTTGACAAGATCGCATCTGCCGGAAAGGTCTTAAAGCATGTTGAAGTACGCATTTCGGAGGGCAATGAGGTTCAGGTACGTTCGCCCTTTGTCATGAAGGGATACTACGGCGATCCCGAGATCACAGCCGAGACCTTTACGGAAGACGGATGGCTTAAGACCGGAGATATCGGATATCTTGATGAAGAGAATTTCCTGTATCTTACGGGACGTCTTAAGAACCTGATCATCTTAAGCAACGGGGAGAATGTGGCACCGGAGGAGATAGAGGAAGGTTTTGAAACGGAGCCGCTGATCGCCGATATCCTTGTTTACGGTGAGGATGACATGATAAAATGTGAGGTTTATCCTGATTTCAAATATGCGGAAGCAAACGGTATATCAAACGTGGGTCTGGAGGTTGAGGAAATAGTTAAACAGCACAACAAGTCGCTCCCGACCTATAAGCGTATCATGTATACGGGTATCCGCAGACAGCCTTTTATGAAAACGACTTCCAAGAAGATCATCAGGGATGCATTCTTTAAGGAGAAGGCAGCTTCAAAGGAAATGGAGAAGAGTCTCCGCCTTCCCGAAAATGATGATCAGAAGAAGATATATGAAGTGTGCGCCCAGGTTCTCGGACACAGGAAGTTCGGTATCGATACGGATCTGTACACGGCGGGTCTTGATTCCTTCGGAAGCATCATGCTTCTTACGGGTTTCCAGGAAACACAGGGCTTCTCGGTGACATTGACCGAACTTATGGAGAACTCCACCGTGGAGAAGCTGGCTCTTATATGGGAGGAGAAGCAAAAGAACGGCAGTGTCGATCATACAGTGCGTGACAAATATCCTCTTACGAGGCTTCAGATGTATTTTGCCTATGTAATGCGCGGGAATACGACGGCTAACCTTCCGTTTTTCTTCAGGCTCGGGAACAAGATAGATATGGACCGGATGGAGGAAGCCATCCGTGCTCTGTTTGATATACATCCCATCTTAAGAGACAGGATAGAGCCGGGAGAAGACAAGAGGCTGTATAATTTCCGTGACGATAACAGAGAGGTTACGATCGAGCGTCTTACCCTGTCGGATACCGAATGGGAGGATAAGCGTAAGAAACTGGTGGTACCGTTTACATATATGCCGGGTGAAAACCTGTATCACATCGGACTGTATGAAGTGGGTGAGGATAAATACCTCTTCTTTGATGTGGCACATATAATCGGTGACGGTATGACCATGAATATCCTTCTGCAGGATCTCAACCGTCTGTATATGAAGGAGGAGGTAAAGAAGTCGGATTACACCTTCTATGAGTATCTTCTTGACGAGATGGCAAGAGATGAGGCCGGACTCAGGGATAAGGACATCGCCTTCTTCACTGACCTTCTCAAGGGAAGCGAAGTTAAGCGCAGTATACTCGCCAAGATGGACAGCTATGATCTGGGTACGGCGCACAATGCTTCGATCAAGGGAATGTTTACGGAGCTTAACAAAGGGGACGTACAGGGATTCTGCCGCATGTATGGTATTTCGGAAAATGCCCTGTTTTTAAGTGCTTTCAGTTATACAGTCAGCCTGTTTGGTTCTCTTGATGATGTAGTGATCACCAGTATCCACAACGGAAGGACAGACGGAAGATGGGTACAGATCGCAGGTTCCTTCTTCGCAACATATGTTTTCCGCTACAAAAAGGTTCCGCATGAGACTGTTGAGGAGATGCTTCACAGAAATGCGGATCAGATCCTTCATACAATGGAGACGCATATGTCAAGCCAGCATGCGGATGAAATGTTTATCCAGTATCAGGGTACTCTTTTGGATATTCCTCAGATCGGAGGCGAACCCGCAACGGGAATAAAGATCCAGCTTGATTCCCTGCCTTTCCATCTGATGATCTATGAGGCAAAGAGAGGCTATACCTATGAACTGAGATACTGGGAGAACCGATTTGACAAGGATATGCTCGAGGTATTCCTTCAGGTAATGGAAAATATCCTGATCGCAATGAAAGAGGAAACCTCCGTGAGAAAGCTTAAGGATCATCTTCCCGTAAGGCTTTATCCGAAGCATTTTCAGATATCGGCGGCAAGGCTTAATGCATACCTTGGCAAGGAAGTTATCCCCGGCGGAAGTGAAGAGCTTATGGTTAAGCCCTACATACTGGACGAATACGGTATCAAGAAGCCATTCGGTGCTTGGGGCAGGCTGTATATATTGGATCAGAAGGTTAACGGCGGGGGCGAGAAGATAGAAAGCCTGTATTCACCGGGAACCATGTATGATACGGGAATCGAAGCAAGAATCACACCGGATAAAAAGGTTGAAGCCCTGTATCAGGCCGGCAGGACCGTTATGAGGGAAACTCTGGCTGGAAGATCATTTATAAATCTTTTCGAACTGGAAAAAACACTTATGTCCTATCCGGGAATTGATGACGCGCGGGCTTCACTTCAGTACGGTGAGAACAATCTGTTCTATGTTACATGTAAGCTGAAAACCTCAAAGGAAATAAACCATGAGGAGATTCAGAAGTATGTTGGAGAGAAGCTTGGGAAGGCAATGGTTCCGGAGATCATCACGGAATAGGAAGCCGGGTATACCGGGTTCATAAGGTTTATCCGCTGTGTTCAGCGTGTAAATATCAACTATTTATTTACCAACTTCTTTTTTAAGCAGTTGGGGCACATTTAAGGAGGTAGGGAAATGAAGATTACAGCATTTAATCCACTGATCTTAACAAAGGATGCGGAAGCGACCGTTAAGCTTATGGAAGAGCTCGGTTTTGAGAGACAGCATACCAAGTCCGGCATCAACGGACACGTCACCAGTTATGATCTGAAGGATGCCAACGGATTTCGAGTGGATGTGGCTCAGACTGAGGCGCTGCCTCAGGATATGACGGCAATAAGGATCAACGTAAGGGATTTCGATGAAGCTTACGAGTTCCTTACTGCGCGCGGCTTTAAAAATGCACAGGGAGATAAGGTGACCGATACCGGCAGTTCAAAGGCTACACTGATGGTCTCTCCCTCCGGATTTGCGATCAATCTGGTAGAGCATATAACCAAATAAAAAGGAAATGATTTGAAAAAACTTTAGTTTTAGACTTTTGGGGGTAGTGATACCCCCAATTTTTATTTATGATGTAACTATTCAGAACAGGTAATGAAATAAGCGATCAGGAGCAAAAGTGTATGATGATCAAACATGGGTGACGGACATCATCATGTTTTTATCGGGCGGGATGAAGTTGGAAAAAGTATTGGTAAAGAGGATATTATTATGAAGAGTAAATCACTTGCTGTAATCTTAATCTGTCTTATAGGTTCTGTGCTTATTACGGGCTGTGGCAGTTCAAAGTCTTCCGAAGCCGGTCTTAAAGGGAAACCGGAAAGCGTCAGCAAGGTAACTGACGGGGAGAAAGCCGACGGAGAAGAAGTTAAAGGGAAAGAGGCTGTCGGGGAGGAAGCTGTCGAAGAGGCTGAGGGAAATAACAAAGAGAAGTCTCCGGTGAAGACCAAAAAGAGAATAAGGAAGACGTCTGATGAGAAAGCTTCCTGGAAAAAGTCACTGGCACAGCGAATGGCTGGTAAGTACAGTTATCATTACAGTGATGAGGAAGGCAACGATGAATTCTTTATTATGGACGTAATTCCGTTTGGCAACAATCTTTATGCATTCTGCGGACAGGCAATGCCCGAAGACTATGAAAGCCTTGAAGCGTACTCCTTCTGGGCAGCTGAGTTTATTCCGGTAGACGCGGATGAGATGACAAGCTCGGACGGTGATACGGTCTCCGTAAATGACCTCTGCTTTTCCGTGATGGCAAATGCAGGCCTGTACTCTGATACCGGGCATAATGGAACCATTACTCTTACGGATGACGGACTTGTGTTTGAGGGATTTGAGAATGAAGGTTTTCTTACGCCGGAATATGATGACAGCAGGCTGTTCCTGAAGGATGAACGTGTAGAGGATGCTTTCGGATATCTGAACCATAAACCGGATGGAGGAGATAAAGAGCTGCAGGGACTATGGATCCTTGATGGTAAAGAAGCGGATCTGTACCTTGAGTTTAAGGGATCCGATCTTTATATGTATAAGAAGGATCCGAACACAGAAGTGTACTATGCCGCAGGCGGATGTGAGTTTTCGAACGGATCGTTTGAGTGTACCGCAAGCAGGTTGGGATACGGTGGCGTTCCGGCTGAACTGTCATGTGATTATGAGGTTACGGGCGATACCCTGACACTTAAGTTCTCAGACTCAGATCTGCCTGAAGGGATTCCGGAAAAGGCCAAATACTTAAGGATCGGCGATGATGATGTTCATGTTGTGACAATGGACGAGGTGGAGCTTGATTCGGAAGCTTTGGGGATGTACGGAAGAAGTACAGATATAGAGGAGCTTGTATCACAGGATTACTATGGTGTATTTGTATCCTCGGCAAAGGAACCTGAGAAGCTTGAGTCTGTTATGGACAAGCTTGAGAAGGCAGGTTTTACGGGAAGCTGTACCGTGTATACACCTGATTTCAGCGGTCTTAATCCGGAACCATACTATGTTGCGATCACAGGGATGTATACATCGGAAAGTGATGCCAAAGAGGCTCTTTCGGGTGCAAAGGCCGCCGGATTTAAGGATGCTTATGTGAAATATGCGGGGACTTATATCGGGGATAAATACTGGTATACCATGTATGACGGTGATAATATTGAAATATTAAAGGATGGAGTAATGCTTCGCGGCGTATCGCTCGAAATACCGTACCGTACAGAGGAAGACGAGATAACAGTCGACCTGTTCGTTTCAAAAGATGCCGTTTTTGACAAAACTGCCGATACGGACAGCTTCGGAAACTACGAAAAGGGTGATACTCCTTACGATTGGATCGTGAGGAACTATAAACTTATGAATGAGGATGTTGATCAGTATATGATGAACGGCCCCGCCCTGTCCGGAGTATTTGAAGTCGGCATCCGCGATAATAAGATAACAACATATTACGGCAGCTACTGGTGGGACTGAGGCTCCAGAAAAATTAAGTACGTTACGGAGGAGACGATTCGTTATGGAGAAAAAATCACTGACAACAATTATGTTTCGGCAGATGCGCATGGTGCTGCTTGCGGGAATGGTGCTGCTTGCGGGCATGGTGCTGCTTGCAGGCTGTGGCAAAGACAAGGACAACAGTGACATTTCTGACAAATTGAAGGAAAAGTCCGCTGCTGCATCCGAAAAGGATAAGGAAGAAAAGACAACGGATCCTTCGAAGAACGGAGCTTCTAAAGATAAAGAAGCTGCCCAAGAGAAAGAACCTGAAGAAGAGGAAATAAAAGGTGTTCCGGAGCTCCTTTTGTTCCGCCAAAATGCATACGAATGGGGTGAGGATAATACTGCCGCAATAGAACATCATTACACCTATCTGATGCTTGACGGAGAGAGCGCGAAGTCAAACAGGGCTCTTGCCGCATCCCTTGAAGACGCCAGGGATGAGATGTTATCGAAACAGTCAGAGGCCTGGGAAAAAGACTTAAAGAGCATTGAAGAAAATGAGCTTATAACATTCGACGAGAGTTGGAAGGTATATCTTCGAAGGGCGGATGAGGAGTATTTAAGCTTTGTTACCGAATACTGCGGCGAAGGACTTTTTGATGACGGTGCATATACGGAATATACGGCACACACCTACCGTGTTGACAGCGGAAAAGAGATCGCTTTGTCCGAGGTTATTGCCGATGAAGATGCATTCTACGATCTTTTATCAGAGAAAATGTATGAAAGCATAAATAGTAAACTGCAGCAGTATTACTCAACCGATATTGCTGACGATAAAGAGACATTTAAGAATGATCTGAAGGATTATATGAAGTCCGGGGAACTTGCATGGACTCTTGATCCGTTCGGTGTGACCTGTTACCTTCAGGCATATATCAAGTCTCCGTTTGCCGAGTCTGCGGTAATACAGTTTTCGGAAGATACGAAGCATACGATTTTCAAGGATGAATTCCGGGGCAGCGCAAAGGATGAGTATGTCATACAGGTGCCGGGGTATGTAGGATCTTATATAGATGTAAACGACAGCGGCGTGCCGGTGTATGTGGATGCGTCCGAGTTCTATGATTACAGCGAAACATATGATGATATGAAACTTTCCGGGATGCACTTAAGCTGTGCCGGTGACTGGAAGAATATTCCGATGACCATGCCCGGCGGGACTGATTATTATAACATTTTTCTGATTCATAAGGACGGCAGCACGATTGTTCTCGAGAGTCACGATGAATATGATACATCATTCATAAATACCTGTAAACTGGCAAGGCATGAGGTGGATGAGGCTGATTCCATAAGAGGGTGTCTCGAGTGGGCAAGCGAGAAAGATTATGATATTGACGGAGAAGGATATACCCCTGTGTATGTTCCCTCGGATCCTTCCGGAATAAGGGTTCTTACAGGTAATGGGGACTATGCGCAGGACTGGAGTCCGGCAGTAATAAACGTGGATACAAAAGGAAATATTGAGGTTTCATCCGATACGGCTGATAAAAGTGATAAGACGGATGGCAGTGCAGATACAGCTGAGGATATCGAAGAAGAGAATCCGTATGACGGAGGTCCCAACTGGGTAACTCTGGCCGATGAGTTTGTAATGCCTACAAACCGGATGTGTATCGAGGATGCAGTGGAAGAGTATTCGGTCTCGCTTTATGATGGCGGCCGTTATCATGATTGTCAACTACCCATCACCTAAAGGTAATGGGCTTGCGACTCCCCTGTAGTTCGTT
>CAMORO010000019.1 GCA_946623875.1 uncultured Lachnospiraceae bacterium | reverse complement strand
GCATAAATACTGGGTTCTTTTTAAGGAATTTTCACTCCAGCTCTATCGTCCCGGGAGGTTTACTCGTCAGATCATAGAATACCCTGTTCACGCCACGAACCTCATTGATTATCCTGCTCATTACGGTCTGAAGTACTTCAAATGGAATGTCTGCGGCTTCGGCTGTCATGAAATCGATTGTTTTGACCGCGCGAAGGGCAACCGCATAATCATAGGTTCTTTCATCACCCATTACCCCGACACTCTGCATATTAGTTAGAGCTGCAAAATACTGATCCGGCATCCATGGCGGATTTTCATCCTCCCCCGGTTTACGGTACTGAAACCTTCCTTCCGGTGTAAGGACCGCATGATCAAGCGGTGAACATCTCCAGTCTTTAACGGCTTTTGCCACTTCTTCACGGTAAATTGCATCCGCATCCTGAACTATCTTAACCTTGTCAGGCGTTATTTCCCCTATGATCCTGACTCCAAGACCGGGACCCGGGAACGGCTGTCTGTATACAAGGCTGTCGGGAAGTCCAAGTTCAATCCCAACCTTCCTCACTTCATCCTTAAACAGATCTCGTAAGGGTTCTATTATCTCTTTGAAATCAACGTAATCCGGCAGTCCGCCGACATTGTGATGAGACTTTATGACAACTGACTCACCACCCAGACCGCTTTCAACAACATCGGGGTATATGGTTCCCTGTGCAAGGAAATCAACCGTTCCGATCTTTTTCGCTTCTTCTTCAAATACCCTGATAAACTCCTCACCGATTATCTTACGCTTCTTCTCAGGATCCCTGACTCCCTCAAGCTTCTTGTAATATCTCTCCTGAGCATTAACACGTACAAAATTCAGGTCGAAATCTCCGGTATTCCCGAATACTCTCTCAACCTCATCACCCTCATTCTTACGGAGAAGACCGTGATCCACAAAAACACAGGTAAGCTGCTTTCCTATGGCTTTAGAAAGAAGGGCAGCCAGTACAGAGGAATCCACTCCGCCAGACAATGCCAGAAGCACCTTGCCATGCCCTACCTG
Source organism: uncultured Lachnospiraceae bacterium (assembly GCA_946623875.1). GTDB lineage: Bacteria > Bacillota > Clostridia > Lachnospirales > Lachnospiraceae > UBA2868. The sequence goes on along the minus strand of CAMORO010000019.1, from coordinate 35,762 downwards.
TTCACGTACCAGACGTACTGTATTCTCAACGAAGGCATCCATCCGCCACAAACCCTGACAACCGCATATTTTCCTGACAAAATTGTACAATATCTTAGTACCTTCTATAGTATGCAAAACCTCGGGATGAAACTGGATAGCATACAGACCTGCTGACGGATTTTCCGCTGCTGCCACGGGACAGTTCTCTGTATATGCTACAGTGGTAAATCCCGGAGCAAGCTTTGATATATAGTCAAAATGGCTCATCCATACTTGCGTAACAAGTGTATCCTTCTCATCAAAGCTCTTGTTGTTTCTTTCCTTATCGGTAAGCACATCTGAATAACTCTCTCTGGGATCAAGAGAATCTCCTATTCCCCAAAACAATGCGGATTTCCTGTTTATTAAAGTTCTGGTCTTGCCATATTCACGGGCATCTGCCTTTTTAACCTCACCTCCGAGTACATAACTCATAAGCTGCGCTCCGTAACAAAGACCCAGAACCGGTACTCCTATCTCAAAAAGCTCTCTTCCGGCAGTCGGTGCCCCTTCCTCATAGACACTGTTGGGACCGCCCGTAAGTATGATCCCCTTGGGATTCATGCTCTTTATCTTTTCAAGCGGTGTCTTGTAGGAATATATCTCACAATACACATTGCATTCCCTGACCCTTCTTGCAACAAGCTGGTTGTACTGTCCTCCAAAATCGATTACTATTACTTTTTCCTTATTTTTATCCATTTTCTTCCCAATCCGCTTCTCTTTTATTTGTCTGTTCCCTATCAAAGAATCAAAAACAAAGACGTCCATCCGTTTAATTTGGATAAAACTATACTACACCCTATCTCACAAAGTTTTCAATGATACTGATAAATTAATTTTCCCTTTGTAATGCAAATTTTTTTATAAAGTGGTATTATAGGGGATAGCGCAGGAGGAAACTGATATGTTCAGACAGAAAAAAACGGCTGCACAGGGACTTCGAATTATTATAGTCGGCTGCGGTAAGGTTGGCTCAACACTGGTTGAGATCCTCAGTAATGAAGGTAATGACATAACTATAATCGATAAGAACCCACGTATACTGGAATCTCTGACAAATACCTTTGATGTTATGGGAATTGAGGGTAACGGAGCCAGTTTCACTACTCAGGAGGAGGCAGGTATTAAGAAAGCTGACCTCATGATCGCAGTCACCAACTCTGATGAACTTAACCTTTTGTGCTGTACCGTTGCCAAACAGGTAGGTAACTGTGCCACCATCGCAAGGGTAAGAACCCCCGAATACAACAAGGAAGTTCAATACCTGACGGAACAGTTGGGACTTGCAATGATCATCAATCCCGAATTTGAGGTTGCCAAAGAAATCTCACGTATTCTGTATCTGCCGTCAGCTCTTGAGGTCAGTTCCTTTGCCCACGGTCAGGCCGAGCTGATCAAATTTAAAGTTAATGAGGACAGTAAGCTTAACGGAGTCAGGATTGCTGAACTGTCAGGCTTCATCAAGACAAAGATCCTCGTATGTGCGATTGAAAGAGATGACAAGGTTTTCATTCCGTCAGGAAATGACAGGATCCTTAGCGGTGATATAATCTCCTTTGTAACCTCAAGGAAACAGGTCAAGGATTTCTTCTCACAGATAGGCGTTAAATCAAACAAAATAAAAGATGTAATGATAATAGGCGGAGGAAAGGCTGCATATTACCTTGCAAGCATGCTCCTTAATGTCGGTATGTCAGTTAAGATAATCGAAACCGATAAGGCACGCTGCGAGGAACTGAGCATACTTCTGCCTAAGGCGATCATCATTAACGGTGACGGAACCAATGAGGAACTGCTAAAAGAGGAAGGGATTGAGACTGTACAAGCATTTATCCCTCTTACCGGCATCGATGAAGAGAACATTATCCTGACCCTCTATGCCAAGCAGGTATCAGGCGCTAAGGTCATTACCAAGATAAACCGTATCAATTTCCGCGGAGTTATCAGTAAGCTTGATCTGGGCAGCATCGTTTATCCCAGATATATAACCAGCGAAGCCATCATAGCCTATGTCCGTGCCAAGAAGGCTTCGATGAATTCCAATATAGAGACATTGTATCATATGTACGATCACAGAGTTGAGGCGATCGAATTCTTTATTGACAAGGAATCGGCTGTAACAGGTACCACACTCGCTAAGATGAGTCTGAAGAACAGCCTGATAATCGCACTTATTAACCGCGGTGGAAAGATATTTATGCCAAGCGGCTCGGATACACTTATGGTCGGTGATTCCGTAATGATAGTAACCACACATTCGGGACTTGGAAACGTTACGGATATCCTGGCCTGATAATTTAACGATCATGGAGAATGATAATGAATAGTTCTATAGTTCGATATACTCTCGGACAGGTTCTTAAGATAGAAGCAGCTCTGCTGCTTCTTCCGTGTATAGTAGCTCTTATTTACAGGGAAAGTCACGGCAAATACTTCCTACTTGTAGCTGCACTCTGTTTATTTCTCGGTTTCGGGATGACTTATTCCAAACCACAATCCAAGGTGTTTTACCTTAAGGAAGGATGCATTATAACTTCCTTAAGCTGGATATTCCTAAGCTTTTTCGGCTGTCTACCATTTTATCTGAGTGGTGAGATACCTTCTTTTACCAATGCTTTATTTGAAACCATATCCGGATTTACCACCACAGGAGCCAGTATCCTTTCTGAGGTTGAAAGTCTCAGTAAATGTGTTACCTTTTGGAGATGCTTTACCCACTGGATCGGCGGTATGGGTGTTCTTGTCTTTCTTCTTGCCATCATTCCGATAGGCGGAGGTTCCCAGATCAACATTATGAAGGCAGAGAGCCCGGGGCCTTCTGTAGGAAAGCTTGTTCCGCAGATACGTTCAACAGCACGTATCCTGTATCTTATCTATCTGGTTCTTACTCTGGTGGAGATAGCCTTTCTTGTATGCGGTGACATGCCTCTGTTTGAATCAATATGTACGGCAACCGCTACAGCGGGAACCGGCGGTTTTGGAATTAAAAATGACTCCTTTACCAGTTACTCCCCCTATCTGCAGTGGGTCGTTACCATATTTATGATACTCTTCGGAGTTAATTTCAATGCATACTATCTGTTAATTTACAGACAGTTCAGGAAAGCATTTTCAATGGAAGAGGTCATACACTATTTTGCCATCATTATTATCGCCATTGTGATCATATTCACAAAGCTTTTGCCCAGATATGAATACATTGGTGATGCATTCAGGGACACGGCTTTTCAGGTAGCATCAATAATCACAACAACCGGCTTTTCATCTGTTAATTTCGATAAATGGCCTGCCGTATGTCAGACTGTACTTGTATTTCTAATGTTTGTGGGTGCATGTGCGGGAAGTACCGGAGGCGGTATCAAGGTCTCGAGGCTCATCATTCTCAGGAAGACAATAATCAAGGAAATGGATTCCTACATACATCCCAAGAGCATCAAGAAGATCAAGATGGACGATAAGCCGATAGAACATGAAGTTCTTCGAGCCACTAATGTTTACTTTATAACCTTTGTATTGCTGTTCTCGGTTTCCGTACTTCTGGTTGCCATAGACGGCCGAGGGCTTGTTACCAATTTCACGGCAGTTGCAGCTACGATCAACAATATAGGACCCGGCCTGTCACAGGTGGGTCCCACAAAAAACTTTGATCATTTTTCTACATTGAGTAAATATGTTCTTATGTTTGATATGATAGCGGGAAGGCTTGAGCTCTTCCCTCTGCTTATGCTGTTCCATCCCAAGCTGTGGAAGGAAATGTTTGTTCACTATCACAGGCGTTCCAAGCAGTAAATACGTCTTTTATACAAATCTCCTTACCGTTATGATCGATCTGTACAAGGCATTGCTTATCTTGATCCCCGATGCCGGAGTACTTGCATGGACGATCTGTCCGCCTCCTATATATATACCTACATGTCCGCCATAATAAATAATATCTCCGGGCTGTGCCTCGGAATAACTGACTTCACGTCCGCTTACCGACTGTGAATATGAATTCCTCGGCAGCGACATTCCGAAATGCTGATATACTGCACTGGTAAATCCCGAACAGTCACAACCCTCTGTAAGGGAGGTTCCTCCCGCTACATATGGATTTCCGATAAAATTGCAGGCATAATTGGCAATCTCCTGTCCTTTGCCCGAATCTCCGGGAGATGCCTTGACCGAACTTTTACTTTCGGATGATTGACTTTCCCCGGACTTATCTTCAGTTTCTTCAGATTTTTCATTATTATCGGAACTGTTGCTCTCAGACTCCTGTGTCTCCTGCTGTTCCTGTTTGTTCTCCTTTGAGCTCTCTTCTTCGGATTTCTTCTTAGCGTCTTCTTCAGCCTTTTTCTTTGCTTCCTCGTCCGCTTTCTTCTTTGCCTCGGCTTCAGCCTTTTTCCTGGCCTCTGCCTCTGCTTTCTTCTTTGCTTCAGCTTCGGCTTTCTTTCTGGCTTCATCTGCTTCTATCTGCTTAAGAACCGCTGTCTGCTGTTTGATCTGAACCTGATATTCACCGGCCTTTTTCTTGGCCTCATTTAACTGAGCATCAAAATTGTCAAGTGTGCTTTTCTTTTCATCTATTATCTTCTGAAGCTCTTCACTCTCATCCAGGTACTCCTGCTGCATTTCAAGAAGATCTTCCTTCTCACTCTCAAGCTTTTCCTTGATCTGGGCTTCCTTTTCCTTTGTTTTCTGATAATCAAGCAGCATTTCCCTGTCATACTGATACAACTGCTCAATATAATCTGATTTATTGACTATCTCCGCAAGACTCTGGGACTGAAGGAACATTTCAACATATTTCTTATCCCCCTTTTCATACATGAACTTAATACGTCTCTTCATGGATTCGTATTGTTCTTCTTCCTTTGCCTTGGCTTCTTCGTATTCTGCCTGCGCATCATCAATAGCCGACTGTTTAAGATCGATATCTCCCGATATAAGATCAACGGTAAGCAGTAAATCTACCAACTGAGCATCAATTTCAACTATTTCCTCTTTTACGGTTTCCTTGTCTTCCTCGATACTTTCGATATTACTGTTTACGGCATCCAGATTCTTCTGAGCCTCATTCTTCTGATTCTGAGCTTCTTTTTTGGTCGTTGCAGCAACATTCATAGCCGGAGTGACCGTAAGGATCAATGACATGCCTAACAAGATCAGTCTTTTTTTCATACTTTGTCCCCTTATTATTATACTTCCCTGGCATTTATAAAACTATAACCATACAGGCTCCCTCATACCTGTATGATAACCCAAATCACAGTAAACGACCCTGTTCGTCTACTGTGATCAGGAAATGTAATAAGTTTGTAATATTATGTTAACATAATTTATCCCGTATGTAAACCCACTGCGGATTTTTTCACAAAACCATCACAGATCGCAGTTGTTAACTGTTCTCGGGAACGGTATAACGTCCCTTATATTTCCCATACCTGTAAGGTACATTACACATCTCTCAAATCCGAGACCAAACCCTGCATGTCTTGCCGAGCCGTATTTACGGAGATCCAGATAAAAATCATAATCTTCCTTCTTCAGTCCGATCTCTTCCATTCTTACAAGCAGCTTATCGTAATCGTCCTCTCTCTGAGAACCACCTATTATCTCACCTATACCGGGAACCAGACAGTCCATTGCCGCTACTGTTTTTCCATCCTCATTAAGCTTCATATAGAAGGCTTTTATCTCCTTCGGATAATCGGTTACAAATACAGGTCTTTTGAATTCCTTCTCCGTAAGATATCTCTCATGTTCGGTCTGAAGATCACAACCCCAAAATACCTTGTATTCAAACTCATTGTTGTGTTTCTCAAGTATCTTAATGGCATCGGTATATGTTACATGTCCGAAATCCGAGTCAACCACATGCTGAAGTCTCTCCATAAGTCCTTTATCCACAAACTGATTGAAGAACTTCATCTCCTCGGGAGCATTTTCCATTACATATCTGATAATGTATTTGATCATGCTCTCTGCAAGGATCATATCGTCCTTAAGATCAGCAAATGCCATCTCGGGCTCTATCATCCAAAATTCGGCTGCATGCCTTGTTGTATTGGAATTCTCGGCACGAAACGTCGGTCCGAAGGTATATATGTTCTTGAATGCCATGGCATAGGTCTCACCGTTAAGCTGTCCGCTTACGGTCAGATTAGTTTCTTTTCCGAAGAAGTCCTTCGTATAGTCTATTGCTCCCTCCTCGGTTCGTGGGATTTCATTCATATCAAGTGTGGTAACCCTGAACATCTCTCCCGCACCCTCACAGTCACTTCCTGTGATAAGCGGTGTATGAACATATACAAAGCCTCTCTCCTGAAAGAACTTGTGGATCGCATATGCTGCCAGTGAGCGTACACGAAATACAGCCTGAAAGGTATTGGTCCTTGCACGCAGATGAGTTATCGTTCTTAAATACTCCATAGTATGTCTCTTCTTCTGAAGAGGATAATCCGGAGTTGATGTTCCCTCTATAATAACCTCATCCGCCTGTATTTCGAACGGTTGTTTGGCCGCAGGCGTGGAAATAAGAGTACCTGTCACTATCAATGCCGCTCCCACATTTATCCTGTTTATTTCATCGAAATTGTCAAGGCTGTCTCCGTATACGATCTGCAAAGGTTCAAAAAAAGTACCGTCATTTAAGACAATAAATCCAAAAGACTTGCCGTCACGTATACTTCTCACCCAACCGCCGACAGTTATCTTCTTATCAAAATACTGTTCTTTGTTTCTGAACAACTCTCTTATTTCTGTTAATTCCATAGTTTCACACCCTTTCTTCAGTCTTCGGTTTTAATTACTGCCTCATCTGCCAGGAACTCCTGAACCTTTGACATCAATACATATTCCCTGAATTCATCCATATTTTCCTTCTCCATGAAATCCTCCACGGAACCGTAATCATACAACTCCACATATTCCTTCATGGCATCCGATATCTCATCCTGTGTAAGCTCCAGGCCCTCTGCCCTGGCCAGAGCCTGAAGTACGAGGCTTTCCTTTGCTCCTTTCCTTGCATATTCGGAGGCTTCCTTTTTAAACTCATCCTCGGTTATACCCATTGCCTGTGAAAGATATGTTTCCCAGTCTATTCCGTAGGCCTGTGCATATTTTTTTGCATTTTTTGTTATTGCATCAAGCTTTTCATTTACAAAATCTTCAGGCATATCAGCCTTCAACTCTGCATTATTGACAACCTGATCCCACAGATCGATATACATCGCGCTGTCTGCATACTGAACCGCCGACTGTTCAAGTTCCTTCTTTATGGATTCCTTATAAGCCTTAATCGTGTCATACGCGCCGTCGGTAGCCTTTTTTACATCTTCATCGGTAATTTCAGGCATCGCCTTGATCGAATTAACCTTAACCTCGAAAACAACCGGTTGTCCTTCAAGGCTCGGATCATTTGGATAACTGTCCGGAAAAGAAAGGTCAAGATCTGTCTGTTCACCGACCTTTGCACCGATAAGCCCTTCCTCAAACCCGGGGATAAAGGTACCCGAACCGATTGTCAGATCGTATCCCTGTCCTGTTCCTCCCTCAAAAGCCACTCCGTCTTTTTTACCGACAAAATCAATATTTGCTATATCTCCCTTTTCTACCGTATCCCTGTCCGTAACCTCAACCGGTTCAAGAAAGGAGCCCATGCTGTCCTTAAGCTCCGCTTCTATGTCCGCCTCAGTGATCTTCGTTGACAGCCTTGTCACTTCCAAACCTTTATACTGTCCGAGCTTAATGTAATCCGCCGGATCTATGCTGTTGATAAGACTCCCTACGGCTTCCACAGTCCCTGCCACCTGATTACCGGATACTGTGCCTGTCTCTCCTGCACAGGCTGTTAACATACAGCCCATCGACAGGAGCAGGCCTGCTAAAATCCTCTTTTTCATAATACTCCTCTTTCTGTAAACACTTCATTTATATACCTTATATGTTATATCACACAAATACCACATTTTAAAGGATTTTCTGCTCTAAATAGATAATAGTAATTGCATACCGCCTGCCTGTTGTGATAGAATTATAAAGGTTTACGTACCTATGATGATCTCATGGTTGCGTATTAAACAAATGGGAGGTGTAAGACTTGTCACCGGTAACAATTACATTGATCGTTATCGCTGTCTTACTTGTAGCCGTGATAGTGGCGCTGTACTTCCTTGGCAAGAGGGCTCAGAAACAGCAGGCCGAACAGGAAGCTCAGATAGCCGCTACAAAGCAGACCTACTCCATGCTTATCATTGACAAGAAACGGATGAAGCTTAAGGATGCCGGACTACCGGCTATTGTGCTGGAACAGACGCCCAGGATCCTGAGGTGGCGCAAGCTTCCGATAGTCAAGGCTAAGATAGGTCCCCAAATAATGTCTCTTATATGTGATGAGAAGATATTCGACCTTGTTCCCGTCAAGAAAGAGGTTAAAGCCTCGGTAAGCGGAATTTACATGGTTGAAGTAAAGGGATTACGCGGCGGAAATCTTAAGGCAGAACAAAAGCCCAAGAGCAAATTCAAACAGGCTGTTGAGAAGCTTCAGGAAAAGGCAGGCGCTAAGCCGATCAAATAAAAAACAGGACGGGAACGTACCGTCCTGTTTTTTACATGTGAACATGACACATCATATTTAAAAATTATGTGCTGTTCCGGATAATTACTCATAATCAAGCATTTCTTCCATGTTTTCATTAAGAGCCTTAATGTAATTAAACATCTCATCCTTAAGCTCAGGATTTCTCAATGAGAATTCAACGTTTGCCTGTATAAATCCGCACTTGGTACCCACATCATATCTGTGGCCCTTAAAATCATATGCGTACATAGCCTCATCCTTGGCCAGTCTTCTTAACGCATCCGTAAGCTGGATCTCTCCGCCTGTTCCCGCATCCTGTGTTTCCAGATATGAGAAGATCGACGGTGTGATGATATATCTTCCCAATATCGCTATATCCGAAGGAGCCTCCTCTATCGCGGGTTTCTCCACAAGGTCCTTAACTTTATATACCCTGTCATCTATAAGCTTGCAATCGGCAATACCGTATTTATTAACAACCTCATGGGCTACTTTCTGTACACCGAGAACAGATGTCTTGTATTCATTATAAACATCTATCATCTGACCGATACAGGGCTTCTTTGCTACAACAACATCATCTCCGAGAAGTACCGCAAAGGGCTCATTTCCAATGAAATGTCTTGCGGTCAGTATCGCATGTCCCAGTCCGCGCGGCTCCTTCTGCCTGATATAGTGGATATTGGCCATCTCGGAAATCTTCTTGACCATATCAAGCATCTCCTGCTTTCCGCTCTTTTCAAGCTCAAGCTCAAGCTCTATTGAACGGTCGAAATGATCCTCTATCGATCTTTTGTTACGTCCGGTAACTATAATGATATCCTGGATCCCGGACTGTACTGCTTCCTCTATTATATATTGGATAGTGGGCTTATCCACTATCGCAAGCATTTCCTTCGGCTGTGCTTTTGTTGCAGGTAAAAACCTTGTTCCCAGACCTGCTGCCGGTATGATCGCTTTTCTTACTTTCATAATCACCCTCCGTTAAATAATCAACTAAGTACCAATCCTTCGTTCCCGGTTCGGGACTGTATATCCATATGTAAAGTACATTCAGCCAAATGCTCGTAATTTACATCCAGCGAATACGCTATATCCACCTGTATGCTTTCTTCATTCTCAACAACATCTACCTTGCTGGCATCGACGCCTATCAGCATACTTCCGTACGGAGTAATGTAATTGGTAATATTGCGCTTGTTTTCCTCAAAGGACATATTCACATTGGTAAATCCGCTTCTGGTGATATGGAATTCATCCTCATCGAACTTAGCCACATTCCTTATAACTTCATCCTGACCTTCAACCACCTCATCATACAGAAGATAATGCTTGTTGTTTTTCTTATAATAGCTCCCGTTCGTAATTATCTCTATCTTATCGGATTCCTTAAACAGATCCGATTGTATGCCGGAAATCGTGATAAGAACATCCTTCTTCATATATCATTGCCTTTCTGAATCCGTGAAACACATAATAAACGCTTTCATATGTCTGAACCGCCCTGAATCATCATAGAGCGGATCACATCCCCCTACCCCGGACAGGACATAGAAAATTTTATACTTTATTTACAGTAATTGCAAGTATAACCTTATTATTGCTCCAGTTGGCTTATGATATTCTTCTCCTGGTTATCGATATGCATCTGTATTGTTATACAGGCGTTTTCCGTATCACCGTCATCTATGTACTTCATTATCTTCCTGTGTTCTTCTATCAGTCTTTCATGATTACGACTGTCCTTTATATACTCAAGCCTGTACCTGTACATCCTTTCTGCCAGATTGTTTACCATTTGCATAAGACGGCCGTTCTTACTTGCCCTTAGGATCACATCATGGTATTTAACATCCGCTTCTGCAATACTGGTCACATCCTTTGTCCTTACGGCCTGCTCGAAAGCCTCCTCTGCATTATCAAGATCTTTCTTCTCTTCCTCCGTAATACGCTCGCAGGCAAGTGAAACGGCAAGTGAATCCAGGGATTTCCTTACCTCCAGTACATCCCTTAAATCCTGCCTGCTTATCCTTGCAACCTCTGCACCCTTCCTCGGGATCATAGTCACAAGTCCTTCAAGCTCAAGCATACGGATCGCTTCCCTTATAGGTGTACGTGATACTCCGAGTCTTTTGGCCAGATGTATCTCCATAAGCCTTTCTCCGGGTTTAAGATCTCCTCTTAATATACCCTGTCTTAATGTATTAAATACAACATCCCTGAGAGGAAGGTATTCATCTATCATCAGTTGAAGTTTAGGCTCTTCCATATCCCTGTAACCTCCCTTAATCAATAGTTATCCTTATTTAAAGGTTCCGTAACCTCGATATCCTGTGCCTTTCCCGATTTCTTTACTTCATCCGCTCCGGCAAGAGCACTTTCCTTATCCCTGTACAAACCGAACACTGTCGGACCGCTGCCGCTCATAAGCGCTCCCATTGCTCCGTTATCAAGCATTAATCTTTTTATTTCTTTTATTACAGGATATTCCTCCTGCGTGACCCCTTCCAATGAATTGCCGAGTAAAGCTGCAATTCCCTGAAGGTTTCCCTCGTTTATCGCACTTATCATAGCATCCACATCCGGATGTATCTTATCCACAAGGCTGTCAAATGCAGTATATACATATCCTGTGGAAACACTTATTCCCGGCTTTGCAATAAGAATATAACAATCGGGTATCGAAGGAAGAGGAGTCAATACCTCACCTATTCCCTCCGCAATAGCGGTTCCTCCCGTTATACAATAGGGAACATCCGCGCCGATCCTCACTCCGATGTCCTTAAGCTTTGCGTCTGACAGCTTAAGATCAAACAGGCTGTTCATTCCCTTAAGAACTGCTGCTGCATCCGAACTTCCACCCGCAAGTCCCGCAGCTATCGGAATATGCTTGTCTATAAATATCCTGACCGGATCACTTATCCTGCATTCATCCATGATAAGCTTAGCAGCCTTATATACAAGATTATCCTCATTTACAGGAAGCTCACCCGAATTGGTCCCTACAGTTATAAGTCCCAAGGCATCATCCGTACAGCTTCCTTTATTACCGTTTTCTTCAACGGTTATCGTAATCGTATCATGCAGGCTTATCTGCTGCATGATCATCCGTACATCATGATATCCGTTCTCTCTTTTTCCGATAACATCCAGCGAAAGATTGATCTTCGCAGGTGCATCTATAACTGTTTCTTTTCCCATTGCTTTGTCCGTTTGTGCCATGTATTTTGTATACAATATCCTTTACTTAAAATCATATCATCTAATCAAAAAAAAAGCTAATAAAATATTGATTAAAGCCGATATTATTAATGAAACCTATATTTTTCTTATTTTCACCCATACACATCAGGACATTACAGTCCGTGCATATGGATGAATAAATCCAAGGAGGGTCAACATGAGTGTAAACGGAATTCAGGGATACTCACAGGTAGATGCATACAGTGCATACAATTCTGTCAAGAAGTCAACCAACAATCCCAAAACCGAAGATACTTCCTCCTCTTCCAAAGCTTCAAAAGCAGCGGAATCGGGTGTCATATATGAGAAGAGTTCAGAAAGCTCCAAGGCTCCTGACCGTTCGGGTGTGATCTACAAGCCAAACACTGCGCTTGTGGAACAGCTTAAGGCCGATCAGGATGCAAATAAACAGCGGCTGCTCGATATGGTCCATGACACAATGTCAGGACAGTTGTCGGCTTTCAAGGCTGCCAACGGAGATAATGAGGACAGTATATGGCGTTTCCTTGCAAGCGGTAAGTTCACCGTTTCCGAAGCTGCTAAAGAAGAAGCCAAGAAGGCTATATCCGAGGATGGTTTCTATGGGGTGAAGAACACTTCCGACAGGATACTTGAAATGGCTAAGGCATTGACCGGAGGCGATCCCGACAAGATCGAGAAGATGAGAGACTCTTTCAAGAAGGGCTTTGACCAGGCCACCAAATCATGGGGGCAGGAATTACCGGAAATATCAAGCAAGACATATGATGCGGTAATGGAAGGCTTTGACAACTGGGCCAGGGAATCTCAAACAGGAGTTACGGGTTAATATGATGCTACCATATCCCAACAAAGAAGTTTGAGTAAAAGAGGACACGCAGGATCAAACCTGCGTGTCTTGTTTTCTGTAATTATATATTTAACCTGTGTGTTCTTTCTACTTTACGCACCCGATCAGTTCCTTAATATCACTTACCTTATATTGCTCCATATAATCCCTCAGTCCGTCGATCACCTTAACCGTAGTATAAGGATCATGGAAATTCATCGCTCCTACAGCAACAGCGCTGGCTCCCGCCATGATGAACTCAAGTGCATCCTCTGCATTTGCTATGCCTCCCATTCCGATAATGGGTATCTTAACCGCCTGTGCAGTCTGATAGACCATTCTTACCGCAACGGGTTTGATAGCAGGTCCCGACAGTCCTCCCGTCTTATTGGCCAAGGCAAATGTCCTCTTATGTATATCTATCTTCATTGCTGTTATCGTATTTATTAGTGACAATGCATCAGCGCCTGCTGCCTCGGCTGCCCTCGCCATCTCCGTAATGTCTGTGACATTTGGAGACAGCTTCATTATTATGGGCTGTTTTGCTTTCTTCTTTATTTCATTCGTTATATTGTACAGTGCATCTGCCTTCTGACCAAAGGCTATTGCTCCTTCCTTGACATTGGGGCATGAAACGTTTATTTCAAGCATATCTGCAGCCTCATCTGAGAGGCGCTCCACCACATCAAGGTAATCCTCTACCGATTTACCGCATACATTTACTATGACCTTTGTATCATATTTTTTAAGGAATTCAAGATCTCTTGCGATAAATGTATCTATTCCGGGATTCTGGAGACCTATCGCATTCAGCATTCCACCATACACCTCTGCCACTCTGGGTGTCGGGTTTCCTGTCCAGGGAACATTGGCAACACCCTTGGTCACGACCGCTCCGAGCCTGTTAAGATCAACGAATTCCCCGTATTCCATCCCCGAACCGAAGGTTCCGGAGCCTTCCATCACAGGATTCTTAAATTCCACTCCCGCAATATTAACACTTAAATCCTTCACAGTTCCACCTCCGTTGCCTTAAATACCGGTCCGTCCTTACATATTCTTTTATTATTTACCTTGGAATGGTCATCAACTTCTGCTGATCTGCATACACAGCCAAGACAGGCTCCCACTCCGCAGGCCATGCGCTCTTCCATTGAAATATAAGCCTCTATTCCCTTTTCAGCCGCATATGCCTTAATGCCGCGAAGCATGGGGGTCGGACCGCAGGCACAGATAACAGAGCCCTCAACTCCCTGCTCCTTTATCGCATCAATAACATTACCCTTTGTTCCTACGGAACCGTCATCGGTTGCTATTACAAGCCTTCCGTATTTCTTCAGTTCCTCATCAAGGAACATATCAGCATCCCTGTATCCGACTACTATGGTCACTTTTCCCTTAAGCTGTTTTGCCAGCTCTAGCATCGGGGGAATTCCGATCCCGCCTCCTATAAGTATCAAACCCTGATCTTCCCGGCCATTACTGCATTTATCCTCTATTTCAGTCAACGGAAATCCGTTACCCAGAGGACCCAGAATATCCACTCTGTCCCCTTCCTTATATGCGGCGAATTCCTCCGTTCCTTTGCCTGCTATCCTGTATACGATCCTAAGAGAGTTATCCCCTGTTTCACATATACTTATCGGACGTGGCAGAAGCCTCGCTTCACTTTTTGTGTAAACGGAAATGAACTGACCGGGTACTGCTTCTTTGGCAATCCCTGTTTCGATCCACATACTGTATATATCCAGCGCCAGCTTTTCCTGTGATATGACCTTTGCGGTTTCTTTTATCTTACTCATTGTTTTCAGCTTCCCCGTTGTCTAATGTTTTATCTTTTGTATCGAGAATTTTATTATATTACCCAACAAATTGTCTAAATAACAGATCACTCTTAATTATCCTTTATTTCAGGCTCATCTTTATACACAACATTTCCATTGCATATCGTGTATTTGACTTTTCCGTTAAGGCGCCAGTTGACGAAGGGCGAATTGTCTGATCTGGATATGAAGTCACTTACTATCCATTCTTCATTGGGATCGAAGATCACCATATCCGCAGGAGAACCTATCTTAACCGAACCCGCATTCAGTCCATACACCCTGGCAGGTCCCAGGCTCATCCTCTCTATCAACCGGAGCATGGAAAGATAACCCTTGTCAACAAGATTGGTGATTCCCAGAGCCAGTGCCGTTTCAAGACCTATTATCCCGCTCGGTGCCTCTGTCAGGGGTTTATCCTTCTCCGCCCGGGAATGAGGCGCATGATCCGTTGCGATCATGTCTATTGTACCATCTTTAAGACCTTCTATTATTGCCATCCTGTCTTCCTCTGTTCTGAGAGGCGGATTCATCTTAGCAAGCGTTCCGTATGTAAGCACTGCCTCTTCCGTAAGTGTGAAATGATGAGGAGTTGCTTCGGCATGGATATTACAGCTCTTTTTCTTTGCCTGTCGTACCGCTTCAACTGCTTCTTTTGTACTGATATGCTGGATATCCAGCTTTACTCCGGTTTCAAGTGCCAGCTTAATATCACGTTCAACCATTGATATCTCAGCCTTTCGGTCAGAACCTCCAATGTGAAGCTTACCTGAAGCAAAGCCGGCATTTATCCCGTTATTCTCTATATATTCCGGATCTTCTTCATGAAGGCTTACAGGTATATCGAGTCCGGCTGCCACGGTAAAGGCTTCTTTAAGGATTTCTGTATCAAGAACAGGGATCCCGTCATCCGACAATCCTACGGCACCCGCTGCCTTAAGGGCAGCGATGTCCGTCAATTCCTTACCCTTAAGTCCCTTTGTTATGTTCCCTACACTATATATCTTTATGCTTTCATTACCCGCTTTATCAAGCACCTGCTTAAGAGTTCCCTCATTGTCAATGGCAGGTTTGGTATTGGCCATCATAACAACGGATGTATATCCTCCTTTAGCGGCAGCCATCGCTCCCGTATGGATATCCTCCTTATATGTAAATCCCGGATCCCTGAAATGTACATGAACATCCACAAGACCGGGGGCTGCAATAAGCCCCCTCCCATTTATAATCTCATCTGCCTGTATCTCCCTTATGGTGCTCTTGCTATGAAGATCGATAGCCGTTACAACACCTTTGCTTATAAGAATATCAACTGTTTCATCAGTATTACTCTCGGGATTTATCAGCCTTATATTCCTGATCATTATGCCAGCCATTTTTACACCATCCTGTTTTATAAATTAAATATGAATAACTATTCAGAACAGGTAATGTCATAAGGACTCCACCACAAGCGGGTCTACGCTTCGCTCCGGTCGTTGCAGAACACTCATCCCCCGGATGAGTTGCAACCCCTCATGACGAATTCTCACATGCTTGCCATGAATATTGCAAGCATATCCTCTTCATCGAGCACTCTTGCGGATCCCATCTTTCCGCCGACTCCTACAGCACACTTGTGAGCCATTTCCTTAAGGTCGTCATCCGTAGCCTTAACACCCAGTTCCCTTAAGTTAGTCGGCATGTTTATGCTGCGGTAGAAATCCTCCATTGCTTCAATACCCTTAAGGGCTATCTCTTCATCGGTGCCTGCTTCCTCTACTCCCATTACATTTATCGCAAATCTCTTAAACCTGTGGAGGCAGTTCCTGTATACATATCTTGCCCAACTTCCCCAAATAGCCGCAAGTCCCGCACCGTGAGCCACGTCATACAGACCTCCCAGCTCATGCTCAAGCTTGTGTGTCATCCAGTCGCCGCCGTCATTTCCACAACCGGTAAGCCCGTTGTGAGCAAGGCTTCCTGCCCACATGACCTCAGCCCTTGCATCGTAATTATCAGGATCCTTGTTAAGTATCAGGGCATTGGCCTTAACCGTTCTTAACAATCCCTCGGCCATAGAGTCAGTTATCTCCATGTTTCCGCCGTTAGTAAAGTAGCGCTCCATTGTATGCATCATGATATCCGTACATCCGCATGCAGTCTGGTAATCCGGAAGCGTCATCGTAAGCTCGGGATTCATGATAGCGAATTTAGCCCTTCCGTAATCACTGCTGTATCCCCTCTTTACCAGTCCCTCTTCCCTGGTGATCACCGAAGAATCGCTCATTTCACTTCCCGTTGCCGCTATCGTAAGGATAACACCTATCGGGAGACATGCTTCTGCCTCTCTCTTATAATCATAGAAATCCCATACATCACCTTCGTTGGTAACACCGTAACCTATCGCCTTGGCAGAATCTATGGCGCTTCCGCCGCCTACGGCAAGTATGAAATCTATTCCTTCCTTCTTACACAGTTCAATCCCCTCATATACAAGCGAAAGATGAGGATTGGGCACAGCTCCGCCTAGCTTGATATATTCTATGCCTTCTTTATCAAGGACTCCCGTAACCCTGTCCATCAGTCCCGAACGTATGACACTTCCGCCACCGTAGTGGATAAGTACCTTCTTTCCCCCGAATTCCTTAATTAGTTCCCCAACCTTAAGCTCCGTTTCCTTTCCGAATACAACCTTGGTAGGTGTATAATACTTAAACCCAAACATACCATTCTCCTCCTTAACGAACAATCATGTATCAAACCCGGTAACAGTCACAAAATCCCTGTGTTTCCTCCGATCAGTCAATACATATATCTTCCCGATGGAGATTATCTTAAGTAAGAAAATATACACGACCGGAAACAGCGCTGCAACTTCATTAAATATAATAACACAACCAAAGATCGGAATAAATGAAAATCGGCATAAGTAAATATGATTGTAGTAAACTTTCTTAAATGGTATAATTCTATGAACACATTATGTATAGTGAACGAAATTATTTATCTCGTTTACTATGACTTTCTGAATGCAAACAAGGAAATGCATTCAGAAATCATGCGTTCCGCATGACACGGTCCTGCTTTTAGCAGAACCTGGTCGAGTACGAATCCCGAATTTCTGATGAAATTCAGGATTCTATAACTGTTCAGAACAGGCTCAAGAGACTATATGAACAAAGGGGATATCTGTCATGGATGTAAATAAAATACTGGCCGCCTGCGATCACACATTACTTCTTCAGGACGCAACCTGGGATGAAATTAAGGTCATCTGTGATGATGCGAAAAAATACGGGACTGCTTCTGTCTGTATACCGCCCTGTTACGTCAGGGCAGCAAAGGAATATCTTAAGGGTGACGTTAAAATCTGTACTGTCATAGGCTTTCCCAATGGAAATATGACAACGGAAACCAAGGTATTTGAAACCAGGGATGCTATTGAAAAAGGTGCTGATGAGATAGATATGGTCATAAACATCGGAATGCTCAAAGCCGGTGAATATGATTATGTTCTTGATGAGATAAAACAGATAAAGGAAGCCTGTGAGAGTCATATACTTAAGGTAATAATCGAAACCTGTCTGTTGACGGATGAAGAGAAAGTCAGGATGTGTGAAATTGTGACCGCCTCAGGAGCCGACTATATCAAAACTTCAACAGGATTTTCAACAGCCGGCGCAACATTTGATGATGTCAGGCTGTTTGCGGAGCATATTGGTGACAATGTTAAGATCAAGGCCGCAGGCGGTATCTCATCTCTTGAGGATGCGGAAGAATTCATGAAGCTTGGCGCAGACAGGCTCGGTACCAGCCGTATTGTTAAGATCGTTAAAAGTACCATCTAAAAATATCGAAGGGAGGTTTTGGCATGATCCGATTTATACTGGCAGCTTCATTTTTATTACTATACCTGATATTAACCCTGCCTTTAGAGCTTGTACTGTTTATAACAGGTAAGATCAATATTTCTCTCAGGGATAGGATCAGTAAGGCATGTGTTAATTTCGGATTCAGTACAGTCATCTTTATCTCGGGAGCAAATGTCATAGTAAACGGGCTTGAGAACATCCCGGATGACACAGCCTCTCTGTTTGTCGGAAATCACAACAGCTATTTCGATATAATCATCAGCTATACTCTGATGAAACGACCGACGGGATATATCGCCAAAAAAGAGCTTTCAAGGGCACCGTCACTCAATGTCTGGATGTATTATATACGCTGTCTGTTTATTGACAGAAAGGATATAAAGCAGGGAATGAAGACGATCCTGAAGGCAGTTGAATACTTAAAGAACGGAATAAATATATTCGTATTCCCGGAGGGAACAAGGAGTAAGGACGGAAAGATTCATCCCTTTAAGGAAGGCTCCATGAAAATGGCCGAGAAATCAGGCTGTCCGATAATACCCGTAGCAATATCAAACACCGCAAATATGTTTGAGAACCACTTTCCACGAATTACCGGTGAAACCGTAGTCTTTACCTTCGGCAAACCTATCTACACGAAGGATCTTTCGGGTGATGACAAAAAACATCCGGGTAAGTATACACAGAATGTGATACAGGATCTTATTGATAATGTAAACCTGCCTTTATTGAAACAATCAACTTAAAGGTTAGATACATCAATTCAGGAAGTGTTTTTGAGAGAATTTGATAAAGACTTGGGAAATCCAAATACAGCCGTAACAGGAGACAAATATGACAATCAAAGAAGACGTTAAAAAAATGAAATCCGTTGCACCTTTTCTTGCTGCTTCAACGATAGAGGAAAGAAACAGTGCGCTCAGACTTATCGCTCAGGCTCTTAATGATAATGCAGATAAGATATTTGCAGCAAATAAGCTTGATACGGATAAGGCAGAAGATGACAATATATCACAGGCAGTTATGAAACGGCTTAAGTTCAATGAAGGCAAGCTTGAGGACTGCATCAAGGGTATAGAACAGCTTATATCCCTGCCGGACCCCATCGGACAAACCACTCTTTCACGTGATCTGGATGAGGGTCTGTCGCTTTATCGTGTAACCTGTCCCATCGGGGTTATCGGTGTAATCTTCGAAGCAAGACCCGATGCTCTCATCCAGATATCCACTCTGTGCATTAAGAGCGGAAACTGTGCGATCCTGAAAGGTGGAAAAGAAACCTCCAATACAAACAAAGAACTATTTGATATCATCCACGAAGCGGTGATAAGAGCCGGACTCCCCGGGGATTCACTCCTGCTTGCAAAATCTCATGCGGAGATTGATGAACTGCTTGAGTGTCACGGTTATGTCGATCTGCTGATACCGCGCGGAAGCAATGCCTTTGTACAGTATATCATGAACAATACCAAGATCCCCGTTATGGGCCATGCAGACGGTATCTGTCATATATATGTTGATAAGGATGCGGACAGGGATAAAGCACTAAAGGTGATCATAGATGCCAAAACCCAGTACACGGCAGTATGCAACGCCGTGGAAACCTTACTTATAAACCGGGAGTCAGCCTCCGGTTTCCTTCCCGTTCTTGCCAAGGCATTAAAGGAGCATGGAGTTAAGATAAGAGGAACAAAAGAGGTAAGTGATATGATAGAGGCGGAAACGATCGGTGAAGACGGATTCATCGAATATCTTGACCTTATCGTTTCTGTAAAGCTTGTTGATAATGTAGATGAAGCCATCGGACACATTAACCGCTTCGGTTCCCATCATACCGATGCAATAATAACGGAAAATAAGGAAACCGCAGAACGTTTCATGCAGATGGTCGATTCCGCAAGTGTATACTGCAACTGCTCCACAAGGTTTGCGGACGGGTTCCGCTACGGATTTGGCGCAGAAGTAGGTGTCAGCACCGGAAAGATACATGCCAGAGGTCCGGTCGGACTTGAAGGTCTTGTTACATATAAGTACAAGCTCTACGGCAACGGCCATATCGTGGATGACTACGCTTCCGGAAAGAAACAGTTTCACTTCAGGAACAAATAGGCAGATAAAACATTAACCATAAAATGCTGTAAAAGAAAGGAGACGCACTATGTTTGAACAGATCACTCTTGACTACGGATATGATGGGTTGGAGCCCCATATTGATGCTCTAACGGTAGAAACCCATTATGCCAAGCACCATGCAACCTATACCGCCAACTTTAATAAAGCCCTTGAAAAGGCCGGTATAGAAAATACTGATGCGGTAAGTATCCTGGACAGCCTTGATTCTGTAAAAGATGAGACAGACAGGATCGCCATTCGCAATAACGGAGGCGGATACTTCAATCACAATCTTTACTTCGAAAACTTCTCGGCAAACCCTGCAAAGGAGCCTGTCGGAAAGCTAAAAGCAAAGATAGACGAGACCTTTGGAAGTCTTGATGCATTGAAGGAAAAGCTTACAGCACTTGCAACAGGACAGTTCGGCTCGGGCTGGGCATGGCTCAGCGTAACTCCTTCGGGAGACCTTGTAGTCAGCAACAGCGCCAACCAGGACAATCCCATAAGTCTCGGTACCAAAAATATACCCATCCTTGCTCTTGACGTATGGGAACACGCATATTATCTGAAGTATAAGAATCTTCGCGGTGATTATATCAAAGCCTTTTTCGAGGTTCTTGACTGGGAGAAAGTATCTCGAAAGTATTCTGAACTAATATGAGCCGGAAGAACATCTTCCGACTCACTGATCTGAACTGACTTCCTAAAGCTTGGCTCCGCCCTTCGAACCTCCGAAGCTTGCGGAGTTAAGAATATTGGTATCAAAGGTAAATGTTAAACCATCCTCGGTTCGCGCCCTCTTAAGACACAGCTCTATCATACGGGTAAGAAGTTCCCTGTAGGGAACTCCCACAGGCTCCCAGAGATAGAACGCCAGCGAGCCGGGGATCGTGTTTATTTCATTGAAATACAGCTTCCCGTTATCTTCATCTATCATAAAGTCAATCCTTGCCACACCGTTGCAGCCAAGGAGCTTAAATGACTTTACAGCCATCTCCCTGATCTCTTCCCTGAATTCCTCCGAAATCTCTGCCGGTATCTTACGTGATACACTTGCCATACCCTTGGAACCCCCGCTCTTTGAATTACTTACATACTTATCCTCATAGCTCAGAATATCTTCCGTATGAAGCGGCTCCTCACATTCCGAAGCGATCGCATCATTCTCATCTCCCAGTACCGAGCAGTTGATCTCCCTTAAGTTGGTGATCGCATGCTCAACAAGTACCTTGGTCGCATATCTGAAGGCATCATCTATAGAGGCTGTCAGCTCTGTCCTGTTCTTTGCAACCGATATACCGACACTTGACCCAAGATTTACGGGTTTTACTATAACAGGATAGCCGATACAGTTCTCTACATCATCAAGCAGCGAATTGACCTCCCTGTAATGAGCCAGAGTATACAGCCTTGCATCAAGAACAGGGACATTTCCCTCCTTGAGCACTGCCTTCATTATGTATTTATCCATCCCGATGGCAGATGCCGTAACATCGCAGCCGACGAACGGTATGCCCATGGTCTTAAGATACCCCTGAAATGCTCCGTCCTCAACGTTTGTTCCGTGAACAACCGGGAACGCTATATCTATTTCAACCTCCGTATTCTTACCGAATTTCTTAATAGGGAAGCCCATAAGCTTCACCCGGCCGTCCTCATTTATCATTATTACTCTCTGGGAACGTGAAAGTAATCCGTTTATATCCTTATAAGCCTCAATATTTCCGATATCATCGCCTATGTACATCTCATTCTTCTTCGTCATGTATACGGGGATCACCTCATATTTATCCGTATCCATGCTGAGTATCGCCTGAATGCCCGAAATTACCGAAACCTCATGCTCAACACTTTTGCCGCCAAACATCATTGCTACCCTTGTTTTCATTTTACTCCTCCGAAATTCATCTTTTTCCGTATTTCTTTCTTATCATTCCAAATAAACATAAACATTTAACTGTTTCCCATCATCAGTGATTACTTATATCATCCGTTTTATTAAGTGCCGCTGCAATGACCTGATCCATATCATAATACTTATATTCACCGAGGCGTCCTCCGAATATGACCTTCCCCTCTTTATCCGCAAGTTCCTTATACTGCTTATACAATGCCGAATTCTTATCGTCATTGACAGGATAATAGGGTTCATCCCCCGGCTTCCACTCCGAACTGTACTCCTTTGATATAACCGTCTTTGGAAGATCATTTCCGTCCTCATCCTTACCGAATTCGAACCACTTATGCTCGATTATCCTTGTATAAGGTGTTTGTTCATCAGTGTAGTTGACTGCCGCATTTCCCTGATAGTTGGGAATATCAAGCAGTTCGTTCTCAAATCTCACACTTCTGTATTCAAGAGTACCGAGCGAGTAATCGAAATACGCATCAATCGGACCGGTGTATATCACCTTCTGTGCACTGTAAGCCTCTTCATCCTTAACCCTGAAGTAATCCACTCCCGTCTTAACCTCAATACCCTTAAGCATCTGCTCAACCAGCTTCGTATAACCGCCGATTGGTATACCCTGATACAGCGCATTGAAGTAATTGTTGTCAAAGGTAAGCCTTACGGGAAGTCTCTTTATTATAAAAGCGGGAAGTTCGCTGCACTCTCGCCCCCACTGCTTCTGTGTATAGCCCTTGATAAGCTTCTCATATATGTCACGTCCGACTAAGGAAATAGCCTGCTCCTCAAGATTCTTTGGCTCTCCCGTTATTTCCTTCCTTTGCTCCTCTATCTTATCAAGTGCCTCTTCGGGAGTCACCACACCCCACATCTTATTAAAGGTGTACATATTAAAAGGAAGTGAATACAGCTCACCCTTGTAATTTGCCACCGGAGAATTGGTGAAACGGTTAAAAGTCGCAAACTTCTGCACATAATCCCACACCCTCTTATCATTGGTATGGAAGATGTGTGCTCCGTATTTATGGACATTGATCCCTTCTATCTTCTCTGTATATACATTTCCTGCTATATGGTCTCTCTTATCGATCACCAGCACCTTTCTGCCCGCATCGGTAAGCTCCCTCGCACATACAGCACCGTACAGTCCGGCTCCCACTATAAGATAATCATACATTCCTTAATCTCCTCCCGATAGTTGTATTATATTCTCAAACGGATTTAATTGCCGATCTCAGTTTCGTATCCGCGGCAAAATCAGTTAACATATTGGAAATACCTTTATTCAATGCGTTCACTATAAACACTCCGGGTATAATATGCCCAAACATTATAGCATTACACAACGGCTTGTGCAATTATGTCATGTAATCAATCGGGGCTTGTGCAATTATGTCATGTAATCAATCGGGGCTTGTACAGGTATTTCACCTTCCCCTTACCGATCCGGGAGTTATTCCTTTCAGATTTTTGAATACTCTCGCAAAGTGGCTCTGATCCGCATATCCCAATTCCAATGCTATCTCATTTAAGGTATAGTCCGTGAACTTAAGCATCTCCTCGGCC
This sequence comes from uncultured Lachnospiraceae bacterium, assembly GCA_946623875.1. Taxonomy (GTDB): domain Bacteria; phylum Bacillota; class Clostridia; order Lachnospirales; family Lachnospiraceae; genus UBA2868. The sequence continues at coordinate 11,860 of CAMORO010000019.1, read as the reverse complement.
TTTTCAACCCTTATAAGTTCAAGATGTTCCTTGCAGGTTCTTCCGTACATACTTTTGAAGCTCCTTGCAAAATGTGAATAACTCATCCCGCATCTCTTTGCAAGATCCTCGACCCTTAAGCCTTCCTCTATATGACGGTCCATATATTCAAGCAGGTTCTGAAGGCTGATCTCCTCCTTGGTAACATATTCGGATACATTGCCAAAACCAATACCCTCCTTTTCCCATAGTCTTATAAGGTCAGTCATGAAAAGACAGAGCCTTGCATGAACGGATACCTCATAGCCGAGTTTTCTTTCCCTCAGTTCTTTTTCGCACTGCAGGACAAATTCATAGACACCCGGAAACAGGTGCTCATCTGCTTCGAACAGAACCCTGGCCGACTGCTTTCTTGCAGCCGTCAGCATGGTGCCAAGCCTTGGGATGCTGGTTGTATTGACGGTAAGACGTGATGCATCGAACTTCATACCCATGAACCTTGCTCCCTTTACAGAGCTTGCGGCCATTGAATGCACGGTATCCGGGAAGATCAGCAGCAGATCACCTTCTTTAAGGTAGTATTCTTTCTCCTCTGCCGTTGAAAACATACTGCCTTCCAGCATGTATATGAACTCAACATAGTGGTGGAAGTGCGGCCTTACCGGGAAATCATTCTTAAGAGTATCGAACTCAAATGCCTCATACGGTGTATTTAATATATCACTGTATTCATAAAGATAATTCATGGTTCTCCTATAGAAAATATATATTTATTCAAACAAAAAAATGCAATATTTATTGAATTTTACAACAATCTATCAAAACACGATAGATTTATTCAACAAACAGATTGATTCATTATATCATTGAAGCCTTTGTTGGTCTACACTCATTTCACAGTATAAGTCCTTCAGGGCGAATAGTGGACAGGTTTTTAAAGTGCAAAGCACGGAGCGGAGGCTTTATTATGAACAAAGGCTTAGTTAAAGATATGACAACCGGTAATGAATTTAAGCTCCTTATAAGCTTTTCGATACCTATGCTTATAGGAAACATCTTCCAACAGGTATATAACATGGTAGATTCCATTGTTGTAGGCAAATACGTAAGCGCCAATGCACTCGCTGCAGTAGGTGCCACCGGTTCTCTAAACTTCCTTTTTTTCTCACTGTGTATAGGACTTACCGGCGGCATAGGTGTAGTCATATCACAGCATTTCGGTGCAAAAGACAGTGTTAATGTCAGAAGGACCATATTTAATTCGGTATATATAATCGCAACAACCGGGCTTGTTATGTCTCTCCTTGGCATACTTCTGGCAAGACCCGTATTAACATGGCTTCACACGCCGTCCAATATACTCGATGATGCAACTGCATATATGCAGATATCATGTGCCGGGATACTTGCCGTAGCCGCATACAACTGTATTTCTTCCATATTAAGGGCTCTCGGAGACAGCAAAACACCCTTATTTTTCCTCATCTTCGCCAGTCTGGTCAATGTATTTCTCGACCTTCTGCTGGTAATACGGTTCGGACTTGGAGTTCGCGGGGTAGCATATGCGACAATCATTGCGCAGATACTCTCAGCGATAGGCAGCCTTATATATGCAATCAGGAAGAATCCGTATTTCTCGATAAACAGGGATGAGATGAGTTTCAACAGAAGGATCACCGGCAAATGTTACCGTATTGGGCTTCCGCTTGCAATGCAGTCATCCCTTATCGCCATATCCTGTGTGGCACTGCAAAGTGTGGTAAATACCTTCGGCTCACTGGTGGTCGCGGCATTCACGGCTACATCCCGCATCGAACAGTTGGTACAACAGCCGTTTAACTCCCTCGGTATGGCTCTGTCAACTTTCACCGGCCAAAATATAGGTGCAGGCAAGCTTGACAGGGTAAAACGTGCCTTTGTAAGATCGGTGATTCTTGTTGCAGGCTTCAGCATCCTCATGCTTCTTTTCTTCTATAAGTTCGGAAACAATATAATGAGAGTATTCGTATCAGATGCCGATGTTATCTCATTTGGTACAAGTGCTCTTAAGATAACCTCATGGTTCTACTTTACTCTCGGTATTATCTATGTGGTAAGAGGACTGCTTAACGGAGCCGGTGATTCCATATATGCAATGATAAACGGCGGTGTAGAGGTTGCCGGGCGTATAGTCTTCTCTAACACCCTCATTCTTATTCCGTCTGTCGGCAAATGGGGCGTCTGGCTTGCAACAGCGCTTACATGGTTTATTACCGGTATCGCCAGCCTGATAAGATATAAACAGGGAAAATGGAAGCTGATACAACTTGTTGAAAAACCTGTACAGGGTAACATTAACGCTGCAAACGAAGAACAAAAGCTACACAACAATACCGACAATCAACTTTGTACAGCAGGTGGGAAAGCCTGATAATCTTTGAAATAAAGGAAAACGAAAACAGGTAATGTTATACCCAACACTTATAAAAAAGATCACAGAAAGGAACTGACATGGACTACATTAAAGGAATCACCTTCGGGGCATTTGCCGGAGCAGGCTCATTTGAAAAGAAACAGGCATATGACAGCCTTGATAAACTCATTGACGGAACAGGAGCCAATTACATAATACTGGTTCCGAATGGTCTTCAGGAAACTCCTCAGTCTCAGGAGATCGATTATACTTCTCCGGCAAACCTTAGGGATGATGAATTGAAAAAAATGATAGATTACATTCATTCTAAGGGACTGAAGGTTGCCATCAAGCCTACCGTTAACTGTAAGAACGGAACCTGGAGAGCACATATCTGTTTCTTTGACAAGGATGTTCCCTGTGAACCCAAATGGTCAATATGGTTTAAGGCATATACGGATTTCCAGCTTCACTACGCAGAGCTTGCCGAGGAAACAGGCTGTGACATGTTCATAGCCGGCTGCGAAATGGTTCAGTCGGAACACAGGGAAGCGGAATGGCGAAACGTTATTTCTGAAATAAGAAAGGTTTATCATGGGCCTCTCACTTACAATACCGATAAATATCAGGAGGACAATGTTACCTGGTGGGATTGTGTGGACTACATCTGTTCAAGCGGCTATTACCCCATAAATGACTGGGAAGCACAGCTTGACCGCATCGAAGCCGTAGTAAAAAAATTTAATAAACCCTTCTTCTTTGCCGAGGCAGGCTGTAAATCAACCAAAGGATCAATGAATGTTCCAAATGACTGGACCATTAATGGATCTCCCGCACCCGAAGAACAGGCAAGATGGTATGAAACCATGTTCAATGCCTGTGATAAACGTGATTTTGTCGGCGGCTTCTTTTTATGGGACTGGAGCCTTAAGCTCTACTGCAGTAAGGATGCGCTTAACGACACGGGATATGATATTTATGCCAAACCTGCACAAGAGGTGGTCAAAAGGTATTTTGATACAACGAAGTAACTTCTGCTATCTTACCAAACAGACTACAACAGAGCACATTCGATTTCTATATTGCAATGATCAAAGGACGGTGGGGTTTTTGAATCTATATTTGTCATTATGACCTCATTTATCTCTGTCTTAAAGGATATGGAACGTATCTTCTCAAGCACTCTGTACTTGGGATTGTTTATATCGGTTCCGATAACCAGCATAGGATATTTATCCGACATTTCCTTTAAAAGCAGCGAAATGAAGATCCTGTATTTCTCTTCATCCCCGTCATCTGAAAGCAGGAATGAAAGAAAAGCCAGATCCACCACCGTATCGTCCTTGGGGAGCTTAATATATCCAAGTGCGGAAATAACGGGATTGATGCATCTTAACAGCGCATATATACCCTTACATCTGTTAAGCACATACTGTTTGACATTCCTTCTGTCCCATACTGCGCCTGCTGCAATGATAACCCCGTTCCTCTTAAGTATATAAAAATCCTCTGTCTTGATATCACCAACATCCGGCAATCTCTCAAAAACCGGAAAGAAATTGCGATCTCTTCCGCATCTTTTGAGAAATCCAAGCAGGTCAGCCTCATCCGCTTTACCGGATTTTGTAAATTCATATCCCTTACAGTCCGCCCCAAGCCTTACTTTTGTGCTGATTATATATGTTTTATATGTGCATATTGGGGTTGTATACGGCATAAACCGGCGTTTCTTTGCAAGCATCCTGCGGACATCCGTATTATCCTCTATCAGGGAACAGTAATATACATCACAGTCAACCTTCCTGCACATATCGGCAAACATCTTATGCCAGTTAACGGGAGCATCACAGGACTTAAGCCGTTTCATATTAGTGACATAGCATACTCTTTTTCTTTCACCGTTAATATACATATCCCTCGGAATGGCACCTATTGTCGCAACCACCCTTCCGTTCATTCTGATGACACCTACCTGTGAATCCTTATTTTCCATCAGGAAAGATGTATACGGATTGTCCCTTCTTGTATACAAAAGGCTTATATCGCCGGGGGCTGCATCCTCTTCCATTATCTTAAGGATCTCATCACCGTCCTCTTTGACAGCAGGGTAATATCCGTCATTATTACAGCCGGGACATAATACCGGTTTGTTATTTCTTTCACTGTTCTTTTTACACAAATTCAAATGTTTCATTCAAGATTCTCACCTACAGGTATCCCCAGCCTCTTATCCACCTCAAAATGGAACAATATGTTGATAAACCAATATGCAAAGTTGATAAACGGATTCCTTGTCCTCTTTAGACAGGTTATCCCTCTGCTCACTATCGATGAAAATTTAAAGAACTGTTTTCTGTACTTCCTGCAAAGGGCACGGAGCTCATCCGCGCTGACACGCTTGGGAACAAAGGATATGGTACCGAAGGTGTATCCCTCCTGAAGCCACCACTTATCACAGATAAGACGATGTTCCTTGGCAAATACCTTATATGTAGGCGTATTGGGGAAGGTCAGCAGATGGTTAAAGGCTACAACGAAGAACTGATGCTTTCTGGTAAATTCAAGTGTCCTGACAAAGCTCTCTTCCGCATCCTCATCAAAACCAAACACAAAGGATGCATATATACTGATCCCGGCCGCATGGATCTTTTCAATAAGCTCATCCCTCTCCCCAAGACGCTGTGTCCATTCCTTATTCATCTGTTTCAGATTGTCTCCGTTGATAGACTCAAAGCCTATAAGCACCATGGAGCAGCCGCTGTCCCTCATAAGCTTAAGAGTCTCATCATCTCTTGCTATATCAAGGGTTATCTGAGTTGTCCAGGTTACCTTAAGCTTTTTTATCTCCTTAAACAGTTCTTTTGCAAACGCTTTATCGGAAAAGATGCTGTCATCCACAAGGAAAAACAGCTTGTGTTTACACGATCTCATTTCCGCTATTATATCCTCAACCTCACGATGTATATACTTTGAATCATAATATTTCGCTATGGAGCAGAATTCACAGTTATGATAACAGCCTCTTCCCGTCTCGACCAATGAGACCGGAAGATATTTCTTCTGCTTATCCCTGTAAATCGAACGGTCTGCTATCTTATAGTCTATACAGGGTTTCCCGACATATCTTTCCTTAAGATTGCCGGTCTCATAATCTTTTATAAGGGCTTTCATATTGTCCCCGCAGTTATTTATCATGACAGCATCACAATGTTCCTGCGCTTCCTGCGGCATCAGCGTTACATGATAGCCTCCGAGAACCACTGTCTTTCCCTTTTCTCTGAACCTGCCGGCAATATAATACGCTCTTTTTGCCGTATAGGTTTCCACGGTAATAAACACGATATCCGAATCTGTATCATAATTGATACTCTCAATCCTGTCATCATAAAATTCCCTCTCGACCCCCTCCGGGAGCAGAGTGTTCATAACCGCTATGGTAAGCGGCTCCATCAGCCATGATTTAAGATATTTCTCGCCCTTTTTCCTGCCTATCGCCGGCAATATGAATGTTACCTTCATCATCCTTCTCCTTACATCCGAAAGTCATCCCCTGCTTCTCGAATACTTCCTTCTTAAACACCGGATTGTAGATAAGATAAGTAAAGAATCTGACGGGATTGCGCATATTGGTGCGTGGCTCAAACAGTCTGTACAGGATAGAAGATACACTGTTAAACCGCTTCCTGCATTCAAACCCCGCCTCCGTCAGCTCGGGAGCAGTCATATTCTTTGGAATAAAAGCCGCGTAATTGAACCTGTATTCCTCATGAAGCCACCATTTACCGTCATACAGAAGCCGCCCCTGAGCCTTTAGCTGTTCGTACAGCTCGGTATTCGGATAGGGCATCAGTATATTGTAAGCGGCAAAGGTGAACTTGTTCCTTCTTGCAAAACGGTAAGTTGCCTCTATGGATTCAAGCGTATCCGTATCATGACCTATAGTGAACGCCGCCCAGGTCTGAAGTCCGTAATGCCTGAGCTTCTCTATGGCCTCCGCGTAATGGTCATTAACATATTTCCTGTTTACACCCTTGTGCATGTTTTCGATACTCTCGGGTTTTATTGATTCAAATCCTATGACAAGCCCAAGGCATCCACTCTTAACCATCAGACGCATAAGCTCGTCATCATCAAGCATATCGATACTGCCCTGACTTACCCACCATATCTTAAGAGGTATAAGTGCCCGAAACAGCTCCTTGGCCTTTTCCTTATCGCCCACGATATTGTCATCCACAAAGAAAAGCAGTCTGCGTTTCTGCGACTTTATCTCTCTTACAACCTCACTCACATCCCTTGTAAAATGTCTTCTTTCAAAATATACGCTGCTTGCGCAGTATTTACAGTTGTATCTGCAGCCGCGGCTGAACTGAAGAAGGGAGATCGGCATATATTTTTTGCCTTTATAAATATCACGCCTCGTGATCACGCCCTTCTGAACCTCACACACGGGAGCACATTCATATATCTCCTTAAGCTCACCCCGTGCAAGGTCATAGAGCATCTCGCCCCACTTATCCTCGGCATCACCTGTCATTATGGAATCCGCATGCTCTTTAACCTCCTGCGGCAGAAGCTTGACATGCATTCCGCCCATTAATACCCTGGTCCCTCGCTTTCTGTATTCATCCGCGATCTCATAGGAGCGTCTTGCAGTAAATGTCTCGACCGTTATTGCCACCAAATCCGCCTCCTCATCATAGGGGATCGGTTCCAGCCTGTCATCATACATAACAACTTCTATATCCTCAGGTGTCAGTGCCGCAAGAACACCGAGCTGCAAGGGTTCCATGCTGGCATTATCAACATACAGGCTGTGTTCACGCCTTCCTATATTAGGCTTGATAAGTATGATCTTCATTTTCTCTCACCCAGCGCCTTTCCCTGCTTTCTGTGTATTTCCAGTCTGGATATGATATTTATAAGAAGAAATACTGTCGAGTTAAAAATACCCGAATGGTTCACTCCTGATCCCAGCATCCTTCGTATTATATTGCCGAATGAATTAAACTTAAATCTGGCATCCCTGCAACCCTGCATCAGCTCTTCACAGCTCATTGATGTGGGATAGTACATGGCATCTCCGTATCTGTATCCGTCATCAAGCCACCATTTCTCATATCTTAACCTGCCTTCAGTACTCATCCTCTTAAACAGCTCTGTTCCCGGCAGTATCATCAACGGGTTGAAATTGGCAACCGCAAAATGATTTCGTAAAGCAAAATCATATGTATCCTTTATCGACTGAGCCGTATCATAGTCATATCCCAGCACAAACATACCATAGATCATGATACCGTGCCTGTATATATTGGCAATTGCCGCCTCGTAATCCCTTATACGAAGATTGGCACTCTTGTTCATAAGTTCAAGATTCTTCGGATTAAGGGATTCAAAGCCTATTAGCACCATTATACAGCCTGCATTGTGCATAAGCTCAAGCAGTTCATTATTTGATGCAATTTCAAGACTTATCTGACAGGCCCATTTTTTCTTAAGCGGAATGATGGCAGTAAAAAGCTCCCTTGCCGACTCTTCATTAACAAAAAGATTGTCATCAATAAAAAAGAAAAGTCTCTCCCTGCTGTTTTTTATCTCTCTTACAACTTCATCTATATCCTTCTTCCTTACTCCCTTGGGATACAGACTCTTAATCGAACAGAAATCACAATTGAACTTACAGCCTCTGGAAGCCTGGATCATCCCAAGCTTAAGATATTTCTTCCCGTCGTAGCATCGCGCATTGTTACTGACAAATGATATGGGACAGGTATTTCCGGATATATACTCTCTCTTCTCGCATCCGTTTGAAACATCCTTAAGATACTGAGGCCACGTATCCTCAGCATCACCAACAAGAACCGTATCTGCATGCTCCATAACCTCATCCTTTACAGCCGAGGCATGAAATCCTCCCATGACTATCCTGTTTTTATCCCTCTTATATCCTGCGGCCAGTTCGTAAGCATGTCTTGCCGCAAAGGTTTCAACCGAAAATGCTATGATATCCGCATCTATCACGTCAGGAAGCGCCTCTATCCTTTCGTCATAGAAAACTATATCATGTTCTTTTGGCGTAAGTGACTCAATAATTGGAAAAATAAGAGGCTTCAGGGCATCCCTGCCCTTGCTGTACATCATGTTTACCTTTATAAATACTATTCTCATTTTTCATAAACCGCCGGTATATCCGAATTATCCGTCATTACTCTTTCATCATATTTATTGAAGTTCTTTGCATATTTCCTGTAACCGATATTGCATAAAAGATAAATAAAGAACCACCTCTTTATTCTCTTATGATCGAATCGTTTAAATATCGCACTCCATGAATAGCATGCCTGCCATGCACTGTCTATCCCGTCAAGAAGCTCCTGTTTAGTCATATTTGCCGGCCTGTATACAACATGCTCAACATCATAAAGAGACCAGTCGGTTTCTGTTATCCTGTCCTGTTCCTTAAGATCGTTGTAGAACGGGGTTCCGGGAAAAGGAGTTATGATCGAAAACCTCGGAAGATCGATCTTCGCATCGATACACAGCTTCGCCGTTCTTTCAAAGACATCCTTTTCATCCTCATCGCTTCCGAAGGCAAAGCAGCCCATAATGAGGATACCCTTATCATGCAGCTTCCGGATAAGGTCTTCATATTCATCAACCGAATTGATCCGTTTGTTTATATCTTTCTGCGTTTCCTGATTTACGGATTCAAGCCCCAAAAGTATTCCCTTACAACCGCTCTTTTTAAATATCTCAAGCAGCTCATCATTGTGTCCTATTGCTGTCGTTGTAAGCCCGAACCACCATTTCTTAAGAGGTATCATCGCTGTGAACAGCTCTTTTGCATACCTTATATCGGCTATGAGATTTACATCGGGAAAAATAACTACCTTTCCCCTGAAGGTCTTAATCTCATCTATGACATCCTTTACCGGTCGTGTAATAACATGATGACCGAAAGCGGACGGATAGGCACAAAAGGAACATGTATGATTACAGCCTCTGACACATTCAACAGTATTTAGTGTTATATATCTGCTTTTTTTAAGAAGATCCTTGCGGGGAAGAGGTCGTCCCGAAATATCGGTACATGAATGACCTTCGTAGAATTCCTTAAGCTCACCCTTTGTATAATCCCTTATTGCCTGCGGAAAGGTTTCATCACCGAGCCCGATCATCACACTGTCCGCATGCTGCTTAGCTTCCTTTGGCATTACAGTGGGATGCACACCTCCTATTATTACGGTCAGTCCTCTTGACCTGAAGTAATCGGCATATCTGTAGCATCTCGTCGCCGTACCGGTGATACAGGTTATACACACTATATCGGCGGACAGATCAAGAGGGATCGGTTCTGCCGTTTCATCGTAAATAACAGGCTCAGGATCCACCTCCTTGGGGATAAGGGCAGCAAGAAGAGCAAGGGTTATAGGTGCATAATGCAGGTTTTTGCTGAACATCCCGTTATATCTGTGCATAGCTCCCGCAGGAGCCAGAAGAGCAACCTTCATACTTATCTCCTTCTTTCCTAAACCGTTATCACAGATCCCACAGCCATCGCAATATACATAAGGAATACAAACACTGTGACAGGGATCTTAGTTTCTTTACCCTTTAATATTCTTGAATTATCTGCAGTCTTCATGCACTTAAGATAAGAAGGTATCACCATAAATGAAAGGATCACGGCAACAGCTCCTCCTACTATCTTAAGGTAATCCATGAAACCGGAGCCTGCAATAAAGGTTATTACAAGTGCGGGAAGTGTTGCCAGGGAAAAAGAAAGTCCTTCTCCTGCACCTGTCTGACTGGATATGATATCAGATGAGGCAAGACCTATGGACCAGTATGAAGTGAGCATTGCAAGTACAATTATTAATGATCCCAGGATCTTTATATCTCCGCCTGCTGCCTCGCTCCAGCCCACTATTGCTATCTTTGTGACCTCCTCCGATGTGATCATGGCACAAACTGCCACTGTTACGGAAAGTACCAGATTAATGAGAATTCCCATAAAAACCGATTTTCTTATCTTTCCAGCATCGCGGTCAAGGTAGTCGATAATCTGTGGAACGGCAAAGATCGCGGAAAAAGAAAACATTATCATGCTGAACAGGGCTGTAAATGCTCCTGCCGGTCCTGTCAAAGAAATTCCAAACCCCGGATTTATATGACTGAATGAAAACACTAGCGCAAGTACCAAAAGCACACTCATTATACTTACAGCACTCACTTCGCTCACACACATTATCTTAAGACCGAGGATGACTACAAGTGAGGCAATGACATAGAACACAAGCCTTGTCAGTGCCGGGCTTATGGGAACAAGCTGTGTGATTATTTCGACAGCTCCCGAAACATATGCCGCAAGATTGGCTATAAGCACCGTTACAAGTATCAAAAAAAACAGAAGTCTTAACACCTTACCTCCCTTCCCGGTAAAAAGGTATCTGTTAAACACTCCTGTTATATCCTTTGTATCATCTGTCTGTATTAACAGCTCGGCTATCATAAGGTGCATCAGAACACTTACGATATAGGCGAGAATAAAGGCCACAATACCTCCGGCTATTCCCGCATGTGCCACAAAATAGGGAATCGCCATCATTCCGCTGCCCATTCCGTTTCCGGCCACTACACAGGCTGCCGTAAATACTTCTTTTTTATTCATGCTTATGTCCCCGACCTATTAATTGTTTTATTCTAATACTCATCGCTTGGAAGCGGAGCCATCCCGTAGATTTCGGAATTATTACCTGGAATATCGCTGGTCTTAAACTGTGTTTCATACAGCTCCGTATATACACCGCCGGCCCTAACCAGATCCTTGTGCTGCCCGCTCTCCACTATCTTACCATCCTTAAGCACGAATATCTTATCCGCTGCCAATATGGTGGAGAGCCTGTGCGCTATCAATATTGACGTGCGCTCCTTTATTATCGGATCGATAGCCTCCTGTATCTTCTGTTCGGAAATCGAATCAAGGGCAGAGGTTGCCTCATCGAAGATGAGGAGCTTAGGATCCTTAAGAAGTACCCTTGCTATGGATATCCTCTGTTTCTCTCCACCCGAAAGCTTAAGACCCCTGTTACCGACCATCGTGTCAAGTCCCTTTTCCTGATTGGATATGAAATCATAGATATTGGCCTTCTTACAGGCTGCTATCATTTCCTCTTCGGTTGCTTCGGGAGCGGCATATTTTAAGTTATCCCTTATGGTCCCGTTAAACAGATAGGTTTCCTGGGATACAACTCCGACATTTTTCCTTAGCTGCTTAAGGCTTAACTTCCTTACATCCACACCGTCAAAAATAACTGATCCTTCACATACATCATACAGTCTTGGGATCAGATTGATCATCGTACTCTTGCCGGAGCCTGACGGACCGACAATGGCCATACTTTTTCCTGCCTCCAGCTTAAAGCTTACATTTTTCACAATGTCATTAACTTAAGAATCAACTATCGTAGTGAGAAATAACAATCGGTA
>CAMORO010000018.1 GCA_946623875.1 uncultured Lachnospiraceae bacterium | reverse complement strand
ACAAACGGGGTCTTAGCTCAGCTGGGAGAGCATCTGCCTTACAAGCAGAGGGTCATAGGTTCGAGCCCTATAGGCCCCATTTTATTCCCTTAATACATTAAGGGAATAGGAAAGCCTCAGTGGCGGAACTGGCAGACGCACAGGACTTAAAATCCTGCGAGGGTTAAACTTCGTACCGGTTCGATTCCGGTCTGAGGCATAAAACAGCATCTATCAGCAAATTGGTAGGTGCTTTTTTTCTTTAAGCGGAGGATGAGTTAGTATTATGTCGACTTTATTGGCGCTTGCCATTGCACCCGGTGCCTTTATAGTATATAAGATATACAGGCAGGACAAAATTGAGAAGGAACCGGTACCTCTTATAAGAAAGCTGCTTATTGCCGGGGCTGTTTCCGTTATTCCGGTGCTGATTCTTGAGATCATTGCCGGAGTTATTCTGGATGGATGCAATGATATGTTTGTGCTTAGTGATAAAGTGTACGTTTTTTGGGACGCTTTTATTTGCACGGCACTGATCGAGGAAGGCGTTAAATATTTTGTATTAAAGAAGTTTACATGGAAAAATGAGGAGTTCAATTATACCTTTGATGCCATAGTATATGCGGTAAGTGTCGGAATGGGATTTGCCATAATTGAAAATATCGAATATGTACTGGCAAACGGTATGGGAAACGCAATACTCAGGGCATTGACATCCGTTCCCGGTCATGCCGTTTTCGCTGTGTATATGGGATATTACTATGGCTGCGCCAGGCTGTGTGAGACCGTATGTGACAGACGGGGTGTAAAAGGTTTTCTGAAAAAAAGTCTGTGGATCCCGGTTGTGATCCACGGTTTCTATGACTATTGTCTCATGAGGGACAATGGGTGGCTGGTACTGGTTTTCTTTATATTTATTATAGCTTTGTATATAATAACCATAAAAAACATAGGTAAGTATTCGGCAAATGATGAGGCTATAAGTGATGGAGTCATTGACGTTGCTTATAAAGAAGAGCAGTAGTGATCGCAGCAGGAAAGTGAGGGAACTATGCAGGAATTGGACAGGGAATTCCATATCAAATGTGTCAAAGGCGATGTGGGAAGATATGTGATACTTGTAGGTGATCCCGGAAGATGTGAATTGGTTGCATCGCTGTTTGATGATGCAAAACAGGTTGCATACAACAGGGAATACAATATTTATACCGGTTATTTAAACGGGGAGAAGGTCAGTGTGTGCTCAACCGGCATCGGAGGTCCTTCAACAGCTATTGCGGTTGAGGAGCTGCATCATATCGGTGCGGACACCTTTATCCGTTGCGGTACATGCGGCGGAATTGAGCTTCATGTACAGTCGGGTGATATTGTTGTGGCAACGGGCGCGGTAAGATATGATCATACATCAGTGGAATATGCTCCCATTGAGTTTCCCGCAGTGGCTGATTATGATATAGTCAATAAGCTTAAGGAAGCGGCTGATGAAGAGGGTAAGACCTGTCATGTCGGAGTCGTGCAGTGTAAGGATTCGTTTTACGGACAGCATTCACCCGAGAGTATGCCGGTGGCAGGTGAACTGCTGAGTAAATGGGAAGCCTGGAAGAGGCTCGGAGTCAAGGCATCGGAAATGGAATCCTCCGTACTTTTTGTTATCGCGTCTGCGCGCGGCTGCCGGGCTGGTTCATGTTTCCATGTTATCTGGAATCAGGAACGTGAGAAGGCAGGTCTTGATCAAAATATGAGTGAGGATATAACCGCGGCAGTGAGGATATCTGTTGAAGCGATGAGGAAGCTGATTGAGTCCGACAGAAGGATGCATACAGACAATGCATAGTCTGTTTAATATATTAAAGTGCAAAGGAGAATATTATGACGATCATAGTTACAGGTGGAGCAGGTTTTATAGGAAGCAATTTCGTATTTCATATGTTGGATAAGTACCCGGATTACAGGATTATATGTCTGGACTGTCTTACATATGCCGGTAATCTTTCCACTCTCGAACCTGTTATGGACAATCCGAACTTCAGGTTTGTCAGGGAGAGCATTACCGACAGGGAGGCTGTATATAAGCTGTTTGAAGAAGAGAAGCCGGATATGGTGGTTAACTTTGCGGCTGAGAGTCATGTTGACCGTTCCATCGAAAATCCACAGGTATTTCTTGATACGAATATAATAGGTACGTCCGTCCTTATGGATGCCTGCAGGAAGTACGGGATCAAGCGTTATCATCAGGTTTCAACGGATGAGGTTTACGGAGATCTTCCTCTGGATCGTCCGGATCTTTTCTTTACGGAGGAGACACCCATACATACCAGCAGCCCTTACAGCTCATCCAAGGCCGGAGCTGATCTTCTGGTACTTGCATATCACAGGACTTACGGTCTGCCTGTGACTATAAGCCGCTGCTCAAACAATTACGGACCTTATCATTTCCCGGAGAAGCTCATTCCTCTTATGATAATAAATGCGCTTCATGACAAGCCGCTTCCGGTATACGGTGAAGGAATTAATGTAAGGGACTGGCTGTATGTTGAGGATCACTGCAAGGCAATAGATCTTGTTATACATAAGGGTCGTGTCGGTGAGGTGTATAATATCGGCGGACACAATGAAATGAAGAATATAGATATAGTTAAGCTTATATGCAAGGAACTTGGCAAGCCGGAGAGCCTTATAACCTATGTTACGGATCGTAAGGGACATGATATGCGATATGCGATCGATCCCACCAAGATCCACAGTGAGCTCGGATGGCTTCCTGAGACTAAGTTCGCTGACGGTATCAAAAAGACCATCCGCTGGTATCTTGACAATGAATCATGGTGGGCACCGATAATATCGGGTGAGTATCAGAACTACTATGAAAAGATGTATGCGGGCAGATAAATATTAATACAGTTCTTTCAGTTTATTGTATACGGCTTCGGCAACAGCCCCTGACGAATTCTCGGTAAGGTGGATATTGTCGGGGCCGTATTCCACATAAGGCATGATATCCAGATAATTGTCACCGTATCTTTTCTCGAATTGTTCATTTATACCTTTATAAGCATTGGGATCCATATCCCCGCGGTTTGTGGTTCCAAGGACCAGGTATTTTTTCAATCCGTCAATTTCCATGAAATGATCGATCGAATCCATGACAGGAACTATATTATCAACAGACTGGGCAAAGTCATTGGAACCTACCCAGAATACATATATGCTTGAAGGATCCTTTACTCCGCCGAATTCGGTATATGACCAGAAGATGTCATCGGTTTTGTATCCGAAGTAACCTGCACCCGTTACGTTCCATCCGGAAATGTCCGCGAGTACCCTCCACGGAGCCTGCGGGTTGTCCTTGTTGTTATTGTCCCAGCCCAGTGAACCCTGAGTCAGGGAATCACCCAGCCATACAACATCCACATGGTCCTTTTCACCTTTATAAACAGTTTCCGCATTTGAAGCGGCAGGGGGTTGGTTCTCTTCTGCGTTATCCGGTGAAGTGTCATTATTTTCTTCAGAGGTATCATTTTCCTGCTCATTGTCAGGGGCAACAGTATCCTGTTCTTCGTCTGAGTTCACAACGATAACAGGTTCATCGGCCGCAGGCTTTTCTGTCACAGCGGCAACCGGACTGTCAGGTGATGCTGTGTTACTGCCGCATGATGTCATCAGCATGGCTGCCGGTATAAGGATACATATTGCTGCCATGATGTGTGTTCTTTTGGTTATTTCTCTGATCATTGAGGTTACATTCTCCTTTAGTCATTTATTTACAGTATTATAATATGCATATTTCTTCTATGTAAAGAAAAAAACAGAGAATACCGATATATTAAAAAAGTGCTATTTATTGATAAACGGAAGCGTGTTATAATATCTCCGTATACACATATGGAAATCGGGGGATCAAAGGGGAAAGCACATGACAAGGCAGGAACAGCAGCAGTATTTAAATCAGGGCTTCACCAAAGATCAGGTGGAGGAGATCAAGCTCGGCCTGGAAGAAGGGCTTGATATCGAACCTTATGAGGACAAAGGTTTCTTTGCATTGCAGATGAAGGAGATAAGGCTGGGGCTCATGAATGAGGTCCCGGTTGAGCTGTATGCAAGGAAGGACTTTGACTGGTTCCAGATGGAGGAGATAAGGCTGGGACTTGAGGACAAGCTTAATGTAAGGCTGTACGCATACCCCAGGGTTCCCTTTGATACTATGAGACAGATTAGGCTGGCACTTAAGGAAGGTATAAATCTCTCTAAATATCTCAGCCTGCCGGCAGGAACACTTCGTGAATTACGCAAATCGATCAAATCAGGTGTGGACATTGCTCCTTTTATTGAAGAAGGTTACGATGAAGAGCAACTGGAACAGATCCGCATCTGTCTTGAAAAAAAGATCAATATAAAACCGTATATCAATAATGAATTAAGAGGGAGTTCGATAGAACAGATCCGCCTCGGACTTGAATGCGGAGTCAATGTGAAGGACTACGCGGGTCTTGATTACGAATGGCGTCAGATGCGTGAGATAAGAAGAGGTATGGAGCATCAGGTTAATTACCGCGCGTATCTTAACCCTCTGTATGACTGGCAGCAGATGCGCGAGATCCGGATGGGGCTGGAGGACGGACTGGATGTTTCGAGATATTCCAGTCTTATGTATCCGGCAACCGATATGGCGGTCAAGAGGGCGTATCTTGCGGCGGGCATCATTGATGATAAACCGCAGGGTGTAGGTGAGGGCAAGGCGATCGCCTACAATAACTTTGAAATAAAGGTCACGCCCGATCAGATGACGGCATATTTCCAGCTGACCGGAAAGAGAGTGGGGATAACAAGAAGCGTTATCAGGAATGCTCTCGAAGAAAGGGGAATAGTCAAGGGGATCAATGAAGATGTTATAAACATGATACTTACGGATAATGCCGGTAACCAGCCTCAGGTCATCGCACAGGGGCGTAAATCCGAACCCGGGGAGGACGGGTATTACGAGTTCTTCTTCAGGACAGAGCTTAAGCGTGAGCCCAAGATACTGGAGGATGGCAGTCTGGATTATAAGGATATTGACTGGTTCGAGCAGGTCAAGAGAGGACAGAAGCTGGCCTATTATCATCCGGCACAGCTTGGCCCCGTCGGCTACACGGTATTCGGACAGGAATTTCCGCCGATAAGAGGCAAAGAGCAGAGCATTCTTACCGGTAAGGGTTTTTATGTCGAACAGGATAAACAGACATATGTAGCCAATGTAGATGGTATAGTGGAGCTTGACGGCAGCAAGCTCACCGTGTCCAATCTCCTTACCCTCGGAGATGTTACGGCTTACATGGGTGATACAAGGTTTGACGGCAACATATATGTAACGGGAGATGTGGGAAATGGCTGCACGATAGTTGCCAAGGATGATCTTATCATTGACGGGTTCGTGGAGGGAGCGACTCTTGAAGCCGGTGGAAACATCATTATCCGTAAGGGTGTGAATGCGCAGCACAGAGGAATGATAAAGGCCGGAGGCAATATAGAAGGAAGCTTCTTCGAAAACGTGAAGGCTAAGGCCGGAGGAAATATTAAGGTAAGTTATATTCTTAAAAGCGAGGTTGAATGTAACGGTAAGATCGAGATATCCGGAAGACACGGTTCCCTGATCGGAGGATATGTTTATGCGGAGCAGGAGATCGTTGTAAATGAGGTTGGAAATGAAACGGGAGTCAAGGCAATACTCAAGGTCGGAGTAAGCAATGAGACGATCAAGAAACAGATAATAATTACCAATCAGATCAAGAAAATAGAGAAGGAGCTTGAGTCACTGGCTACCGCATATTCCGAACTGGAAGCATTATATCCGCGTGAAGTTCATGCGGAAATAGAGATGTTTAAGAAAATAGACAGCGCAAGGATCGCAAAGAAGGACAATATAAAGAAGCTGGAAGAAGAGCTTAAGGCTGTTAATGAAAAGATAGAGCAGTCCAAGAAAGCCAGAGTGGTAATGAAGGGCGGAGTTAATGAAGGCACTGTTGTTGAAGTAAACGGTAAGAAATGGCTGGCATCGAGGAGACAGGTAGGGATCATCATAATGGAGGATGAGAACGGAACAAAGATGCTTAATATCTGAGACATGTTCTGATGAGCCGCATTTATGGAATGAACAGACTAATAAGAGAGTAAGGGGAGTGTATGGAAAAGATACTTATTGCCGATCACGAAGAGGCCAACATCCGGGAGTTAGAGAATATTCTGAAAGGAACGTATGATATTGAGACTGCTTCAAACATAGACGAAGTAATGAAAATACTTGAAGCAGAAGGTAAGGAAATTGCGACGGTCATTTACCGCTTCACAATGACCGATGTGGACGGAAACGGTTTCCTTCAGATAATGGACAAGATGGGTCTGCTTGGCAGGATGCCTATCCTGTTTATCAACGAAAGGGGAGCAGCCGAGCTTGAGCACAGGTCGACACAGATCGGAGTGTATGACTTCGTTCACAAACCATTCGTGGCCGAGATCGTCAGACGAAGGGTAAACAACCTGACTACCCTGTTCATATTCAAGAGAGGTCTTGAACAGAAGGTGGAATCACAGAGCGTTACGATGAACAAGCAGTTCAAGCTGCTTAAGATGCAGCAGGCGGCACTTGCCAAGAGCAAGCAGAACATCGTAGATATTCTTGCGACAGTAGTTGAGGGACGAAGCCTTGAGAGCGGCGATCATATCAACAGGATCAAGGGCTATACGGAAATAATCGCGAAGAGGATGCTTAAGGATTATCCGGAGACCGGACTTGATGAAGAGAAGGTCTCGGTAATAGTATCTGCGAGCGCACTTCACGATATAGGTAAGATCGCGATACCGGATTCAATACTTAACAAGCCCGGCAAGCTGACAAATGATGAATTCGAGTTCATGAAGAGTCATACTATCAGGGGAGCGGACATTGTTAACAACATAAGCGGTATCTGGGATGAGGATTATGCAAGGATATGTTATGAGATATGCCGGTATCACCATGAAAGATACGACGGAAGGGGCTATCCGGACGGGATAAAGGGTGATGCGATACCGATCTCGGCTCAGTGTGAATCGGTTGCGGACGTTTATGATGCTCTTGTTACCGAAAGCGTGTACAGAGCAGCATATTCGACAGAGGAAGCGTTCAATATGATCATAAGAGGAGAAGCCGGTGTGTTTTCTCCCAAGCTTCTGGAATCGTTCCGGAATTCACGAGAGGAATTTGAAGCCTTTTATGAGAAGCACAGGGGGCATTGAACAGTGCCTTAATAAAAGAAGGGATCATCAGGATCCCTTCTTTCTTTTGGATGATGTGATGCGCTTGATCGCATCAAAGGTTTCATCACTTATTATGTGTTCGATGCGGCATGCATCATCGATCGCATTTTTCTTGCTTACACCTATCCGCATGAGACATTCGGACAGAACTGTGTGACGTTCATATATTTTCTCTGCTATGGCCTGTCCCGTTTCGGTCAGCTTAAGGTTGCCGTCATCCTCGACCACAACATATCCGTGTGATTTCAAAATACCCATTGCCCGGCTTACACTTGGCTTGGAGTAGCCCATATGCTCTGCAACATCGATCGAACGTACAATGGGTTTTTCTTTGCCGATGACCAGAATCGTCTCAAGATACATTTCGCCTGATTCCTGAATCTCTCCCATATCCGGCCTCCTTCCCGGTTTATCATAAATGGTGTCTCCTATATATTAAAACTTTATAAAATGATAACATAATGAATTTTATATTTCAAGGTATGTAAGAAGGTCTGTTTGTGATATAATATTATCTGGTAAAATAAGGCTTATTGACATGGCAATCCTTATGTGACACTGATCGATAAATGGGGAGATGAAAGGAGAGGTGTATGTCTGTTGATCTTGCAAAGATGCCAAAACTCGGCTTCGGTCTTATGAGGCTGCCCGAGGTAAAGGGATCTGTTGATATTGCTCATGTGAGCCGTATGGTCGATAAATACATGAAGGCAGGTATGAATTATTTCGATACGGCGTATGTGTATCACGGAGGAAAGTCGGAGGTTGCGGCAAGGGAAGCACTGGTTAAACGTTATCCGCGTGACAGTTTCATGCTTGCTACCAAGCTGCCGGCCTGGGAGTTAAGGAAGAAAGAGGATGTTGAGAGGGTTTTCAACGAACAGCTTGAAAGAGCGGGTGTGGATTACTTTGATTTCTATCTGCTGCATTCGATAGAGGATGGCTCGAATCATGATACATATGAGAAATACGACTGCTGGAACCGGTGTCTTAAATATAAGGAAGAGGGTAAGATAAAGCATTTCGGCTTTTCCTATCACGGAAGTCCCGAGCTTCTGACGGAGGTACTTGACAGGCATCCCGAGGCTGAATTCGTTCAGATACAGCTCAACTACCTTGACAGGACCAATCCCGTGGTACGTTCCGAAATGCTCTATGAGATACTTAAAGAACGCAATATTCCGATCATTGTCATGGAACCGGTAAGAGGTGGAATGCTTGCCGATCTCGGTGAAGAAATAAATTCACAGTTCAGGGCTGTACGGCCGGATGCTTCTGTGGCTTCATGGGCGCTCAGGTTTGTCGGTTCGCTTCCGGGCGTAATGACAATACTTTCGGGAATGTCCAATGAAGAACAGATGGATGATAATATCAGGACATTTACCGATTTTGAGCCGTTGTCGGATGATGAATTCAGGCTTATAAACAAGGTTACGGAGGAAGTGCTCGCAACACCTCAGATAGGCTGTACGGCATGTAAATACTGCTGTGACGGATGTCCTGTGAAGATAAGTATTCCGGATGTGTTCCGTACGATAAATACGCTTCGGCGTTATCCGGATGACTGGAGATCCAAGAACTTCTACAACGGTCTTATACAAAGAAGCGGAAAGGCTTCTGACTGTATCGGCTGCGGCCAGTGTGAGAGAGTGTGTCCGCAGCATCTTCCCATTATTGAGCTTATGAAGGAAGCGGCGGGAATATTGGATTAAGGATAGGATGTGTAACATGGATGGTAAGAAAACGATAGGGCTCCTTATCGAGGATGTATTTTTTGATTTTCCCAAGGAGATAGTACACAGTGTTTCATACGCGATCTATAACAGGGATGATATAGATCTTGTTGTGATCGCCGGCAGGCAGGATATAGACACCGACTCGAATGATGATAAGCAGCATCTTTATAAGGTTGTGTACAATTCAATCTTTCTTATGGAGGAGAATTGCAGGTTTGACGGGCTTATTGTAGCGCTTCCCAATATGAAGGATAAGAAGTTCGACATGTATCCGGGTGTCCCCAAGGTATTTATTGCCTGTGACGATCCCGATGAGCTGACTATCAACTATGATGACAAGCTCGGTATCACGGAGGCAATGGATTTCCTTACGGAAGAAAAGGGATTTACGAAGCTGTGTATGCTGGGTGGAAGAGAAGACAATGCTGATGCCCAGAAGAGAAAGAGGCTTTTTGTTAAATATTTACGATCCAAGTATCTTGAATTTGAGAATGACCAGTACGAACCGACAGACATGACTTCAAAGTCGGCAGATGCAGCTTTAAGACTTCTTGACAACAATCCGGATGTACAGGCTGTCTTCTGTGTTAACGATCTGGTGGCTGTCGGTCTGTATGATGTAATGAAGAAAAGGAACCTTACTCCCGGTAAGGATATCACGGTATTTGGTTTTGACAATACAAGACTTGCGCTTGAGATGGTTCCGCCTCTTGCGTCCATAGGGTCGGATGCAGCGACTCTGGGGCAGAATGCTCTCAATCTTCTGCTTAAGAAGATGAACGGAGAAAAAGTAAGCTCTGTTACAATACCAACGTGCCTGTTTGGACGCGGATCCATGGATTACAATACTTTCGATTACAACTTTAAGGAACTGTTGTCGGGTGATGAGGAATTGATCACGAAACTGTTTGATGATACCTTCTACAGATACAGATATGAGATCATGGACAGCAAAGACATAGATCTGAAAAAGCTGTATTGCGGGATAATATCAAGGATACTGGGCTCGGTCAAGAAAAAGAAGGTTATTGATAAGGAATATGATGAGGTGTGCCGCCTTATTGATATTTTCTTTGAGAATAACGCAATGGATTATACGGATGTTACCAAATATATCAAAAATATTGATACTCTGCAGGAAGGTATGAATGCCGCTGTCAAAAAAGGTGATGTTAAGGACAGGAATAATAAGCTGTTTTCAAAGATGAAGGACAGGGCAATGCTTGCATTGGCGGTAAGCCGTACCGACCAGAGAAGAAAACGTGACTTCGAACGCAATATGGTTCAGGAATACCTTGCCGAGACAATGGACTATGACGGTGAGGGAAATATTACCCTGGAACGCGTGATAAATAATTTCGACAAGCTTGGGTTTACGAATGCGGCTCTGTATCTTTATGAGACACCCGTGAAGTATTTCGAAGATACGGTTAAGGAATTTCCCGATACCCTGCTTCTTAAGTGTGCTGTCAAAGACGGTAAACAATTCGTATTCGGGAAAGACAAGCAGCTTACAAGAGCCGAGGAAATATTTAAGAAAGTATGGCAGATATCAAAGGGTGAGGGTCTCGTTATCTTCCCGGTTTTCAGTGGGAGATATATTTTCGGAGTCCTTGTATGTGCCCTTGAAAACAATACACTTAACCGCGGTGAATACCTGGCCGGTCAGTTGGCACGTGCCATGTTGATGTGTATAAGATAACGTATTTTTGAAAATCACAGTAATTTTTCGAAATATGCAATGGTTGATACCAGGCCGTTCTTTAACTGGACGGTGGGTTCCCAGTTGAGCTCTTTTTTCGCAAGCGTGATGTCGGGTCTTCTCTGTGTCGGATCATCAACCGGGAGATCTTTGTACACGAGTTTTGACTTTGAACCTGTAAGTTCTATTACTATTTCAGCCAGCTGTTTTATGGTGAATTCACCGGGATTACCGATGTTGACGGGACCGGTGAAACCATCACGGCTGTTCATCAGGCGGACCATTCCTTCTATCAGATCATCAACATAACAGAAGCTCCTTGTCTGAGAACCATCTCCGTAAATGGTTATATCTTCACCCTTGAGTGCCTGAACTATGAAGTTCGAAACCACGCGACCGTCACCGATATCCATTCTCGGACCGTAAGTATTGAATATCCTCATTACCTTAATGTCTACTCCGTGTTGTCTGTGATAATCAAAGAACAGGGTCTCTGCCACACGTTTTCCCTCATCATAGCACGAACGGGGTCCTATCGTATTGACACACCCTCTGTAATCCTCTGTCTGCGGGTTACATTCCGGATCGCCGTATACTTCGGATGTAGATGTCTGCAATATACGTGCACCTGTGCGTTTGGCAAGGCCGAGAGTATTGAAGGCTCCGTAGATAGATGTCTTTGTCGTGTATATGGGATCCTTCTGATACCACAGCGGACTTGCGGGGCATGCAAGATTGTATATCTGATCGCATTCGACATATATCGGCTGTATGACATCATGTCTGATAAATTCAAAGTAGGGATTGCCCAGAAGATGACGTATATTGTCTTTGCTTCCCGTAAAAAGATTGTCTACACATATGACATCGTTTCCATCGGCTATAAGCCTGTCACACAGATTCGAACCCAGAAAACCGGCTCCACCTGTTACCAATACTCTTTTCTTTCTCATTGTTATACTCCTTAAACGTGTTTTATACGGTCTGTCTGCGGAATCCGGAAGTAATGACCGTATGGTCTATGTCAGTCAATTATAAATGTTAATCACAACGAGGTCAATCATACAGTCGATCAAACGTGATGACGAAAAACTGATGGCGAAAAACTGTTCGACCGATTCTTGACATGGGAATAAGTGGATGTTAGACTATACAATGGTTTTTTGGAGTGATAATGATGAAAACGATTATTTCTGTAATTGACGGTGACGTTAATACGAATTATAACAGGGAGATATTTGAAAAGGCGGGCGAGGTAATCCGCGGAGGCGGACTGGTTGCATTTCCCACTGAAACAGTGTACGGACTCGGAGGAGATGCGCTTAATCCCACGGCATCACAAAAGATATATACTGCCAAGGGACGACCGTGTGACAATCCACTTATAGTTCATATATACAGGATGGAAGATCTGAACAGGGTCGCAGAAGGTGTTGGCAGGGAAGCGCTTAAGCTTGCTGAAATGTACTGGCCGGGACCGCTTACAATGATTTTTAAAAAGAGGAGCATAGTGCCTGATGAAACCACAGGCGGTCTTGATACTGTTGCGGTAAGGATGCCGGATAATCCGATCGCATTAAGATTTATTGAAGCTTCGGGCGGTTTTATAGCTGCCCCGTCTGCCAATCTGTCGGGAAGACCTTCACCGACAAAGGCAGTGCATGTAGCCGAGGATATGAACGGACGTATAGATATGATAATTGACGGAGGCTCGTCAGTGATAGGACTGGAATCAACCATTGTTGATATGACCGGAAAGACTCCCATGATCCTGCGTCCCGGATACATAAGCGGGGAGATGATAAGAGAAGCATTGGGATCCGTTGATTACGATCCTGCCGTTTTCGGTGAAGAAACGGGGGGGATACGCCCCAAGGCACCCGGTATGAAATACAGGCATTACGCACCAAAGGGAGAATTGATCATCGTAAAGGGAGAGCAGTCGAGGGTTATCGGTCATATCAGGGAAGGTATTGCCGCTGCAGAGGCTTCGGGAAAGAGAGTGGGAGTTATAGTGGCTTCGGAATCGGAGAACTGCTACGATGGAGCGCCACATATCATAAACATTGGTTCGCGTGAAGATGAGGAAACGATCGCAAGACATCTGTACAGTGTTTTGCGTGAATGCGATGATAAAGATATAGACATCATTTATTCGGAAGATTTCTCAACACCGCGAATCGGGCAGGCGATCATGAACCGTCTTATCAAGGCGGCGGGGCACAGGGTTGTAGAGGTGTGAAGGTTATTTTTTTGCTTGCAAGGATACGTCTCATGATTTAGGATTGTATATAACTGTGGTATGTTGCACAATAATAAATTTACAAGGAGAAGGACAATGAAGATAGCTATTGGATGTGATCACGGCGCTTTTGATATGAAGCTGCTTATCATGGAGCACCTTAAGGAACAGGGACATGAGATTAAGGATTTCGGAAGCTATGACAGGAATTCGATCGATTATCCCGCAATAGGTAAGGCAACTGCCGAAGCGGTAGCAAGCGGGGAGTGTGACAAGGGTATAGTTCTATGCACAACCGGTATAGGCATTTCCATAGTTGCAAACAAAGTGAAGGGCATAAGGGCTGCACTCTGCAATGACTGTACCAGTGCGAAGCTTACAAGGATGCACAATGATGCAAATGTACTTGCTCTCGGAGGTGGTGTTATAGGCCCCAATCTTGCGCTTGACATTGTAGATATATTCTTTTCCACTGAGTTCTCGGGCGAGGAGAAGCATGTCCGCCGTCTGTCGCAGGTGGCTGAGATTGAGAATGAACGCGGATAGGGTGTACCGTTACACTATGAATAAATCGTGCGATCAGTGAAAATATGATCAGAGGTGGGATGTTATGAGTGATAAGAGAGAGGATTACATCTCATGGGATGAATATTTCATGGGAGTTGCCATATTGTCCGGGATGCGGTCCAAGGATCCGAATACGCAGGTCGGTGCATGTATAGTGAGTGAAGATAACAAGATACTGTCCATGGGATATAACGGTTTTCCGAAGGGATGCTCGGATGATGATTTCCCATGGTGCAGGGTAGGTGATCCGCTTAACAATAAGTATTTCTACACAACCCACAGCGAACTGAATGCCATACTGAATTACAGGGGTGGGGGAACGCTTGACGGAGCCAAGCTGTATGTTACGCTGTTCCCGTGCAATGAATGTGCCAAGGCCATTATTCAGGCGGGTATCAAGACCATAGTATACGACTGCAATAAGTACGAGAATGAACCAAGCACCATTGCATCAAGAAGGATGCTGGATGCTGCCGGTGTGCGGTATTATCAGTATAAACACACAGACAGAAAGGTTGAACTCACACTGTGAGAACAGTTGATCCGGTAAAAGGAAAAAGAATACACAGGTTCATATGCGGATTTGTTGTATTGTCCCTTGTGTTTGGTCTGTGTACGACCGATGTGGCGGGAGAGACGACCTCAGAGAAGATTAAAAAGGCTGAAGAGCTTAAGAAGGAGACCGAGGAGCAGAAGAAGGCTGTTGATGAGAAGAGAGAGGATCTTGAGGATACCAAACAGCAGCTCCAGGATTATCTTAACAAGCTCAACGGTGAACTTGAACAGATAAGCGACAATCTGGATAAGATCGAGGAACGCATCAGGGATAAGGAAACAGAGATAGTTCAGACCAAGCTTGATATAGAAGCGGCAAAGATAGATGAAAAACGGCAGTATGAACTGATGAAGCGACATCTTAAGGCGGTTTACGAAAGAGGTAATCCGTCTTTGTTTGAGACTTTTTTAAAGACTTCCAACTATGCCGATTTTCTTAATAAGGCTCAGTATATAAGCAAGATTGAGGAATACGATCAGGGTATGTTTGATGTTCTTGCCAATCAGCGTCGGACCATTGAAGAAAAGGAAAAGGTGTTAAGCGAAGAGGTTGAGCAGCTTAACGAACTGTACGATGATTCGAAGGCTGAGAAGAATAAGGTGAGTACACTCGTTAATTCGACTTCGGGAACCATAGCTGCAACCAGCGGTGCCATCAGTGCCGCGGAGATCGAACAAAAGGCCTATGAAGATGAACTGAAGATACAGGAAGCCAATCTTGCCGCTCTTAACAAACAGCTTGAAGAAGAAAAGGCCATGATAGCGAAGGCCAATTCGATGTCATGGAGTAATGCGGCGGATCTGGGCTTTGATGTAAGTGACAGGGAACTTCTGGCCTGCCTTATATACTGTGAAGCGGGTGGGGAGCCGTATACCGGACAGGTGGCCGTAGGTTCGGTTGTTATCAACCGTATGAGAAGTGCGGCATATCCCAATACCATGGTCGGAGTCATATATCAGAAGGGTCAGTTCACTCCCGCAAGGAGCGGCCGCCTCGCAACCCGGTTATCGCTTGGTGCTACGGAATCATGTTACCGTGCGGCCGATGAAGCCATGGCAGGAGCACAGCCTGTAGGTAACTGTCTGTACTTTCGGACCAAGATCCCGCAGATACAGGGCATAATCATCGGCGGTCATGTTTTCTACTGATCGTTGAGTGCGAATTCATTGATCATGTGTTTATAGCGTTCGAAATCCTCACTGTATACGATCTTGAGCAGCTTGTCCAGGCTTGTCAGAAGTGCGATTATGTCCTCGGTTGGAAGCTTGTCTTTTCTCAGTGCGATCGCGATCTCATCGATGTCAACGACCTTGACGAAGCCATCGGGGAACATGATGACATCGGCAAGAAGATCGGTGAATACATAGGTATTGGTTGTGCTGTCGTGATCGGTCTTTATGATATCACAGTACCAGTACAGCAGGGAATTGTCTTCCTTAAGGAATTTACTTACCTTGTATCCTTCCTTCAGGAAGTAACACGAATAGCCGTGGTGGAGATTCTTCTTGGGATGCAGAGTGTTCCATTTCGTGATGATATAGTCATCATTCATGGTCAGGATCTCATCATCCTTTAAGAGAACACACTCTTCGGGGATGATCCTTTTTCTGTAGAATACCGGTTTATCCATTAAGAACCTCCTTATAGGGACTGTTTTCTGTAAGTATAACAGTACAGAGTGGGATTGTCTAACATTTATTGCGATATTTTTAAAATGTTGTAACTATTCAGAAACCATTCCTGAAAACAGAACCGGTCTGTCCGGAATTTAGTGACGGATTTGGGAAGCTGTATTCTGTAAATCTGTGTATTTATAAAAGTACATATCAAAAATATAGACATTTGGTGAAAAAATTGGTATATTTATAGCGATAATCATTTGAAGGCAATACTTTGCGGACGAAAGGTAACAGTTGTGAATTATGATAAAGGAGTATACCGTTCTTTAACACAGATATTGCAGTTTGGGATCAATATGCTGGTCCCGATCGTGATATGCACCTTCTTAGGCATTGGTCTTGACAGGTTTTTTCACACATCCTTTCTGGTTATCATCCTTTTTTTCTTAGGCGCGGCAGCAGGCGCGCGGAATGTGTATATATTTGCGAAGCAGATATTTGACAGACCGCCTGTACATGACGAGGTCAGGGTTTTAAGATCCGGTAAAGGTAAGCATGACTTACAGGATACGGGGGACAGTGATGTTACATCAGCTTCGAAGTAACAGGACGCTTTGGGAACTGATAGCCGGAGCTGTTATGTATTGTGCTTTTTTTGAAATACCGCTGCTGATCTTTACGCAGAGAAGGCTGTACCATTCCATGGGACTTGCGGCGGGACTTATCGTATGCATCCTCGTGGCGGCCAATATGGCGGATACCATTGATGTCGCGGTTGATCTTGATGAGAAGAGTGCGAAGGCGTATCTTCAGAAGAAATCTTCATTGCGGTATCTGGTGATCTGCGGGGCGCTTCTTGCGGTACAGTTTCTTAAGTTAGGTAATCCGCTTACATATATTGCGGGAATAATGGGGCTTAAGATAGGAGCTTATCTGCAGCCTTTTACTCATAAAGTGACAGAAAAGATAATTCATAAGGAAGGTGAAACTTCAGATGGGTAATTACACACTTCTTTTATCCGGCAATGTTGATTTCATGATCAAGGGGATCTTCTCGTATAATTGCTTCGGGCATGAGGTCTGGATCACGACAACCCATGTATGTACACTTATTGTAATGCTTCTTCTTGTAGTATTTGCGGCGATAGCCGGCAAGGCTGTCAAGAAAGCAAACGAGGATGAAGCGCCGGGAATGTTTCTTAACATTGTTGAACTGCTGATGGATTTTCTTGACGGTGTTATCAACAGCACAATGGGAAAGAATGCATCCAAGTTCGTTAATTATATCCTTACTCTGTTTTTCTTTATCTTTATCAGTAATATATCCGGACTGTTCGGACTTCGTCCGCCGACAGCCGATTATGGTGTAACATTTCCACTGGGTGTTATAACATTCAGTCTTATTACATTTAACAAGTTCAAGCACCAGAAGGTGAGCGGAGTTATAAAGGGTCTGTGTGATCCCTGGGTTTTCTGGCTTCCGATCAACCTGATAGGTGATTTTGCGGTACCTGTTTCTTTGTCCCTCCGTCTTTTTGCGAATGTATTATCGGGCACCGTCATGATGGCACTGTATTACGGACTGCTGCCTGTTTTTGTCAAGATAGGTATTCCGGCTGTGCTTCATGTTTATTTTGATCTTTTCAGCGGAGCTATCCAGACATACGTATTCTGCATGCTGACGATGACATATGTATCGGATGCCATCGGTGAAGGTTGAATCCAAAACGGCGAAGCATTGTCTTAAGCCGGTTTTGAATAGAATGATATTATTATAAAATATAAATGTAGCAAGGAGGATATTTCCATGAATATTTCAGGTGAAGAGTTCATCAAGGGTTGCTCAGCTATCGGTGCGGGGCTTGCGGTCATCGCAGGTATCGGTCCCGGTGTCGGCCAGGGTATTGCGGCAGGTCATGCGGCAGCGGCTGTAGGACGTAACCCCGGAGCGAAATCGGATGTTACATCCACGATGCTTCTCGGTCAGGCCGTTGCCGAGACAACAGGTCTGTACGGACTTCTTATCGCAATGCTGTTATTATTTGTTAAGCCTCTTGTATAAGATAAGATGATAATTACCGGAAGGAGGCAAATAATTGGATGGAAAGATTATTTAATCTTGATTTCCAACTGCTGCACGATGCGGTCCTGACTGCGGTTTCGGTATTCTTTCTGTTCATGCTGCTGTCCTATCTTCTGTTTGATCCCGTGCATGAGATGCTTAAGAAGCGCAGGGAAAAGATACAGAATGATATAGACACGGCCAGAAAGGACAAGGAAGATGCTGGTGCTCTTAAGGCTGAATATGAAGACAGGCTTAAGAATGTCGGTGCTGAAGCCGAGGAGATACTTTCCGATGCAAGGAAACGTGCAACAACCAATGAGAATCATATCATAGCCGAAGCCAAGGAAGAGGCTGCCAGGATCATTAAGCAGGCTCATGTCGAGGCTGAGCTTGAGAAAGAGAAGGCCAGGGATGAGATCAAAAAGGAAATGATCGAGATCGCATCACTGATGGCGGGTAAGGTTGTAGGCGGCAGGATGGATACCACTGTACAGGATGCTCTTGTGGAAGAGACGCTTAGAGAAGTAGGTGATAAGACATGGCAAAGCTAGTATCGGCCACCTATGCGGATGCATTGTTTGAGACGGGAATAGAGGACGGTACTCTGGACAACCTCTATGACGAAGCTTATGCAGTGCAGCAGATACTTAAGGACAATCCTGATTTTTCAAGGCTTATGAATCATCCCAAGATCCTTCGGGAGGATAAGGAGCAGATAGTCGAATCTGTGTTTAAGGGACGTTTGAGTGACGAGTTCACCGGCTTCCTGAGGATTATCGTAACCAACAGAAGATATGCTGAGATAGATTCGATACTTGAATATTTTATACTTAAGGTGAAGGAACATAAGAAGATAGGAATCGCTTATGTAACAACACCTCTTAAGCTGTCTGACAGCCAGAAAGAGGCTGTTAAGAGAAAGCTTCTTGATACTACCGGCTATGTGTCAATGGAGATCAATTACGATATTGATGAATCCCTTATCGGAGGAATGGTGATAAGGATAGGTGACAGGGTAGTGGATTCAAGCATAAAGAACAAGCTTGAGGGATTAAAGAAGGAGCTTGTCTCAATACAGTTGTAATTGAATTGCAGGGCGCTTCGGACTAAGCCGGGGCTCTGCGACAATAGAAACATAGAAAGGTGCGTACAGATCCATGAATTTAAGACCGGAAGAAATAAGTTCTGTAATTAAGGATCAGATTAAGAGATATGCCGGTGAACTGGAGGTATCCGAAGTAGGTACCGTAATTCAGGTTGCAGACGGTATCGCACGTGTTCACGGACTCGAGAAGGCAATGATGAATGAACTTCTTGAATTCCCGGGCGGAGTGTTCGGCATGGTGCTTAACCTTGAGGAAGACAATGTCGGTGCGGTTCTGCTTGGCGCGGACAGGAACATAAACGAAGGTGATACCGTTAAGACAACGGGACGTGTTGTTGAGGTCCCGGTCGGCGATGCAATGCTCGGACGTGTTGTAAATGCTCTTGGTCAGCCGATCGACGGCAAGGGTCCGATACAGACAGATAAATATCGCCAGATTGAACGTGTTGCTTCGGGTGTTATCACGAGAAAGTCGGTAGATACACCGCTGCAGACCGGTATTAAAGCTATCGATTCGATGATCCCGATAGGCAGAGGCCAGCGTGAGCTTATCATAGGTGACAGACAGACCGGTAAGACCGCGATAGCGATAGATACAATAATCAATCAGAAGGGTCAGGGAGTTAAGTGTATCTATGTTGCGATAGGACAGAAGGCTTCCACCGTAGCTTCCATCGTAAAAACTCTTGAGGAATACAATGCAATGGCATATACAACGGTAGTTGCAGCCACTGCATCGGAGATGGCTCCCCTTCAGTATATAGCTCCTTACTCAGGATGTGCCATAGGCGAGGAGTGGATGGAGAACGGGGAGGATGTTCTCGTTATCTATGATGACCTGAGCAAGCATGCGGTTGCATACCGTACACTGTCATTGCTGCTTCGTCGTCCGCCGGGACGTGAGGCTTATCCGGGTGATGTATTCTATCTTCATTCAAGACTGCTTGAGCGTGCAGCCAGGATGAGTGAGGAATACGGCGGAGGTTCGCTTACCGCGCTGCCGATAATAGAGACTCAGGCAGGTGATGTTTCGGCATATATTCCCACAAACGTAATATCCATTACAGACGGACAGATATATCTTGAGACTGAGATGTTTAACTCAGGCTTCAGACCGGCCGTTAATGCCGGACTGTCGGTATCGAGGGTTGGTGGTGCCGCTCAGATCAAGGCCATGAAGAAGATATCGGCCCCCATCCGTACAGAGCTTGCACAGTACAGAGAACTTGCCGCTTTTGCGCAGTTCGGTTCTGAACTTGATGCCGATACCAAGGAAAAGCTGGCACAGGGTGAACGTATCAAGGAGATACTTAAGCAGCCTCAGTACAAGCCCATGCCGGTTGAGTATCAGGTTATGATCATCTATGTTGCGGTAAACAAGTATCTGCTTGATATACCCGTGGCAAGGATCGTCGAGTTTGAGAATGATTTCTTCGAGTATGTAAGGACGAACATTCCCGAGGTTCCGGCTTCCATTAAGGAGACAAAGGTTGTGTCTGATGAAGCCGAGGCTAAGCTCAAGAAGGCTATCGAGGATTTCAAGGCAGAGTTTGTCAAATGACTATTCATAACGGCACATGGATTTTAAACATGGATCGTCGTGCTTGCACGAAAGAGACATGGTGAAAATCCATGTATCGGATGAATCCGATGCAGCGAAAAATGCGAAGCATTTTGAGCGTGTTATGAATAGTAACATGAAATAGGAGAATTAAATATGGCCTCGATGAGAGATATAAAAAGGCGTAAGACCAGTATACAGAGTACACAGCAGATTACAAAGGCCATGAAGCTGGTCTCAACGGTTAAGCTGCAGAGAGCCAAAACACGTGCGGAACGATCGAAGGCATATTTCAACTGTATGTATGATACCGTGAAGCGTATAATAGCCAGGACGGGCAATACAGATCATCCGTATCTTATAAAAGGAACCTCTGAAAAAAAGGCAGTTGTTGTGATAACATCAAACAGAGGTCTGGCGGGAGGATACAATTCCAATATCGTCAGGCTTGTAACCGGTACTGACTGGGACAGAAATGATATCCTTGTGTATGCCATGGGAAAGAAGGGCAGGGATGTGCTTAAACGCCGTGGATACACTATTAAGTCTGATTACTCAGAGGTAGTTAATGAACCGCTGTACAAGGATGCAATGGAGATAAGCGGGGAGCTTCTTAAGGCATACGAAGCACAGGAAATAGGAGAAATATGGTTGGCATATACAGGATTTAAGAACACGGTCAGCCATGTTCCCACTTTGCTCCGGTTGTTACCGGTAGATGTAAACAGCAGAGCGGATGTCAACGCTTCCAACGGAACGTCTGAGCTTGAGGGATCTGATCCGCCGGAAGCAGCCGATGAAAAAAGGATAAGTGTGCCGATGAATTACGAACCTGAAGAAACAGAGGCGCTTAACCTGATCATCCCCAAGTATATGGCAAGCATTATCTATGGTGCGCTCATAGAAGCGGTAGCCAGTGAGAACGGTGCGAGAATGCAGGCAATGGATTCCGCAACCAGCAATGCCGAAGAGATGATCGGAACTCTGGAGCTTCAGTACAACAGGGCAAGACAGGGTCATATCACTCAGGAACTTACTGAGATCATAGGCGGCGCAGAGGCGCTCAGCAGTTAATATAAAGAAACTAACAAAGGAGAAAAACAGTGGCAGATAATAATGTTGGTAAGATCACCCAGATAATCGGTGCTGTTCTTGACATCAAGTTCACAAACGGAGCACTGCCGGAGATAAATGAAGCTATCAGGGTTCCCAGGGAGGATAAGTCCGAGCTGGTAGTTGAGGTGGCACAGCATCTTGGTGATGATACCGTTAGATGTATAGCTATGGGTCCTACAGACGGTCTTGTGCGCGGTATGGATGCCATCGCAACAGGATCACCGATCACGGTTCCGGTTGGTGAGAATACATTGGGACGTATTTTTAACGTTCTCGGACAGCCGATCGATAACAAGCCGGCTCCCGACAATGTACAGTACTTCCCTATCCACAGGAAGGCACCGCAGTTCGAGGAGCAGTCAACAAGTGCGGAGCTTCTTGAGACCGGTATAAAGGTCGTTGATCTTCTCTGTCCTTATCAGAAGGGTGGTAAGATCGGACTGTTCGGTGGTGCAGGTGTAGGTAAGACGGTACTTATTCAGGAGCTTATCCGTAATATAGCGACTGAGCATGGCGGATATTCGGTATTTACCGGTGTTGGTGAGAGAACCCGTGAGGGTAACGATCTCTATCATGAAATGTCCGAGTCGGGAGTTATCGATAAGACCACTATGGTATTCGGACAGATGAATGAGCCGCCCGGAGCCAGGATGAGGGTTGGACTTTCGGGGCTTACGATGGCTGAGTACTTCCGTGATCAGGGCGGTAAGGATGTGCTCCTGTTTATAGATAATATTTTCCGTTTTACACAGGCAGGTTCAGAGGTTTCGGCTCTGCTTGGCCGTATGCCCAGTGCGGTTGGTTACCAGCCCACACTCCAGACAGAGATGGGTGCGCTTCAGGAGCGTATCACATCAACCAAGAACGGATCTATCACATCTGTTCAGGCTGTATATGTACCGGCGGATGACCTTACAGACCCGGCACCCGCAACTACATTTGCTCACCTTGATGCAACGACGGTTCTTTCAAGGTCGATAGTTGAGCTTGGTATCTATCCTGCGGTTGATCCTCTTGAATCAACTTCAAGGATACTTGATCCCCGTATTGTTGGTGAGGAGCATTACAAGGTAGCCAGAGGAGTTCAGGAGATACTTCAGAAATACAAAGAGCTTCAGGACATCATTGCCATCCTTGGTATGGATGAGCTTTCGGAAGAAGACAAGGTTACCGTATCGAGAGCAAGAAAAGTTCAGAGGTATCTGTCACAGCCCTTCTTTGTAGCGGGACAGTTCACCGGTCTCGAGGGTCGTTATGTACCGATCAGTGATACGGTACAGGGCTTCAAGGAGATACTGGAAGGTAAGCATGATGACATTCCCGAGAGTTATTTCCTTAATGCCGGAAGCATCGATGACGTGCTGGCTAAGGTAAAGAAGTAAAATAGTATGATTATAAGAGGCATATAAATGGCTGATGAAAGAGCATTTGCATTAAAGATCATCACACCGGAAAGAGTATTTTACGAGGGCGAAGCCATTATGGTCGAGCTCAGGACGACGGAAGGTGAGATAGGAGTTCTTAAGAATCATATCCCCCTTACCTGTGTGATCGCTCCGGGACTTTTGAGGATCAAAGAGACTGATACGGAAACAAAGACTGCTGCACTGATAAGCGGCTTCGTAGAGATACTGCAGGACAGTGTTACGATACTTGCGGAAATCGCCGAATGGCCTGAGGAGATAGATGTAAACCGTGCTGAAGAAGCAAGAGTGAGGGCAGAGAGGCGTCTTGCGGAGAAGGCTGACACGACCAATATGAAACGTGCCGAGCTGGCGCTTCAGAGATCGGTTGCACGTATTGAGGCAGCAGGCAAATAGCATTTATGAAGTGTATAAGACGGTCGGGGTTATCTCCGGCCGTTCGTTTTTAGGATTGATTGTTTGGGCTTGTACCAAGCGTTTACAGTTTTGCCGGAAAAGAAAGTAACAGATGAGAAAGAAGCTTCTGAAGGCGTTTATAAGGCTTCTTGTGCTGTTTGTGGTATTCGTTGCCAGCGCACTTATCACATCGGGTGTTGTGAATCAGGGTAATACCGACATGACGGCACAGATGAAGAAAGCCGGACTGCCTGTAATATATGTAAATGTAAATGGTGAATATATCAACTGTCTCCATGGTTACGTAAGTGAAATGGAAGGCAGTTATTTGCGCGGAGCAATAACGCCGATGTCGGCTGACAGGACGATCCCGATCAAGATCAAGACCTTTGACAGTATAGTAACGGGGGTATCCTACGAGGTAAGGACCCTCGATATGAAGAGACTCCTTGAAAATGCGGAAATACAGTCCTTTGAATACCATAATGATGAGATCAGTACGGTCATACCGGTTAAGGATCTTATAAATGATGAGCAGGAATATATGCTTGTAGTTAAGCTTACCATGTCTGACGGGCGGATAGCTTCATATTACTGCAGATTTATAAATAAGGCAGAACTGTATCTGACAGAGAAGCTTGAATTCGTTCATAACTTCAGTTCAAAGACTTTTGACAAGGAGGCTGCCGAGGAACTTAAGATATATATGGAGTCGAATTCCGAAGGCGATAACAGCAGCTTCGGATATGTCAATATCCACAGTAATTTTAACCAGCTTACATGGGGCGAGCTTGAGCCTGTGCTTGAAAGTGACAAAGAGTTAAGGCTGCTCGACATCAATACACGTGATGCGGCTATTCTTCTCGATTATGTCGTCTCGGCAAAGGGAGAAATGTATGATATCCGCGAGTATTTCTATCTGACAAGAGGTGCCGACAGAATATACCTTATAGATTATGAACGCACCATGGACAAGATAATTGATGACGACAATGTTGTTGTTGCAAACGGTAAGGTGTTCCATGGCATACTGTCGGAGCCGATAGATTATAAAGAGAATAAGGATGCCAATATTTACTGTTTTGTCCAGGAGAGAAGTTTATACAGTTATGATTCGGATACAGATTCCCTGACGAGGGTGTATTCATTCAGGGACAAAGAAAATAATGATGTAAGAACTGCTTATAATATGCATAATATTAAGATTTTGTACGTTGATGAGGTTGGAAATATTTACTTCGCCGTATATGGTTATATGAACCGTGGTACTCATGAAGGCGAGGCCGGGATTGCGGTCTACTACTATGATTCGGTATACAATACCATAGAGGAGAATCTGTTTGTTCCGTATACCAAGTCATATGAGATACTGAAACATGACGTGGAAAATCTGTGTTATGTAAACCATAATAACACGCTTTATATGCTGTTTAACGGAACCATTTACAGCATTAATCTTGAAACGATGAAATCGGAGCTTCTTGCAAGCGGCCTTAATGAGACAAGGTTTGTTTCCTCCGTTGACAACAGCGTTATAGGGTGGCAGCCTGCCGACAATCTGTATGAATATGATTCCTTAAGCTTCATGTCACTTAATGCAATGGAGCCGGTTAAGATCGATGCCTCACCGGGACATGTTCTGATCCCGCTTGGCTTCTTCAATCATGATTTTGTTTACGGCAGTGTGGGAATAAATGATATCAGGCTTGACTCTACCGGAAGGACAGTGCTTCCGATGGATTATATCTATATCCAGAGCTTAAACGGTGAAATCCTCAAGACCTATCATCATGACGGAGTGTATGTAAATGATGTTGAGTTCAAGGATAATATGGTTAATCTCAAACGCATCGTAATAGACGGTGAACTGATATATCAGGCAGAAGATGACCAGATAATGAATAATGAGATAAAGGAGGCTTCGCTTAATCATTATACGCATGTAGTTACGGAAGAGACGGAAACAACATGGCAGACTGAACTGAAGAATACCAAGGCAGGAACAAATACCAGGAAGCTTACGACCAAAGAGGTGCTCTATGAGGGCAACAGGAATTTCTATCTGAATGTAAAGGATGTGCTTGA
Organism: uncultured Lachnospiraceae bacterium; assembly: GCA_946623875.1. Taxonomy (GTDB): domain Bacteria; phylum Bacillota; class Clostridia; order Lachnospirales; family Lachnospiraceae; genus UBA2868. Next base: position 13,632 of record CAMORO010000018.1, on the reverse strand, counting down.
CAGATATTACGTATTCTCAAAGGGAGAGATCATCGCTGTCTATACCGATGCATCGGATGCGGTTTATAAAGCCGAGGAAGCAGACGGAACGGTAGTGGATAAGGAGTGCAGATATATATGGAAGAACAACGACCGTCTCGATAAATGCTCAGTAGAGGGAATTGAAACATCTTATTCAACCGATAAGAATACCATAGCCGTCTGCCTTAATGAAATGCTTAAGACAGCCGGTGTATATATCGATACGGAGGATCTGATAGCGAAGGGAGTGACTCCGCTCGATATTATGAAGGATAATCTTGAAGGTATGGTTCCGCTTGCGCTGTCCGGCTGTTCGACGGATGCGATGGAGTACTATATCGGAAACGGATATCCGGTAATGGCTATGGTTGAAGATGACAATGCCGTGCTTATCACAGGCTATGACAAGAACAATCTTACCATATACGATCCGCAGGAAGGAAATCTTATCAAAAAGGGACTCAGGGATTCCGGCGCATGGTTTGCGGTAAACGGAAACAGGTTTTTGACTTATGCGAAATGATCTGAACACATTACTCAATGACAATTTAAATGACCGACTTATCGGACTGATAATCAGCCGTCCGAGGGAGAAGACAAATCCGGTAAAGAAGCTTAAGGCGAGGCCTGTCATGATAAAAGAAAAGCTCATGTTTCAGGTTACTTCATACAAGGGTACTCAGGTGCTTCACGAGAATGTGACGAAGGAAGTTCTTAAAGAGCGTGTGATTAAGCTTATGGAGAGGGATTATGTTCAGATAGGGCTTGATTCTGACTGTGTGTCGGCTACCGGACTTGTTAACCGTAAGGGTGAGATAACGCTGAAGGTTAAGAATGTCAATAAAGATGACAAAAAAGCTTCAGGTTCCTGTTCGGGTAAGGATACTGTTACATCTCTTATGCATAACAGAAAGAAAAGATATATACTTGAGGAAGGAATACCGGTTGATTTTCTTATCGATCTTGGTCTGATGACAAAAGAGGGTAAGGTAGTTGCCGGCGGTTATGATAAGTTCAGACAGATAAACCGTTTTCTTGAATATATAGATGATGTGGCTGACGGACTTGCGAAGGACAGGGAAGTCAAGGTGCTTGATTTTGGCTGTGGGAAATCCTATCTGACTTTCGCGATGTATCATTATCTGAACGTTATAAAAGGGCTTGATGTACGGATAACCGGACTGGATCTTAAGGAAGATGTTATACGCAGGTGTAACAGCCTTAAGGATAAATACGGGTATGATAAGCTGAACTTCATGTGTGGTGATGTTGCCGATTTCGATGAAAGAAGTGCAGTTGATCTTATGGTAACACTGCATGCCTGTGATACGGCTACGGATTATGCTCTGTATAATGCGGTCGTCAGGGATGCAGGGGTGATCCTGTCGGTACCCTGCTGTCAGCATGAAGTAAATAAGCAGATTGATTCGGCTCTCCTTCATCCCGTGATGAAATATGGTATAATCAAGGAAAGGATGTCAGCGCTCATAACCGATGGCGTCAGAGCCGAGCTGCTGAGAGCCTGCGGATATGATGTTCAGCTTCTTGAGTTCATAGATATGGAGCATACGCCTAAGAATATCCTGATACGGGCGGTAAGAAAGGACAGAGGGAAGAACACGGAGACGGTTCCGGGTGAGAATACGAAGATACCTTATACCGCATTGTCAGATGAGATCAGGAATATGCTCGCTGAAATGAAGATAAAGCCGGTGTTGTACAGGCTGCTGGTTGATGAAGAGAAATGATGACAGCGATACGTAGCGATGATATGTAACAGTGATATGTAACAGTGATATATAACATTAATGCATAACGGCAATACATATCATTGAAATGTAACAATATTATATAACATCGATACGTAACAACGATGCGTAACGCAGATATATAACGATAATACATAACGATAATACATAACAAAGATGCATAACGATGATACATAACAGCGATATATAAATATTGACGCGATATCAATCTTTGAAAGGAAGAGGACAACATGGACAAGCTGGTGCAGGGATATTGGGATTGTCCTTACTGTGGGACTAAAGGAATAAGCGGACTTAACAAGCGTTGTACGTCATGCGGTCATCCTCAGGATGAAGGTACCAGGTTTTACATGAAAAAGGAAAAGGAGTACCTGGATGAGAACAAGGCAAAGGATTACGGCAAGGGTGCTGACTGGACCTGCAGCTACTGCGGAGCTCTGAACCGTTATGATGCAAAAGTATGTGTGGGCTGCGGTGCCGACAGAGAGGAAAGCAGTGGGGACTATTTTGAGAATGTAGAGAATCAGAAGAAGAAGGAAGAAGCGAAGAAGCAGGAACAGCAGCAGTTTATGAATAACAACCCGCAATCCACGGGCTCTCTTAAAAAGCGTCTGCCACTGCTGATTGGAATTGCCATACTAATTGCTTTCATTGCATTTTCCTGCAGACCGAAGAATTACAGTGCCGAGGTTACGGCCAAGACATGGGGCCGGGTTATTTCGGTGGAAGCGTACAGGACGGTTGAAGAATCGGACTGGTCTGTTCCTTCCGGCGGAAGAGTTACGGAGGAACGGCGGGAGGTACATCATTACGATCAGGTTCTTGACCATTACGAAACTGTTGAGGTACAGCGCTCAAGAGAGGTTCAGGATGGTTATGATACCCATACGGAATATATTGATAACGGAGACGGAACGTTTACCGAAAGGACATATGAGACTCCAAGATATGTGACGGAATATTATACCGAAGAAGAGGAGAGGCCGGTATATGTCAGTGTTCCCGATTACCGTACCAAGTATTATTATGAAATAGAGAGATGGCTTCCGGATCATACACTTGAAACATCCGGGAACAGTGAAGAACCGTATTGGGATGACACCCCCCTTAAGGATAATGAGCGTGAGAGCGGAAGGGCGGCTTCGTACAAGATAACTTTCGGTACAGATAAGAATAAATCCTATGTCACGGAAGTGGATGAGGATACCTGGAGATCTCTTCAAATAGGAGAAGGGGCTGATATAGTGATCAGGAACGGTAATGTGACAAGTATCAATGGTAAGGAATTGTAAGATATGCACAGGTTAAGTGAGTCGGGAGAGTGTTCCCGGCTCACATTACTTTTTTGCAGGCATCGATGTAGATATCTATATCCTCTACAATGAATTTGGCCTTGGCCTCATGAAGAGGATCAGAGGAGCTGTACAGATACGGAAGAACATCATATCTGGAAAACAGATCCATGACCTGTCTGCCTGTCATGTTTTTTTCGTATTTATACTGTTCGACACAATAGGTTAAGAAGTTACCTTCCTTAGTCATTGTATGATCTCCTTCCGGAACAGTTCGAGGAGCTTGTATTCACTGTAGGTCCACAGATCATTGTCGTCGTTCTCCAGTTGCTCATTTAGTCTGGAGTTGTAAAAGGCAGTACAGGCCTTGATTTCGTCCCATCCGAATTCCTCGGCGATAAGGCTCACAACCTTTGGTATGAGAAGTATCCTTATAACCCGATAGCTTTCTTTGTTCATATTATCTGTTCCTTTTCAGCAATCGCTTCGCCTCTGCCAGCTCAGCCTTTAATGTACGTATCATAAGCTCCGTATGTTTACGGTGCTCTATAAGCTCCGTAAGATTTTCCAGATCTTCCTTGTGTATGTAGTCGGAAACTATACGGTCTCCGTCACGGTATTTGAGATAGTAGTAGGTCTGATTGCCGATCTTCTTGGGTGATATGGTACCTTTGGGCAGAAATGATTTGATTTCCCGGTAACGTTTGATCATGTATTCGATCCGTTTGCTTTCTTTGGATACGGTTCCTGTAAGTACTCCCATATTTATTCCCCTTATGATTATTCCCCTGATGTGATGAATTATATCACAGATGGAAAGGATAGGGCAATTAAAAATGAAATTTGTTGGGTAAATATATTTATGGACATTTCTTAAGCGAAAGAAGGGAAAGGGTGGAAATATGTGTGTTTGGCTTGCATGAAATCGAAAAATTATATATATTATTTGTGTGAGTCAGCAGAAAAGACCTCTGACTCAATATAATAGGAGGAAAAGATATGGGCAGTGAGATAAGAGATATTAATCTGGCAGAGTCAGGTGAACGTAAGATAGAGTGGGTTAAGAGGAACTGTGACCTTTTAAGGACCCTTGAGAAGGAGTTTTCCGTGTCACAGCCGTTCAAAGGGAAGAAGATAGCGTTGTCGGTACATCTTGAAGCCAAGACAGCCTATCTGTGTCTGGTACTTAAGGCAGGCGGGGCGGATATGTATGTTAACGGTTCCAATCCGCTGTCAACTCAGGATGATGTGGCTGCGGCACTGGTTAAGGCAGGGCTTGAGGTACATGCATGGTATGATTCAACACCGGAGGAGTACAATGCACATATACGTGCGGTACTGGAAGCAGGCCCGAATATCATCATCGATGACGGCGGAGACCTTGTACATATGATACATACGGAGCTTACACATCTTATTCCGAACGTGATAGGCGGCTGTGAAGAGACCACGACCGGAATTCTGAGACTTCTTGCAATGGATAAGGAAGGAGCACTCAAGTTCCCCATGGTTCTTGTCAACAATGCCGACTGCAAGCATTTCTTCGATAACAGATACGGAACCGGCCAGTCTGTATGGGACGGCATAAACAGGACCACCAATCTGATAGTTGCCGGCAAGATCGTTGTTGTGGCAGGCTATGGCTGGTGCGGTAAGGGTGTTGCAATGAGGGCAAAGGGTCTCGGAGCAAGGGTTATCGTTACCGAGGTCGATCCTGTCAAAGCCATTGAGGCGGTAATGGACGGTTTTGAAGTAATGCCTATGAATGAAGCGGCTAAGGTCGGGGATTTCTTTGTGACTGTGACAGGCTGCGAAAAAGTAATAGATGAAGAGGATTTTGCAGTTGTTAAGGACGGCGCCATTATGTGCAACGCCGGTCATTTCGACTGTGAGATAGATATGGCATGGCTCAAGGCCAATGCCGTAGAGACACGGGAGATGAGAAAGAATATCATGGGATACAGGCTTCCTACGGGACAGTGGATATACATCCTTGCAGAGGGAAGGCTTGTCAATCTGGCAGCAGGCGACGGACATCCGGCCGAGATCATGGATATGTCATTTGCAATTCAGGCTCTGTCCGCAAAGTATCTGGTTGAACATGAAGGACAGCTTGACAGGATGATAATCGATGTGCCGCGCGAGGTCGATAATGATGTTGCGGTACGTAAGCTGGCATTTCTTGGAAAGCATATAGATGTGCTGACTGAGGAGCAGGTCAGATATCTTAATTCGTCGGCCGTGTAAGAAGCCTGACGGAATGCTAGGATTATTAAAGGGGAGGAAAGAGGAATAAATGTACAGGATTGATTACAGTGCTCCGGTCAGGGTGCATTTCATCGGGATCGGTGGTATCAGTATGAGCGGTCTTGCTGAAATACTGCTTGACCGTGGGTTTAAGGTGTCGGGTTCCGACAGAGGGGAATCGGAGCTTACAAAGACACTGGAAGAAAAGGGTATTACCGTATATTACGGGCAGTGTGCGGCTAATATAAGTGATGATATTGAGCTGGTCGTTTATACGGCAGCGATAAAAGATGACAATGAGGAGCTTGCCGAGGTGAGGAGAAGGGGTATTCCCGAACTTACAAGGGCTGAACTTCTCGGACAGATAATGAGCAACTACGAATTGGCTGTTGCGGTGGCAGGTACACACGGAAAGACAACCACAACTTCAATGGTTACGGATATACTCATGGAAGCGGGAATGGATCCCACTGTATCTGTCGGAGGCATGCTTAAAGAAATAGGCGGAAATATACGTATCGGGCATTCGGGCAACTTTGTCACCGAGGCCTGTGAGTACACCAACAGCTTTCTGAGTTTCAATCCCACAGTCGATATCATTCTTAATATTGATGAGGATCATCTTGACTTTTTCAAGGATATCGATGATATCAGGGCATCATTCAGGCGGTTTGCACAGCTTCTTCCCGATGACGGACTGCTAATAATCAATGCAGATATAGAAAGATATGAGGAGATCACTCAGGGACTTAAGTGCAGGGTAATGACCGTATCGCATAATGAAGGAACGGATGCTGATCTGACGGCCTTAAATATTTCATATGATGATCTCGGATGCGCTTCTTTTGATGTTAAGGTCAGAAAAGAAAAGGACAGTGACTCTGCGCTTCTGAATGATGTGAGGATAGGGCTGAAAGTCCCGGGTGAGCACAATATAGGAAATGCGCTTGCGGCAATAGCGCTTGCAGAGCATCTTAACATAGACAGGGACGCGGTAGTACGTGGCTTTGAAAGATTTGAGGGTACAGACAGACGCTTTCAGTTTAAGGGCAGGATGGGAGAAGTGACCATAATAGATGACTATGCACATCATCCTACCGAGATCAGGGCAACCCTTAAAACAGCCCGGAATTATCCGCATAACAGGGTAGTATGCGTATTTCAGCCGCATACATATACAAGGACGAAAGCATTGTTTGATGAATTCGTAGATGCTCTTAAGCTTGCGGATGTGGTTGTTCTGGCCGAAATATATGCCGCAAGGGAGAAGGATACTCTGGGAATGAGTTCTTCGCTAATATGTGATGCACTTAAGAAACAGGGGCGTGAGGCATACTGCTTTTCCACATTTAAAGAGATAGAGGAGTTCCTCAGAAAAAAAACTTTGCGTGGGGATCTGTTGATAACCATGGGAGCCGGAGATGTAGTAAATATCGGCGAGGATCTTCTTAAGGAATAGTTATCCACAATATCCACAACCGGATGAGGGGATTTATCCCAAATCGGGTTGTGGATTTTTTGGTTGACGTAAAAAGTTACAGGGAATTTAATGACCTCTTATGTTTTGGGGTTTATGAGGTATCCATAACAAAAAACGTACAGGGTTTCGTTATTATCCACAGTAAAATCATACAAAATGAACGGGTTTTCTGAGCATAAGATTTTGTTTCCTCTGCCGGTTTTCTGTGCTATAATCCCTATTGCTAAGTTCTTGGGATCCTTGTGTGGCAAGGAAAGGATCAAGAGACAGCGAACGGTCATAAGGGTATAACTTGTGACAGATCAGGGGAGAGTATAAGGGGAATAACTGACGGCAGGTGTGGTTAATGGGAAGTATAGCCATAAGCATGGATTATTCCTCGGATGTTACGGTGGTGAGTAACATCTTCATTGACAATTACATGACGGAAGCCAATGATGCTCAGATAAAGGTATATTTATACCTGTTGAGATATATTAACACGGGTGCGGATATATCCGTTGAAGATATTGCGGATCATTTCAATTATACCGAGAAGGATGTTCTCAGGGCGCTTAAGTACTGGGATATCAAAAGGGTTATTTCATTAAGCTTTAATTCCATGGGAAGTCTTACGGGTATCAGGCTGCTTGACATCCGCTCCGGTATGCCGGCTTCCGTGTATCCGGTAAATGAGATGGATCCGGGATACGGTGATCCTAACGAGGGCATGGACATCCCCGGTGACGGAGGCAGAGTCAAGGTGATCGATTTTTCGAATAAGAGCTCATATACGGCAGAGGAGCTCATGCAGTTTAAGAGCAGGCCTGAGATAAGCCAGCTTCTCTTTATTGCGGAAACGTATCTGGCCAAGACTTTAAGACCGGATGAGATAAGTTCAATACTGTTTATGTACGATAAATACGGCTTTGAGCCCGACCTTATCGAGTATCTTATCGAGTATTGTGCAAACAATAAAAAGAAAAATATCAAATACATCGAGTCGGTTGCGAAAACATGGGTGGAAACAGGTATAACATCCGTGGATGAAGCCAAAGCACGAACGGGAAATGCTCCGAAGGAAGTATATGAGGTGTTCAGGGCCTTCGGTATAAGCGGAAGGAATCCGATCGAGCCGGAAATATCATATGTGTGCAAATGGAACAGGGTATACGGCTTTGGCATTGATATCATCTGCGAGGCATGTAACAGGACAATAATGAACATTCACAGCGCAAGCTTTGAATATGCGGATTCGATACTTTCGAACTGGAAGGAGGCAGGCGTTAAGGAGCTTAAGGATATAGATAAGCTTGATGCTGCTCATTCCATGAAGAGATCAAAGAAGGCTGCCAGGCCTGCTCCTTCGGGACGGACAAACGGTGCGGCATCACAGTCATCGGATTTCAATAATTTCTCCCAGAGGAAGTATGATTATGCCGAGCTTGAAAAGGATGCACTTACGAATTAAGGATAATGTATGTCGATATCTAATGCGCAGTACGATGAAATAATGCGTACATACGAAGAAAAACAGAATAGAGCAAGACACCTTACCATGGAAAGAAAGCGTGAGGTGTATGACAGGATACCGGAATATGAGGCACTTGACCGGCGTGTGGCTGAAATCTCCTTAGAACAGGGAAGGAAGCTTATCGGAGGAGATGTAAGTGCCTTAAATGCGTTAAGACAGACGATCAGGGATATATCCGCAAGGAAAAAGGAGCTTATGAGGGAAGCGGGGTTCCCCGAGGATTACCTTGAACCCGTATATGAATGTAAGGAATGCGGGGATACGGGCTATGTGGACGGTGTCAGGTGTCACTGCCTTAAGCAGGCCATAATAAAGCATCTGTATTCGCAGTCCAATATAGAAAATGTTCTTAAACGTGAGAATTTCGACACTCTGAGCATGGATTATTATGATGATACGGAACTTCCGGCAATGCAGACCATTATCGACAACTGCAAGGCATATGTAAATGATTTTGACAGTAAATACGAGAATCTGCTGTTTTACGGCGAAGTGGGTGTGGGAAAGACCTTCCTGACTAACTGCATCGCCAACGAACTGCTTAAGAAGGGACACTCGGTTATTTACTTTACAGCTTATCAATTATTTGATACACTTGCTAAGTATGCGTTCAGGTCCGGTGAGGTCAGCGAGGATATAAACCGGATGCACGAGGATATTTTTGACTGTGATCTGCTGATCATAGATGATCTGGGAACGGAGATGACCAATTCGTTTGTCCAGAGCCAGTTGTTTCTGATTATCAATGAACGTGATAACAGGAACAGGGCAACGATCATATCGACCAATCTGTCCATTGAGGATATTTCCGGGAGATATTCGGAGAGGACTTTCTCAAGGATTTACGGTAAATACAGGATGATAAAACCAAGCATTAAGGATCTGAGGATTAAGATTAAGAGAGCTTCAAGCAGAAAGTGAGGATATTCATGCCTAACCGTGAGGAAAAACGTAACCTGGAATCGATCCCTGTAGGATCTCTCCGCATGATACCGCTGGAGGGATGCATAGATCTGGGACACAAGATCGACGATTATCTGGTCAAGTGGCGGACGGAAAGGGAAAATGAACATAAGGATTCGCTTCCTTTTGCCGGATACCAGAGAGAATCATACATACTTGATGCCCAGATAAACCGGTTCGGGACCGGCGAGGCCAAGGGCGTGATAAATGAGTCGGTACGCGGTACGGATCTGTATATACTTGTGGATATCACTAATTACAGCCTGACCTACAGGCTGTGCGGTCATGAGAACCATATGTCCCCGGATGATCATTATCAGGATCTTAAGAGGATAATAGCCGCGGTAGGCGGTAAGGCAAGAAGGATCACGGTAATAATGCCCTTCCTGTATGAGAGCCGCCAGCACAAGAGAAGCGCAAGGGAATCCCTTGACTGTGCGATTGCTCTTCAGGAAATGGTCAGGATGGGTGTAGACAACATCATCACCTTTGATGCGCATGATCCGAGAGTGCAGAACGCGATCCCGCTGTCCGGATTTGAAACCGTAAGGCCTGCATATCAGTTCGTAAAGGGACTTCTCGGAAGTGTACATGACCTTAAGATAAATTCCGAGCATATGATGATGATAAGTCCCGATGAGGGAGGTATGTCAAGAGCCATCTATCTTGCGAATATGCTTGGACTTGATATGGGAATGTTTTATAAGAGACGTGACTACACCAAGATAGTTGACGGGCGTAATCCCATAGTCAGTCATGAATTCCTTGGCTCCTCGGTAGAAGGTAAGGATGTACTTGTGGTTGATGATATGATATCTTCGGGTGAAAGCGTGCTCGATGTGGCAAGACAGCTTAAGAAGCGTAAGGCCGGAAGGATATTCATTGCGGCAACCTTTGGTCTGTTCACGAAGGGTCTTAAGGTTTTTGATGACGCATATGAAGAAGGACTGTTTGACAAGGTACTGACGACCAATCTCGTTTATCAGATGCCGGAGCTTCTTGAGAAGCCTTATTACATAAGCTGTGATATGAGTAAGTATATTGCTTATATAATCGATACCCTCAATCATGATACGTCGATCTCGGATCTGCTCGATCCTTTTGAGCGTATTCACAGTCTTGTAAACAGATATAATGCGGGTGAAGTGGTACAGTAGGAACTGATTATGTTTAATCTGGGTGAGAATCAACTGCTGAGAGTTGTTAAGATTGCCGATCACGGTGCTTATCTGGCGGATACGGAGGCCGGTTCGCGTGATGAGAGGATACTTCTTCCGATAAAGCAGGTGCCGGAGGGTACAAGGGTCGGCAGTGAAATAGATGTGTTTATTTATAAGGACAGTAAGGACAGGCTGATAGCGACCGTAAATACACCGCTTATAAAGAAGGGCGGGGTTGCCGTACTTAAGGTTAAGGAAGTAGGTAAGATAGGTGCCTTTGTTGACTGGGGACTTGAGAAGGATCTGCTGCTTCCGTACAGGGAACAGACATACAGGCTGCATCCGGGTGATGAGTGCCTTGTTGCACTGTATATTGACAAGAGTTCAAGGCTGTGTCTTACCATGAATGTTTATGATTACCTTGATACCGATCACAATTACAGGGTCGGTGAAGAGGTAGAGGGAAGGGTGTATCTGATCAGCGACAATTTCGGAGCCTTTGTTGCGGTGGATGACGAGTATTCGGCACTTATTCCGAAGAAGGAACTCTTCGGCGATGTAAGAGAGGGGCAGAAGATACATGCAAGGATCACCGGGATCAGGGATGACGGCAAGCTGACACTGAGCATCCGCAAGAAGGCGTATATCCAGATGGATGAGGATGCCGAAAAGATCATGAAGGTCATAGAGGCTTTTGACGGGGTACTGCCATTCAATGATAAGGCTTCCCCCGAAACCATTAAACGCGAATTCAATATGAGTAAGAATGAATTCAAACGTGCGGTGGGCAGGCTGTATAAGGAAAGAAGGATAGAGATCACCGATAAGTCCATTCGCAGACTGTAGTATAAGTGGGTTTACAAAAAGCCTAAAACGTGTTATAACGTAGTCTGACACAGAGAAAAGAGAAGAAATATCACAGGACAGCGCAGGAGAGGCTGTTATGGACGAAAGGGGTGACAGGAGTGGAGAAAAAGATAATAAGCACCGATAAAGCTCCGGCTGCAATAGGACCTTATTCACAGGCAGTTGAGGCAGGTGGCTGTATCTACACATCGGGTATGATACCCGTGATACCTGCAACGGGTGAGATAGTAAGCGGGATAGAAGCGCAGGCGAAGCAGGCGCTTACCAACGTGAAGGAATTGCTTGAGGCAGCGGGCAGCGGTATGGACAAGGTTATCAAGACAACTGTGTTCATTAAGGATATGAATGATTTTGCGAAGGTCAATGAGGTATATGCCGGTTTTTTTGCACATGGAAGTTATCCTGCAAGGAGCTGCGTTGAGGTTGCAAGGCTTCCGAAGGATGTGCTTATCGAGGTTGAGGCTGTTGCACTTAAGTGATCATGAGCCTTATATGTTGTGAGCGTTTGAAATGAACAGATGTAATGATAAATTGAGTTGATCATGAAAGGAGTATATTATGAAGGTTACAAAGATTAATGACATTGAGAAGTTTTTTTCGGTAGTAGACGGATGCAAGGGTAAGGTTGAGCTGGTTACAGGTGAGGGAGACCGTCTTAATCTTAAATCCAAGCTGTCACAGTATGTTTCACTTGCAAATATCTTTTCGGACGGTACTATTGAGGAGCTTGAGATAGTTGCTTATGAGCCCGAGGATATCGACAAGATCGTTAACTTTATGGTTAATGCATAAAGGGAAAAGACCCATAGGAGTATGAATAAAGACAGTAAGAGAGTTAACGGATTTTTTCTGTGTTTGATAATATTGCATTTAACGGCGTCGATACTTATATCGACGCTTAGTTATGGCGGTATAGGGATCGGGATCATGGGGACGCTGTGTCTGACACAGCTCCTTATATTGGTTCCGTCCTTTATTTTTATACTCATTCATAATGTGGATCTCATCGAATGGATGCAGTTTAGGCGGATCAAAATAAGTACTGTCCTGCTTGTTATAGTTTTTACTTTTCTGATCATGCCTTTCATAAGTCTTATAAACGTTTTTTCACAGCTTTTTACGACCAATGCTGCGATCGAGCTTTCGAGCAGGTTCGACGGTCTGTCTGTGCCGATGATCATTTTTATGGTTGGAATACTTGGTCCGTTCTGTGAGGAATTCACCTTCAGGGGTGTTATTTTCGGAGGCTTAAGAAGATCCGGATATATCTTTGCCGCTGCTGTTTTAAGCGCTCTGTTTTTCGGGCTTATGCATCTTAATCTCAATCAGTTGAGCTATGCGCTTGTTCTCGGTGTTGTGTTTGGAATGCTGATCGAAGGAACAGGAAGCATTTGGGCATCCGTTACGGCACATATGGTGATAAACACATGGAATGTCCTGCTGATGCTCGCCGCCGATAAGATGTATTCGGCAATGGGAATAGATATCCTGTCAGGAGTAAATGATCAGGTGACTCTGGATGATAAGCTGCAGGCTATCGGTATATTGCTTGTAATGTCATTGTTCTGTACAGCGCTTGCGGCCGGTGTATATATTTTTATTTGCAAGAATCAGGGGCGGCTTGAACATGTGGTGTCAATGTTTGGCAAGCCGGAAAGGAAAGATGATGAGGAAGCGGCCAAACCGCATGTACTGAGTGCTGCGGGATATGTTGCCATAGTTCTGTGCCTGTTTGTGATCTTTCTTCTGGACATGGTGCTCGACTTCTTTATGTAACGGGATCCGATGCAAGTAAAAACAGCCGGCGCGACCCGGCTGTTTTAAAGAGGATGTTTTGATAGAGAATTATATTTGCGTTTAAACGGAAATATCAATATTTCCGCCTATATTCGGATTAACTGACTGTTCCATCATCTTCGTCATCGATTCGCCTGCATCCTTGAATACATCAAGTGAAGTGTCAAGCATTGCAACCGATACATCACTCATCACCTTGTTCTGTGACATTGCCATTGATAATGACGGAATATCGATCATCGGTGTTATTTCCATAGCCCCACCTCCTTATGTGGCCTTCTTTTCCCTTCCGTGTGAAAACATTATAACACATTAAACCTCGTTTGTGACATTTTTCTTCATAAAAAAACTAACAAAATTCAGTATATGAAATTGTTGAAATTGCCGTCCGGATGTCTTGGAATTCAGCCCGGAACAGGTATTTATACAACATATATTGTAACTATTCAGAACAGGCTCAAAATACTGCGTATTTTTCGCTGTTTTGGATTCATCCAATACATATATTTATAAAATATGCCCC